>CAZBLT010000001.1:0-75848 GCA_964492745.1 uncultured Anaerolineaceae bacterium
GATCCTTGACCGTCAGCGAAGCGTTATGATAGACTTCGATGCGTTACGGGGGTGTAGTGTAGTGGCCTAACACGCTGCCCTGTCAAGGCAGAGACCGCGGGTTCGAATCCCGTCATCCCCGCCAAGGCGCCCGAGGTTGCTCGGGCGCTGACCTTTTGCTCACCGCTCGGGCACGCGCGGGGCGCGAAGTCGGGCTATACTGCGGCAACTGAAGGGAGTCGCCCGGGCGCGAAGTCCGCTGCCTGTGCCGAGTGGTGGCCAGGCTAATCTGATTCGAAGGGACGGGATGATGCAAGATCCACGCCTTCAAAGCCTAGCAAGCATTCTCATTCACTATTCCACAAAAGTACAAGAAGGGCAGCAGTTGGCTGTTTTTGGGCCGCAGGGGGCCATCCCGCTGCTGAACGCAATCTATGAGGAAGCGATATCGGCGGGAGCTCATGCCTACACGTTCGTGCGCGATGCCTATGGGCGCCCTGGGCTCTCCGGACAGGACGCGCTTTTCTACCGCCTGGCCAGCGATGCGCAGCTCTCGCGCCCAGATCCTTTTATGAAGCTGATGCTCGAAAGCTCGGACGCCTGGATTCGAATTGAGGCACCTGACAATACTCGACGCCTTTCTGCCGTCGACCCAGCAAAGGAGATCCTGCGCAGCCATGGCAATCAACCTTTGCGGGAGATCTTCAGGAGAAGGCATGCCAGCGGTGAGCTGCGGTGGGTCTATACGCTCTTTCCGACGGCGGCGCTAGCGCAGGAAGCGGAGATGAGCCTGCGGGAATTCGAGGATTTCACCTACAGCGCCTGCTATGCCGATCGCCCTGATCCGATCGCGGAGTGGCAGCGCTTCCACTCGAGACAACAGCGTTGGGTCGAGTGGCTCGAGGGCAAGCGCAACGTGGAAGTGCGCGGGCCGGAGGTTGATTTGCGGTTTTCGATCGAAGGCAGATCCTTTGTCAATTGCGCAGGAGAGATCAACCTTCCTGATGGCGAAATCTATACAGGCCCAGTTGAGGATTCAGTCGAGGGCTGGATCCGCTTTAGCTATCCCGCAATCTACCATGGTCGCTCGGTGGAAGGGGTCGAGCTTCGGTTCGAGAAGGGCCGCTTGGTGCAGGCCAGCGCCGCGAAGGGCCAGGATTTCCTGCACCAGATCATCGAGACGGACGCGGGTGCCCGCTATGTCGGCGAGTTCGCCATCGGGACCAACCAGCACATTCAGCGCTTTTCCCGCAACATTCTGTTCGATGAGAAGATCGGCGGAACGATCCATCTTGCCCTGGGCTCGGGCTATCCGGAGACGGGCTCGCGCAACGAGAGCAGTGTGCATTGGGATATGATCTGCAATATGCGGAATGGAGGGCAGATCCTCGTGGACGGTGAAGTTTTCTACGATTCGGGCGAGTTCCAGATCTAGGCGTGCGGTGCGGGATATGGACTGGGCGCCATTGGGCTCGACCTAGGAAGCTTCAGTGTGTGTTATGCTTCCATGCAGCGGGCTTAGCTCAACCTCCAACTCGTGCAGGAATTGCTCTGTATACAGCCGGTAATAGCGACCACGGGCACGGAGCAGATCGGCATGGCTTCCTGACTCCACGATCTTCCCCCCTTCGATGAACAATATGCGGTCGGCTTGCCGGATGGTCGACAGACGGTGGGCGATGATGAAGCTGGTGCAGGCACGTGTGAGCGCCTCCATACCCTTCTGAATACGGGCCTCCGTCAAGGTATCGACCGAGCTGGTAGCCTCGTCCATAATGAAAATTTCGGGCTCTGCTAGAACTGCGCGCGCCAGGCTGATAAGTTGCTTCTGCCCGACTGAGAGCAAGATGCCGTCCTCACCAACTTCTGTGTCGTAGCCTTGCCTGAGCTCGCGAATGAAGTCATCCGCGCCGGCGATTCGCGCTGCCGCGATGATTTCGTCATCGGTCGCGCTAAGGCGGCCGTAACGGATATTCTCGCGGATGCTCCCCGAGAAGAGATAGGGTGTTTGGAGCACAACCCCGATGCGGGATTGGATCGCCTCCAGCGAGAATTGCGTATAGTCGCGACCACCGATGGTGATGCGCCCACCTTTGGGCTCATAGAAGCGGCACACCAGGTTAACGATCGTGGTCTTGCCGCCGCCCGTTGGGCCAACAAGGGCAATTGTTTCACCGCGGCGGACATGGAGATTGAAATCCTGGAGAATGGGTTTGCCATCACCATAGTGGAAGCTCACATGCTCGAAATGGATGTCTCCGCGCAGATGGCCGGGATCATAGGCTCCAGGGCGGTCTCGTACTTCTGGAACCGAATCGATGAGCGAGAAGACGCGCTCGGCTGAAGCAATGGCACGCTGCATTTCTGCGTATACTCGCGCTAGATCCTGGATCGGCCAGAGCATCAGGGTGATATAGGTAATGAGGCCTGCAACCCCCCGATCGTCAGCCCGCCAAGCTTGATTTGCAATCCGCCATACCAAGCGATGGCACCCGTGGCGAATGAGCTCAAGAACAACACAACCGGCAGGAAGAGCGCGGAGAGCCATGCTGCACGATAACCAGCGCGGTACATCTCGGAGGTTAGGTTCTGGAACTCTTCCAGGCTGCGGGCCTCGCGATTGAGCGATTTGATGACCCGAACGCCAGAGATATGCTCGTTATAGGCAGCCGTGATGAGCGAATTGGCCTTGCGCACGCGGCGGAAGTGAATCAGGATGCGGCGCTTAAATTGCGCGGCGACGATCACGAGCAGCGGGATAAGCACCACTATGATCAAAGCCAAAGTCGTATGGATGCGCAGCATGAAGAAGATCGCCGTACCGATATTAAGGACTGCCCAGGTCACGTCGAGGAAGCTCCAGGTCACGAGGTCTGCAATGCGCTCGGAATCGGAGGTCACGCGAGACATGATCCAACCGATGGGGGTGCGGTCGAAGTAGGAGAGGGATAGTTCCTGGAGGTGGTTGAATGTGCGCTTGCGCAGGTCGTATTGCACGCGCTCGCCCAGGATTCCTGCCAGATAGATGAATCCGAAGACTCCGCCGACCTGGATCATGGTCAGCGCTCCGTAGAGGATCATGATCCGGTTTAGCGCAGGGACATCGGCAGGCAGAATCCCCTCGTCGATGATGCGTTTGCCAAGATACGTGAAATAGGAATCCAAGGTAGATACGAGGCCGATGCAGATCAGGAAACCAATCAACCATGGCCAATGCGGCCGCGTAAGCCCCAGGATCCGGGCGATGGTGCGCCCGTTGAATTGGGTCTCGAACTCTTCCTCTTGAAAGCTAGCCCGCGTCATGGGTGAGCTCCTGCTCGAGCGCGGCCTCAATACGAGTCTGGGCTTCGTAGATGCGACGATAGATGCCATCCTGCCGGATGAGATCTTCATGTTTGCCTTGCTGCGTAATCTTGCCAGCCTGCAGGACGAGAATCTGATCAGCGGTCATCAGGCTTTGAACGCGATGGGCGATGATGAAAGTGGTTCTCCCCCGCATGAGTCTTTCCAGCGCGCTCCTTATCTCGGCCTCCGTGATCAAATCCACCGATGAGGTCGAGTCATCCAGAATCAGGATGCGGGGGTCTTTCAGCAGCACGCGCGCGATCGCCACCCTTTGCTTCTGCCCTCCGGAAAGTGTGACCCCTCGCTCCCCGATGATCGTATCGTAGCCATCCGGGAAGGACAGGATGGCTTCATGGATGGCGGCGGCGCGGGCGGCAGTCTCGATCTCCTCCAAAGTAACCTCGCGGTCTACACCCAGGGCGATATTCTCGCGAATGCTTCTGGAGAAGAGCGATGGCTCTTGCTCGACGATCCCAATCTGACTGCGCAGAAAGGCACGCGAATAGGATTGCAATTCACGTCCGTCAAGCCTAAGGCTTCCCTGCGTGTAGTCATAGAACCGGGGCAGCAGATGGACCAAGCTGCTCTTGCCCGAGCCTGTCGGACCCAATAGAGCTACTACCTCGCCAGGCTCTACACGGAAGCTGATGTCCTGCAGAATCGGCGGCCCGCCATTATAGGCGAAGCCGACGCGGTCAAATACGATCTCCCCCCTCAGGTGATCCGGAGAAGGGTGATGTCCTTCAGAAAGAGGTTCCTGCGGCTCCCGAAGGACCTCAAGCAGGCGGCCAAAGGAGACCAATCCCATGGATGCATGAACAATCAGCCGGCCGAGGTTTCGCATCGGCCAGATGATCCAGATGAGCATGCCCGCGTAAGCCAAGTAGGAACCGAGGCTCAGGCTGCCCGCGATGACGTAACGTGCTCCCAGAAAAAGCCCTGCCAAGAATTGAAGGTTTGCCAAGGTGTCCGACGCTGGCCAGAAGAGCGAATGCATCGTAAGCAGGTGCCGGCCGCGCTGAAACTTTTCCCAGTTCTCGCGCTCGAACTTGTCGCGCTCGAATGCTTGGCGGCCAAAGGCCTTGACGACGCGTATGGCGCTGAGATTCTCATGAAGAACGGTCGATAGGATGGCTTCCTGCTGCTGATAGGCCTCATAGGCGGTGTACACCCTGCGGAAGAAGAAGTAAGACAGCAGCACGATCGCAGGCACTGCTAAGACGGACCGCCAAGCCAAGCCGGCGTGGATGGAAGCAATGGCCGTGAAGTTTGCGCCAAAGAGCAGCAAGATGCGGCCCACGCCCACCAAATGGTCTGCAAAGAAGCGCCTGAGCGCATCCACATCTGAGGTGCAGCGCTGGATAAGCTCGCCGGTGGGCGTGTGGTCGTGGTACTTGAAAGGCAGACGCTGGATATAATCGAAGAGGTGTTCGCGAAGGCGCAGGGCCACGCCTTCTGAGGTTCGTGCTGCCAAGGCCCCGCTCAAGAAGGAAAAGCCGCCCTGGAGGGCGGCAATTCCCACGAAGACAAGACCGGCACCGAATAGAGTGGCGGCCGAAGGCGATGAAGGGAGAATGGTGTCCACTAAACGCCGAAGCCACGAGTAGGTCCCGGTTCGAGCCAACGCGCTCAGGCCTAGACCGGCAACTGCAATGCCGTAGATTAGGCGGTATCCCCGAGTTAAACGCCATAATCCCCTCAGGCGGCCGGCCTGCGCCAGTTTGCCCCAATCTAGGGTGGTCGGTGTGGGAGTTTGCATGGGCATAAGGCATGCCTCTGATGTATTGAGAGATGCTGGCTTGCGCCGCAAGGGCTCCGGAGGGCCGCGATGTGCACCGGCCTTTTGGCTCGCTGATGGCTCTGCCCGCGGGCTGGAATGCTTCAGGCGAAGGAATTCTAACATCTTATTCTTGCACCGGGTTCAAACAGGATCTCCGCCTTGGTGCGAAGGACTGGGCGGAGGTGCTTGCTTGACACCCGCGGAATCGCTGTGGTATTCTCAGCCGGCCATAGCGGGCTACATCGTCTCCAGCAGGAGGGGGAAAATGGGGGACGCCTTGCGATATTGGGTGGGTTTCAGTTGTGTTCACGGCATCGGTGCAGCGCGGATAAGTCTGCTGCGCCGCTTCTTTGGGGACCTGGGGACCGCCTGGCATGCGACTGCGGACGAGTATGCCCGGGCAGGGCTGGGGCCCAAGACCATCGAAGCCCTGATCGAGACACGGCAGCGCCTGGATCTGGACGAGGAATTGCAGCGGATCGATCGCTTGGGTTTCAGGGTCCTCACAATTGAGGACGAAGCCTATCCCATCCGGCTCCTCGAAGTCGATGCGCCGCCGCCTGTGCTCTACCTTTGGGGAGAGATTGCCGAGGCTGACAGATGGGCGGTTGCCGTGGTGGGAACACGGCGCCCAAGCCGCTATGGGCGATCGGTGGCGGGGGAGATCGGCCGGGAGCTGGCAGCCAGCGGCCTAACGGTCATATCGGGGCTGGCGCGGGGGATAGACGGAATCGCGCACCGGGCCGCGCTGGAAGCCGGAGGGCGAACTGTGGCTGTGCTGGGATCCGGGCTGGATGTGATCTATCCGCCGGAGCATCGCGGCCTGGCAGCCAAGATCGCCCGCCAGGGAGCGGTGATCAGTGATTATGCACTGGGAACGAAGCCGGAGGGCCGCAATTTTCCACCCCGGAACCGCATCATAAGCGGCCTCTCGATGGCTGTGGTGATTGTGGAGGCAGGCGAATCGAGCGGGGCACTCATCACCGCCGATTTTGCGGTCGATCAGGGACGCGAGGTCTTCGCAGTCCCCGGGGATATCACCAGGCGGTCGAGCCGGGGGACCAACGCCCTGATTCAAGCGGGGGCACACCCTTGGCTCGGTGTGCAAGATGCGTTGGAGATCCTGAATCTCGAGATGATGGCGGTACAAACGGAAGCCAGCGAAACCCTTCCGGAAGACGATGTCGAGCGGACATTGCTGGAAATCTTGGGGCGTGACCCCCTGCATGTCGATGAAATCCGGGCACGCTCGCAACTGACCTCAGCGCAGGTGAATGCAGGGCTGGCGATGCTGGAATTGAAAGGACGGGTCCGGCAGATCGGCGGGATGCATTATGTGCGCCTGCGCGAAGCGGGCCTGCCCTACCGGGTGGATTAAGAATGATGACGGATCACTTCTATGCGGCCATCATGGCCGGTGGCGGCGGCACCCGCCTGTGGCCGCTCTCTCGAAGACGAAGGCCGAAGCAATCGCTGGCCCTTTTTGGCGATCGCAGCCTCTTCCGTATGGCCGTCGACCGCGTTCTGCCCATTATTCCGCCGGAGCGCATTCTCATCTTGACCGTCGAGGATCAGATGGGGCTACTCCGGGAGCAAGCGCCAGAGGTCCCAGAAGCCAACTTCATTCTCGAGCCGGCGCCCAGGGGCACCGCATCGGCAATTGGACTGGCCGCTGTCCATCTCATGCAAAGGGATCCGGAAGCCGTCATGGCCTGTCTGACTGCAGATCACTACATCGGCAATACGCATCGCTTCCGGGAAGTCCTGCTCGCGGCGCACGATGCCGCGATGCAGGGTAGCTTGATCACCCTGGGCATCACACCCAGCCGGCCAGACCCCGGGTATGGATACATACGCCGTGGAGCGCCTGAGGCTCAGCATCGCGGCTTCCAGGCATTTCGCGTGCGGTCTTTTCAAGAGAAGCCCTCTCCCGAGACGGCAGAGGCATATATCGCAAGCGGAGAGTATAGCTGGAATTCAGGCATGTTCATCTGGCGGGCGCAGGCGATTTTGGATGAGATCGCCCTTCAGATGCCAGCGCTGCATCGAGGACTGGGGGCGATTCGAGCGGCGCTGGGCAAAGATGACGAGCAAGAGATCATCCGGCAGGTCTGGGGAGGGCTGGAGACGGTCACGGTCGATTATGGGATCATGGAAGGCGCGCGCGATGTGCTCGTCATCCCCGCCGATGACCTGGGATGGACAGACGTTGGAGACTGGGGCCGTCTCTTTGATATCCTCGAGAAGGATCCCCAGGGGAACCTGACCATCGGAGGAGAGGGGCTTATCGAGGGGGGCAGCGGCAATTTCATTGTGCTGGATGTGGGCGACGCCCGCAAATTGGTGGCCTTGCTCGATGTCAAGGATCTGGTCGTTGTGGATACGGGGGATGCACTCCTTGTTTGTAAGCGCCAAAAGGCTCATCGAGTCAAAGAGCTGGTCGGGTTGCTGAAGCGCGGCGGGATGGATGACCTCCTGTAGCCGTTGGGAGCAGGTTTGTGGAAGCCTATTGTGTGCGTTGCAAGCAGAAGCGTGAGATTGCGGAATCAGAGCCAACCTTTACTTCATCAGGTGTTCCGGCAACGAAAGGAAAGTGCCCGGTTTGCGGCACAAAGCTGTACCGCATGGGTCGCACGCCGGAGCATGAGGGCCTTGAGCCGCCGGCGGAATCCCAGAGAGCCAAGAAGCGCCGTGGGAAGCCCGCCCAGCGGAAGGGCAAGCTGGTCATCGTCGAATCTCCCGCCAAAGCCCGCACCGTTGGCCGAATTCTAGGGGAGGGCTTTGCTGTCAAGGCTTCTGTCGGGCATGTGCGGGACCTGCTGCGGTCAAGGCTTTCTGTGGATGTGGAACATGATTTCAAGCCAAGCTATCGTGTGCCAAATGAGAAACGGGAGGTGGTCAAGGCGCTGAAAGCCGAGGCTGCGAAGGCAGAGGAAGTCTATCTTGCGACGGATCCCGACCGCGAGGGCGAGGCGATAGCCTGGCACCTGATGGAAGCCGCAGACATCGAGGCCGAACGAGCGAAACGAGTGGTCTTCCACGAGATCACGACGCCCGCCGTGAATGAAGCTTTCGAACATCCCCGCCGGCTGGATATGGACTTGGTCGACGCTCAGCAGGCGCGCCGGATCCTGGACCGTCTCGTTGGCTACAAGCTGAGCCCTCTTCTATGGCGCAAGGTTCGCGGAAGGCTCTCAGCCGGCAGAGTGCAGTCCGTGGCCCTGCGCATGCTCGTCGAGCGCGAGCGCGAGATTCGCGGCTTCGTCCCCCAGGAGTACTGGAGCCTCGATGGAGAGTTCCGGCATCCAGAGAAGCCCCCTTCCTTTCGTGCAAAGTTGATGAAGGTGGACGGGCGCAAGGCCGATTTGCCCGATGAGGGGAGCGTCCAGTCGTTGGTAGCGGATCTCAGGGATGGAAGCTTCGAGGTCTCCGACGTTCGGCGAGGCAGGCGGATCCGGAAGCCAGCGGCACCCTTCACAACCAGCACGATGCAGCAGACGGCCTCGCGTCGCTTCGGCTTCACGGCTCGGCGGACCATGGCCATCGCCCAGCAGCTCTATGAGGGCGTAGACCTAGGAGAGGATGGCTCGCCTACGGGCCTCATCACCTATATGCGCACGGATTCGACGCAAGTATCCGAGCAAGCCCTTGCCGAGGTGCGCGATCTGATCGGAGCGCAATTTGGCTCCGCGTTCCTGCCTGCAAAAGCGGTGCGCTATGCCGCGCGAGTGCGGGGCGCCCAGGAAGCACACGAGGCCATCCGCCCTGCCTCTGTTCGGCGCACACCTGCGTCGCTCAAGAAATATCTGAATAGAGACCAATACCGCCTTTACGATCTGATCTGGCGTCGCTTTGTGGCCTCGCAGATGAATCCCGCTGTGTACGACACTCTGGTGCTGGAGGTCGAAGGGCGCTCATTGAATCATGGCTATCTGTTCCGCGCATCGACTTCGGCGCTCCGCTTTCCAGGCTATCTCGAGGTCTATCAGGAAAGCAAACTTGCTGAAAACGGCGAGGGGGACGGGAACAATGAGGCTATCAAGCTGCCCGACTTGGAGAAGGGCGATCGACTTGACTTGGTTGAGCTGCACCCGGAGCAGCACTTCACACAACCTCCACCGCGCTACACTGATGCATCGCTTATCCGGGCGATGGAGGAACATGGTATCGGAAGGCCGTCGACCTATGCGCCGACGATCTCAACGCTGCGCCAGCGGGGATATGTGAAGCGGCAAGACCGCCGGTTGGTTCCCACTGAGGTTGGGGAACTGGTTGCGGATCTGCTGATGGAGCACTTCCCTAACATTGTGGACTTGGGTTTTACGGCGGAAATGGAGGCCGAGCTAGACGAGATTGCCTCCGGGAAGCGTCATTGGGTCGATGTTGTGCGCAGCTTCTACGGCCCCTTTGCGGAGCAGCTCGCCAAGGCGGCCGAGGAGATGCCGGAAATGCGTGCAGAACCGGAGGAGATCGGCCGGTCGTGTCCGGAATGCGGAAGCCCTCTGGTCATGAGACAGGGGCGCTATGGCCCCTTCATCGGCTGCTCAAGCTTTCCTGCATGCCGCTATACAGAGCCCATTTTGGACAAGATTGGCGTCTCCTGCCCATTGGATGGGGGCGACCTGGTCCGGCGGCGGACGCGCGGGGGCCGGATCTTCTATGGCTGTGCCAATTACCCCGAGTGCGAATTCACCTCCTGGAAACGCCCTCTGCCCAAGGCATGCCCGCAGTGTGGGGGCTTGCTTGTGGCGGAAAACAAGAACCATGCCGCGTGCATTAAATGCGGCCATGTTCTGGATCTTAGCGATATCGAGGGCGAACCGGCCGACCTGGCATAAAAACTGCACCCTAGGCCATTGCCGAACCATTTCACACGGTCTACAATCATCCGGCCGTGTGCAGCGCGCGGCAGCTTCAGTGGAGAAGCTTGCTGCTTTCGAGGAGCGAGGGCGATGGAAACCATAAAGGCCTATTTCGAGAAGAAGTCCGTTCTGGTTGCGGCGGCGCTCATCGCGGGAATCGCTTTGGGTCTGCTCTACGCCTGGGTGATCAATCCCGTCGAGTGGATAAACGGTGAGCCCGCGCAATTGCGGGAGGACCTGCGCGTCGATTATCTGCGTATGGTGATCGAATCTTACGATGCCAACCTCGACCCAGAGCTAGCGATGCGTCGTTTCGAGGCGCTTGGCGAATTCGGAGATGAAACGCTGGAACGAGTGGCGGCCGACCCGGGAGAAATAAGCGCAAGCGCTCTGCAGAAGTTCCAGGCGCTGGTGGCGATCGAAGCCCCCGAGATCAGCGTTCCAGACGAGGCCGAAACACCCTCCGTCCCCGCCGAAGAAGAGGCGGAGGAGGCGGTGCCTGCGACCCGCCCTTCCGCAGCTCGATACATCCTGCCGGTATGTGGAGCCACTCTGCTGCTAGGCGCCTTACTTGGGATCGCACTGCTTCTGCGGCGGCGCCTTGAGGCGCGCGAGACAGGCCTGGGGATGGACTTTGACTCTGTGGAAGAGGCCGAATACGAGGCTGCCCCGCACGTGGCCGAGCCCATCGTGGCGGTAGAAGAGGAGCCGCTCGCGACCTTCCGAACGACGTACACCATTGGCGACGATCTCTATGATGATTCCTTCAGCATAGAGAGCCCCGCCACTGGAGATTTCCTCGGTGAGTGTGGCGTGGGGATCGCCGATGTGATTGGGGTGGGCGAGCCCAAGAAGGTCTCAGCCTTTGAGGTTTGGCTCTTTGATAAGAACGATATCCAGACGGTGACGAAGATTCTGCTTTCCAGTTATGCCTTCAAGGACGAAGAGACCCGCAGCCGGCTGGCAGCCAAAGGCGACTTGATCCTTGCCGAGAGCGGTGAGACCCTTACGCTGGACACCGCCAGCCTCCAGGTGGAGGCGCGCATCGTCGACATGAGCTACGGGGAAGGCGCCTTGCCGGCCGAGAGTTTCTTCGATCGGATGACGATCGAAATCAAGGCCCGGGCAAAGACGGCCTGACCGTCCTCGCGATCGCGAACTCAGCAAAGGCATCGGGGCTGTCCCGAAAGGGCAGCCCCGATACGCGTTTTCCGATTAGGTTTAGTGGCGGCCAAGAACCCGTCGGGCCGCTAGGAGACGTCCAGAATTTCGAAATGGATCCTCCCCGCGGGGGTTTCGGCTGTGCCGGTCTGCCCAGCTCTCAGCCCGATAAGTGCCTGCCCAATCGGGGATTCGTGCGAGATCTTTCCCTGCCGCGGATTGGCCTCCTTGAGGCCGACTAGGGTGTAAGTTACCACCTCACCATCAGGTTCAAAGCGCAATCTCACGCGGCTTCCAAGGTTCACAACGCCATTGTTCACATTCTCGACGATGCGGGCTTCCCTTAGCAGGACCTGCAGCTCTTGGATCTTGCCCTCGAGAAAGGCCTGCTCCTCCTTGGCGGTTATGTAATCGGCATTTTCGCTCAGGTCGCCTTGCGAAATAGCATGCCGCAGCCGTCGCGCCAATTCCGGCCGCCTAACCTGAATGAGGTGCTCAAGCTCTGTCTTAAGCTTTTCCGCGCCTTCTGGCGTGAGATACAAATCTCTGTTCTCTGACATTGCCTGCTACCCTGCCTTCATCAAAGTGACACTTGGGGATCAAAAAGACGGCTGTGTTCTGCAAGTGCAAATCGATCGGTCATGCCTGCGATATAGTCACAAACAACGCTAAGGAGATCGCTTCTTTTGGCCTTCTCCTGGATGGCGCGGGGAAGGATTTGGGGCGTGCTGGTGTAGGCCTTGAACAGGTCTTCCAGGATTCGCTCGGCCTTTACCTGCATGCGATAGACGCGGTAGTGACGATACATGTTCTCATAAAGGAATGCCTTTAGCTCGCGGTTCATGCCCTGCATTTGGGGCGAGGCCTGGACCACATTCGCAGGCAGACGCTGGATGTCTTCCGGCGATGTTGCGCCAGAATTCTGGATTGCTTGAGAGGTTGCCTGAAGGATGTCCGAAACAAGCAGGCCAATCAGCCCTCGAATCAGGCGATGGCGGTCCAGCTCGGTGAGCGGCTCCCCCTCCCAGCCGATCCTATCGGCGACGGCCTGCCATAAGTCCAAAGATTTCAAGTCGGCTGGATGGATCAGGGCCGAGCGCAGGCCGTCATCTAGATCGTGGGCTGTGTACGCGGTCTCATCCGCGGCGTTGGCAATCTGGGCCTCGAGATGACCACGCTTCTCGGGGTCATAGTCGGCGGCGTCGGAAGCATCGTACTCGGTTTCGTGCTTGATGATGCCTTCGCGGACCTCCCAGGTGAGATTCAGGCCGGGGAAATCCGGGTATCGCCGCTCGAGCTGGGTGACGATGCGCAATGATTGGGTGTTGTGGTTGAAACCCCCGTGATCTTTCATCAAGCGCGCCAGCGCCCGCTCCCCTGCGTGGCCGAATGGTGTATGGCCGAGATCATGCGCAAGACAAATTGCCTCAACCAGGTCCTCGTTTGCGCCCAGGGCCCTCGCGAGCGTGCGTCCGATTTGGGCGACTTCGAGCGTGTGCGTAAGGCGGGTGCGATAGTAATCGCCCTCGGTAATCACGAAAACCTGGGTCTTGTATTCCAGGCGCCTGAAGGCCGTTGTATGCAGAATGCGGTCGCGATCGCGCTGGAAGAGCGTGCGATATGCGGGCTCATCCTCGGGGTAGGCGCGGCCGCGCGAGCCCCGGCTCCGAAATCCATAGGGAGCCAATTGCTGGTCCTCCCAATCCTCGAGTTGCTCGCGGCTGATGAGCATCATTTCGTATCTCCAGAATGTGAGTCAGTGTAACCGACGGCCTGCAACACTGTCAACGCAGTTTTGACATATGAGCGTGATTAAGCGGATAATCCCTAATGTCCGATCTGATAGGCGCAAGGAGTGAGCATGGCAACCACGTTCCCGACGCCGGAGTGGGTTGATGCCCTGGCGGCCAAACTCAACAGCGATGAGCGCTATGCGCAAGTGGCTAAGAACTGGGAGGGGGATATGATCGTCGAGATTGAGGATGATATTGTGGATCACCCAGCCAGTCTCCCCTCACGGATTTATCTCGATCTCTGGCATGGCTGCTGTCGGCAGGCCCGCATCCTGTCCGGGGATGAGAAGCCGCCGGAGGCTGCCTTTATCCTACATGCTTCGCTATCGAACATCCTGAAGATCTTCCAAGGAGAACTCGATCCGATGCAAGCGATGCTCACGCGCCGCCTGCGCGTGGAGGGAAATCTCGCCTATATGCTGCGGAACGTGCCCACGGTGCTTGAGTTCGTCCGTTGCTGCCGGGAGATCCCCCTTTCATAATTCGGCGCCCGCTGAGGATATCCGAGGCCAACGAGGCTGAGAGGAGCTTGCAATGGCTAGCTATCTGGTCATCCATGAAGTCCGCGAATATCCCAAGACGCAGGAGGAATGGTTGGGGCTTTGGGAGAGCATTTGGAGGAAGACAAGCGGCGCGACCCATTGGCGGGGAACCTTTTACTCTCCCGAAGAAGACCGGCTCTATTGCCTCTGGGACGCAGATCAGGTTGAAGATATCGTGTCTTGTTTTGAGCGTACCGAGCTAGATCGACTTGCGCCCATCGAGCAGATACTGGTTGGGGTCTACTTCGACGTGACCGTCTTTGGCGAGCAAGCCGTCTAGGAAGATGGACATGACCGTGATTGCCAACGGAAGGTCATGACATGACCATCCCAGGAGATTCTGCAAACTACGATTTCGTCATCATCGGCTCGGGCTTCGGTGGCAGCGTCTCCGCGATGCGGCTGTCTGAGAAAGGCTATCGAGTGGCAGTGCTCGAGCGGGGCCGCCGCTACCGCGATGAGGATTTCCCCCGCAGCAATTGGGAGCTGTGGAACTACCTTTGGCTACCTGCCCTGCGGTGCTTTGGCTTTCTCCAATTGACGTTCTTCCGGGATGTGCTGGCGCTCCATTGGAGTGGCGTGGGGGGCGGCAGCCTCGGTTACGCCAACGTCCTTGTCGAACCCGATGACAAGATGTTCCAGTCGCCTGCGTGGCGGGACCTCGCAGATTGGCGCAGCCTGCTGAAGCCACACCTGGAGCAGGCCAAGCGCATGCTCGGCCGCAGTCGCAATCCGCATCTGACCCCGGCCGATGAGCTCATACGGAGAGTTGCCGGGGAGATGGGCCGGGGAGATACCTTCGCACCTGTGGATGTCGGAGTGTACTTCGGTGACCCGGGAGTTGAGCATCCCGACCCGTATTTCGGTGGGAATGGGCCGGTCCGTTCGGGGTGCACGCTTTGTGGCGGCTGCATGATCGGCTGCCGCTTCAACGCCAAGAACACCCTGCCGAAGAATTACCTGCACTTCGCCGAGAAGTGGGGCGCGGAGATTTGGCCGGAATTGGAAGTGACAGGCATCTGGCCGCTCGCAGAGCCGACCAGCGGGGGCATGCGTTATCGCATCGAATACCGCAGGGCCACCAGCGCTCTTGGCAGGCCGAGGGGGATGGTCCTGGCTCGAAATATAGTGGTGGCAGCAGGCGTGGTGGGGACCTTGAAGCTTCTGTTTCAGTGCCGGGACCGGCTGAAATCGCTCCCGAATCTCTCGGCGCGCTTGGGAGAAAACGTCCGCACGAACAGCGAGGCGCTGCTGGGCGTGACGGATCCCGACCCGGATTGCGATCACACGGAGGGACTGGCAATCGGATCGGTCTTCCAGGCGGATGAGGTCACGCATATAGAACCCTTCCGCTTTCCTAGGGGATCATCCTTTATGTATCGTTTGCTGGGAGCGCCTCTCTTCGAGGCCGGGGAGACGGGGGTGGGGAGGCGGGCGCTGCGGCTTCTTGCCGAAATACTGCGGCATCCGATTGCTACGTTGGAAGCGAAACTAAGCCCTGGCTGGGGGCACCGGACATTCGGGCTGCTCGTCATGCAGACCGAGGACAACATCCTGCGCGTTGGACTCGGCCGCGGCCCAGAAACCCTGTTCCGCCTGGGGCTGAGGTCAAGCCGGGAAGTGGAGAGGCCTGTTCCAGGAGAGATCCCGATCGGTCACGAAGTCGCCCGAGCCATGGCAGGAAAACTGGGTGGCTTGCCTGTGGGGAATATCGTCGAAGGCCTGTTGAATGCGCCCATCACGGCTCATATTCTCGGAGGCAGCCCTATGGGGCGTCATGCCGGCGAAGGCGTAGTCGATCTGCGCTTCGAAGTCCATGGCTATCCAGGACTCTACATCGTTGATGGCAGCATCATCCCCGCGAACCCGGGCTTGAATCCCAGCCTCACGCTCACTGCGTTGGCGGAATATGCCATGAGCCTGATCCCGCCGAAGAATAAGGCTTCTTGAGGATTCGGCTCACGAATGGACGCGGAGACAAAAATGGGGCAACCATTCTACCGATTGCTTGAAGTGGACCTGAGCACGGGTGAGCGAATTCGCCGTGTGATCCCCGAGGAGACGAGACGGGCATTCCTGGGCGGGGCTGGCCTGGCGGCCGCTCTGCTGGCTGGAGACCTCAAGCCCGATCTGGATCCGTTCAGTCCTGAGGCCCCGTTGCTCTTTGCCACGGGCCCGCTGACGGGGACGGCGGGTCCCGCTGTCGGCCGCTATGTTGTCTGCGGGAAATCTCCTGCGACCGGCTACTGGGCGGAATCGAACGCTGGCGGGTCCTTCGGGGTTGCATTGCGCCTCGCGGGGGTCGATGCGCTCCTGCTGCGAGGCGTGGCTTCCGCTCCTAGCTATCTGTGGATTTGTGACGGCGATCTCGAACTGCGCGACGCACGACATCTTTGGGGGATCATGGACACGTATGAAACCCAGGCTGCCATTCGAAATGAGCTGGGGCCGGAGGCAGGACATATTGTTTGCATCGGATTGGCAGGCGAGCGGCGGCTGCCATTCGGTCTGATCCTGGGGGATCATGGCAGGGTGGCAGGCCGTGCCGGTATGGGCGCGCTGATGGGCTCGAAGAACCTCAAAGCGATCGCAGCGAGCGGAAAGCAGCGGATACCTATCGCAGACCATGATGCCTATGCCAAACTGCGGAGCAGGATCAACCATGAGCTCCGCAGCGATCTCATGAGCCAGGGATTGCGAGATTTTGGAACGGGAAGCGGATCGGATGTGTTCGATTATTTCGGGGTGATGCCCAAGCGATATTTCCGCGCGGGGACAGTGGCGGGTGTTGAGGCGATCTCGGGTCCAACCATGGCCGAGACCATCCTCGCCGGCGTTAGCGCTTGTCATGGATGCGTGATTGCCTGTGGCCGGAAAGTCAAGCTCGAGGATGGCGAGGAGCGTAAGGGGCCTGAATACGAGTCCATTGTGGGTTTCGGGCCCAACCTGGGCATCACCGATCTGGCGGCCATCACGCGACTGGCGGAGCTCTGCGATCGATATGGCATGGATACGATCTCGGTCTCCAACACCTTGGGGCTGGCCATGGCCCTGGTGGAGGATGGCGTGCTGGATGGGGATGATTGGCGTGCGCTGGACCTTCACTGGGGCGATGCCCAAGCTGTAGAGAAGCTGATCCACTCGCTGGCGCATGGCCAAGGGTTGGGCGCATGGCTGGAGAATGGCGCCCGGGCGCTGGCCGAGAAGGCAGGGGCTCCAGAGACTGCGGTCGAGGTGAAGGGGCTCGAGTTGGCCTATCACGACCCGCGAGGCAGCGCGGGCATGGCCCTGGTGTATGCAACCTCGCCCCGCGGGGCCTGCCACAATCAGGGTCCCTATTACCTGGTCGAACTTGGGCAAACACGAGAAGAAGTTGGGGTGGGCTTATCGGACCGGCGCGGGGGGGCAGAGATCGCAGCGAATGTGGCCAGGCAGCAAGATTGGGTGAGCTTGCTGAACAACCTGGTAATGTGCATCTTCGCCAACGTTCCCGCGGAGGATATCCGGAAACTGGTTAACAGCGCCACCGGTTTTGACTATACACTGGAGGCGTTGATTGAGATCGGCGAGCGGTCCTGGCATCTCAAGCGTCTGATCAATGGCAAGCTGGGGGCTGTGCCCGGCGAGGATTCGTATCCCGCCCCGCTCACCCGACCGCTTGAAGATGGAGGGGCGGCTGGCTTCGTGCCGCCTTTCGATGAGATGCTCGAGGCGTATTATCATGTTCGTGGTTGGGAGGCAAGATCGGGCATGCCCACTGGCGACACGCTTCGAAGGTTGGGCCTTCAGAGCGAAAGCTGGACTCCATGATCCATATGTAGGAGGAGATACCGTTGGCGAAGATTGTGACTGTGGAACAAATGCGAGCGATTGAGCGCGCTGCCGATGCGTCTGGCCTCAGCTACGACCAGATGATGGAAAACGCCGGCCAGGCTGTGGCGGATGCGATACTGCGCCGCTGGCCAGAGATAGCCGGTTGGCGGGCTGTCATTCTCGTTGGGCCAGGGAACAACGGCGGAGACGGATTGGTCGTGGGCCACCATCTAATGCAGGCCGCGGCGCAAGTTGTGATCTATCTGACAAGCGAGAGATCCGAGCAAGAGGATGCTAACCTGGCGCGGGTTATAGAAGGTGGGGCACTCGTGGTTCGGGCGGGGGAGGACAATCGCTGGCGCGTGCTGCGAAAGAGCCTCGAATCGGCAGATTTGGTTGTGGATGCGCTATTGGGAACGGGCGCACGACCCCCATTGCGGGGGGTGATCAAGGAGGTGATAGACCTCACGAGAAAGACGATTGAGCAAAGGCAGACGCGACCGGTAATCGTAGCGGTTGATTGCCCCTCCGGCCTGGATTGCGACACGGGCGAGATCGATGATCCCTATCTGGAAGCCGACCTGACTGTGACGCTGGCTGCTGCCAAACCTGGGCTATTCCAGTTCCCGGCTGCAGAAGCCGTGGGCGCGCTGGAAGTCGGCGATATTGGTATTCCGGAGGACCTGGAACCCTATAGGGAGGTTTCGCTTGAACTGGCGACTCCCGAGGTGGTGAAAGCATGGCTCCCGCGCCGGCCCCGCAATGCCCACAAGGGAACCTTCGGCAGGATCGTGATCGTCGCCGGCTCCGCGAACTTCCCTGGAGCCGCTGGGCTGGCGGGGATGGGGGCCTATCGCGCCGGTGCCGGATTGGTCACGCTTGCGGTGCCGACACCAATCCAAAGCCAGCTCGTGGCGTTCTTGCCTGAAGCAACATGGTTGCTATTGCCGCATGAACTGGGCGTCTTCGAAGAGGCGGCCGCCGAGGTTCTGCGCAGGCAACTGGGCCATGCGAACGCAATGCTGCTGGGTCCAGGGTTCGGACTCGAAAAGCCCACCCGGGAATTCATGAAGGCCTTGCTCACCGGGGACGGCGGCGAAGGCCGGGGCCGACTCGGGTTTATTCATGAGGATGAGGGCGGCCCCGAGGTCCATTTGCCGCCTTGCGTTGTGGACGCAGATGGTTTGAAGCTCCTGGCAGATATCGAAGGCTGGGAGAGCCTGTTGCCTAGGCCGGCCGTGCTGACCCCACACCCGGGCGAATTTGCCATCATGACGGGGCTTTCGATCCCAGAAATTCAGAGCGATCGCGTGGCAAAGGCTCGAGAATATGCCACCAAGTGGGGACATGTAGTGGTTCTCAAAGGGGCGTTCAGCGTGGTTGCGGAGCCAGGAGGCAGGGCCGCGGTGGTGCCGTTTGCCACGCCGGCGCTTGCGCGAGCTGGCACGGGAGATGTCCTGGCTGGGGCGATCGCAGCCTTGCGGGGGCAGGGTCTAGGACCCTTCGAGGCTGCAGTCCTTGGAGCGTACCTGCATGGCCGGGCGGGCGAATTGGCCGCGGACCTCCTGGGAACGGTGGCCAGCGTTCTGGCGGGAGACGTAGCGGATGCATTGGCGGAAGCCATCGCCGAATTGGAGATTTGAGCTAGAAGTCAGGGTGCAGGAAATGAGAGCGGGCTGCCTACCTTCGGCAGCCCGCTGCTTTGGCGTTGTTATGAGTTGCATAGCTGCTGCGACTAGGCCTCGGCGGCTCCGCCCTCAATTTCGTCACGTTTCCGCTTGGCGGCCTTCTTGCCGGTTTCGACGGCTTTCTCAATCTTGGATTTTTGCTCCTCAAGGATGACTTGGCCGCGCTTCTGAAGCTCCTCGGCGCGTTCTTTGGCCTCTTGGGCGAGAGCCTCGGCCTTGGCGCGTGTCTCCGACACGGATTGCTCGACCTGATCCTTGATTTCGATGCTCTTTTCGCGAATCATGCCCCGGGTCTCCTCGCCGGACTGAGGAGCCATGAGCAGCGCGACGGCTGCTCCCACAAATCCCCCGATGAAGAAGCCGGTTACGAATGCGCCAAACTCACCATTTTTCTCTGACATTGTTCCTCCTCCTTGGTTCCTGGTTATCGCTCGTCTGAGCGTCGGATTCGAATTAGGTCGATGACCCTTCGTATCGCAGCGAAAGAGCTATTGACCTTCACAACCGGTTGCACAAGATGGTCGCTTAAGAAGCGGGTAGTGCCCTGCAAAGTTCCCACTGTGTCCTTGGTCGAATCGAGTATTGGCTTGATCTCGTTCCGCAGCAAGTCTGTAAGGCGCGCCACCTGGTAGATCAGCAAGATGAGCGCAAGACCGATGATCAGAAACTCGACTGCCATAAAGATAATGACAATGTCGCGTATGATTTCCGTTTGCGCGGGATGACGGATCATGGCGACGACTGCGAAACCCACGCCAATGAACAGCAGCACCAGGGTGGCAACTCCGATTCCCACCCAGACGCGCATGCGTCGCTCAGCCTGCCGGCTCTCGAGGTCCGCGTGCTCGTCTTTCTCGCTGGAGGGAGTGGTTGCTGCTTCCATCATGGGCATACCATTATAGCATAGGGGGCGATGGATTAGCCTTCGCGTAGTACAGGGCGCAGAAGCACGCCGGAAATCAGTAGGCCAAGAACGGCTCCCAGGAGCGCGGGGAAGAAATTCAGCGAGCCAAGACGCCAGAAATGCCAGCCAGCGAGCTCCCCGAAGAAGTGACCGGCGAGGAATGAAACCCAGGTCGAGAGCGCCAGCGCAGCCCAATTTCGCATAGTCCCTCCGCGAATCAGGATCGCCAAAGATGTCAGGGCGAGGGCGGCAAGAACGCTCAAAGCCAATCCGTGGATGGTCATGGTAGGATAGTGCCTCCGCCAAGGCATATTTCGTTTTGATAAAAGACGGCTCGCTGTCCCGGGGTGATATCTGGGAGGGCTTGATCCAGCAGGACTTCGACCTGGTCGCCGTTCAAGGGTATAAGCCTGGCACCGACCTCGCTGGCCTTATAGCGCACTCTGACGAGCAGAGGGTCGCCAGGATCGGGGGGCTCGCCGGCAATCCAGTGGGTATCGCCAATCTGGAATTGCTTGCGGCCCAATTGACTGCGAGCTCCCACGAGCAGCGTATTCCTGGGAAGATCCTTCTCGATGACATAGAGCGGTTCTGCGTGTGCGATTCCCAGGCCCCGACGCTGGCCGATAGTGTAGGCTGCCAGCCCATGATGAGTGCCCAAGACTTCGCCCGCTAGATTTTCAATCGGCCCGGGCTCAAGGGAGTGGGGCCTTTGGATGCGCAAGAAATCACGGTAATCCATGCCGCCCAGAAAGCAGAGGTCCTGGCTTTCCTCGCGTTGGGCGGAGGGAAAGCCTCTTGATCGAGCGTAACGCCGCACATCCTGCTTGGTCCAGTCGCCAAGCGGCAAGATTGTGCAGGATAGCTGCTGCTGTGTTAGCACGCTCAAGACGTAGGACTGGTCCTTACTGCGATCGCATGCCCGTAGCAGCTGTCGCCGGTCTGCGTGCGATTGCAGCCGCGCGTAATGGCCTGTGGCAAGATGAGTGGCGCCGATGGCTTGGGCTTGCTCAAGCAAGAAGCCCCAGCGCACAAAGCGATTGCACTGCAGACAGGGGTTCGGTGTTATGCCATGCGCATAGCCATTGACGAAGCTATCCACAACGTACTGCTTGAACACCTCACGTGCGTCCAGAACATGAAAGGGAATGCCAAGCTGCGCGGCCACGGCGCGTGCATTTGCGACATCCCGAGGAGTGCAGCAACGATTTTCGGTTTCGGGGCCTGCACTCCAAAGGCGGAGCATGATGCCGATGATTTGCTCGCCATGCTCTTGGAGCAGGGCGGCGGCCACGGAGCTATCCACGCCGCCGCTCATACCTACGGCGATGACTCGATTGCTCATCCCTGGTCCTGCGCAGATGTTGCCCGCACGCGGGGAACGATCTCAATCAGGCTCTCGATCAAATCCCTGATCGAGGCCTCATCATTCGAAGCACCCAACGTGATCCGCAATGCTCCCAGGCTCCACTCAGGATCAAGCCCGATGGCCTGGAGCACGCGTGAGGGCTCAGGCATGCCGGCTTTGCAGGCAGAGCCCGAAGAGCAGGCGAACCCTGCCAGATCGAGCGCAGCCAGCAGCGCGTTCGAGTCGACAGCCCGCAGTGCGAAGGAAATGTGATTCGGAAGGCGGGCCGTCGGATGGCCTGTAAGGCGGACGTCTGTCAGCCGGTCAAGAATTTCGGCGATGATTTGATCTCGCCACTGCCGATATTGGGTCGCATGCTCCTCACTCCTCTCACGGGCAAGGGATAAGGCATGGGCGAGTCCCACAATCGAGGGCACATTATGAGTGCCGGCGCGAAGCTGGCGCTCTTGGCCGCCGCCGGTCTGCACGGCCTCAAGCCCGAGGTCATTCCGGTGGTAAAGGATCCCGATGCCTTTTGGGCCATAGAACTTATGCGCGCTTAGAGGCAGCAAATCCACTTGCAGGGCGTTGACATCCATGGGCAAGTAATTGACTGCCTGAACCGCATCGGTATGGAATGGGACGCTTGCCTGCCGACACACTTCGCCGATTTCAGCAATGGGATTCACGCTGCCAATCTCGTTGCTGGCATAAATAATCGATACGAGGGCTGTTTCTGGGCGGAGGCGCGTTGCGACATCATCGGGTAAAACTCGGCCATAGGCATCGATTGGCAGCAGCTCGAGTTCGAAGCCTTCGTGGGCCTCCAGATCTCTAAGCGTGTTTAGGACCGAAGGGTGCTCAACGGGAGTGGTGAGAAGATGTTGCTTTCCCTTTGTTCTCAGTTGGCTGCGGGCAAGCCCTCGCAAGCCCAAGTTATTGGATTCCGTAGCGCCGCTGGTGAATAGGATTTCCTCAGGGAGGCAACCCAGAAGGGAAGCGACTCTCTGGCGGGCCGTCTCCACGGCGGCCTCGGCCTCCTGGCCCCATTGATGCAAGGAGGAAGGATTGCCGAAGCGCTCCGCATAGAACGGCTGCATGGCCTGCAGCACCTCGGGCGCCACAGGCGTGGTAGCGGAATGGTCAAAATAGCGGTTGAGGTCGGGCATGGCCGGGATTCTATCACGCCATGCGTTCAGCTCGCTCGCTTTCCAGAGGCTCCTTCATCGCGCTAAGAGCGATATAATGAGACGGTTGGAATCGACAAAGGAGGTTTGGGGTATGGAGAACATGATCGAAGCCATCCACGCGCGAGAGGTGCTCGACTCGCGCGGGAACCCAACCGTGGAAGTGGAAGTGGCTCTCTTCGGGGGAGCCTGGGGGAGGGCCATCGTGCCATCCGGCGCGTCGACCGGAGTCCATGAGGCGCTGGAGCTGCGCGACGGCGATCAGGGGCGCTATGGCGGCAAGGGCGTCCTGAAGGCCGTTGAGCATATAAATGGGGAGATCGCAGAACTTCTTACGGGCTGGGAAGTCACGGAGCAACGGGCCATTGACCAGGCAATGCTGGAATTGGACGGCACCGAAAACAAGTCCCGTCTCGGGGCCAACGCCATCCTCGGGGTGAGTCTCGCTGTGGCAAAAGCCGCCTCGAATGCGCTGGGGCTGCCGCTGTACCGATACCTGGGCGGCACGGATGCCCATATTCTGCCGGTGCCGATGATGAATATTCTAAACGGGGGCGCGCATACCGGCTGGCAATCTACCGACGCGCAGGAGTTCATGATCATGCCGCTCGGGGCGCCATCGTTTGCTGAGGGGCTGCGCTGGGGGGTGGAAATTTATCATACGTTGAAGCAAGTCTTGCGGAAGAAGGGCTATACGGCTCTGGTAGGCGATGAGGGCGGCTATGCACCTGCCCTGAAAGCCAACGCCGAAGCCGTGGAGGTCATTCTGGAAGCGATCGAGGGAGCCGGCTACAAGCCTGGCGAGGATGTCTCCCTGGCGCTGGATCCGGCAGCCTCGGAATTCTATGATGGTGAGAAGGGAAAGTATGTTCTTCGGCGGGAGGGCAAGGAGCTGAGCGCCCCCGAGATGGTCGATTTCTGGAAGGCCTGGGTGGATCAATACCCGATTGTCTCAATAGAGGACGGTCTTGCGCAGGATGACTGGGAGGGCTGGCAATTGCTTACCCAGACGATTGGCGGCCGGGTGCAAATTGTCGGGGACGATTTGCTGGTCACCAATCCGAAGCGAGTAAGGAAGGCGGTAGAAATGGGGGCCTGCAATGCATTGCTCGTCAAGGTCAATCAAATAGGGACTCTCACGGAAACCATTGAGGCGGTGAGGCTCTGCCGCGCAGGCTCGTGGAACGCTGTGGTCTCTCACCGCTCGGGCGAGACGGAGGATGCGACCATCGCGGATTTGGCGGTTGGCTTGAACACAGGCCAGATCAAGACCGGCGCACCAGCGCGTTCAGACAGAGTGGCCAAGTACAATCAGTTGCTACGAATTGAGGAAGAATTGGGTGAGGAGGGGGTTTACGCAGGTTGGGCCGCGATCTCTGCAAAAGCGAAAGCTACCTAGCAGCGACGAGACCAACGAGGCATGGCAAACGCCGGCGAGCTTTCGCCGGCGTTTCGCGTCGCTTGCATGCCGAAGGAAGTCAGTCAGTATGAAGGGCAAAGGGCTCTTGCTCGGCAGGAGCGGGTGCGCCCGGGGCAGGGGTGCCACAGTAGGGGCAAATCTGCCAGGGAAGCTCGAGCAGGCGCTGGCACTTATGGCATGTCTTGCGCAAGCGCGTATGGCAGTGGGCGCAGACCTGCCAATCCGGGTCCGCGGCCGCGCCACAGCCAGGGCAGACGAGGCTTTGCTCAATCTGGGAGAGCAAGGCCTCTTCCTCCAGCGTGCGCTGGTAGGCCTCGTCCAGAGTCTCTCTCGGCCGGAGAATGACGTACAGCACGAGACCTGGCAGGGTGAGAAGGCCCACGAGCAAGACCGATAGGATATGCACAAAGCGGTCGTGCGAGCGAGAGCGGATGTCCCGCAGGGTCCAGAAGATCAAAGAGAGCCATAGGGCGGCCAGGAAGGCGCCAAAGAATGCGCTGAGATTGGTGAAGAGCCTGCCAAGTGCGGTGATGTCCATTGAAACCTCTTTGGAAAACGAGCGCATTATAGCATGGCGTGCCCGAAACATGATGCAACTTTCGGGCCGCTTTGACTCTGCCTGATGGCTGTACTATAGTGCAGACATAAAGGGGATAGCCAAGCTAGGGGAGCTATGGGATGGGGGAGAGCGAACATCGTCTCTATCGAATTAAAGACCTCGAACAGGGCGAACGCCCCCGCGAGCGTCTGGCGATGCTGGGGCCGGAGGCGCTCAGCGATAGCGAATTGCTCGCCATCCTGCTGCGCACAGGGCTCCGCGGGATGAATGCTGTGCAACTGGCCCGAAACTTGCTCCTTGACTCAGGGGGATTGACGGGCTTACACAGCAAGAGCTTCGGCGAGCTCTGCCAGATGCGCGGAATTGGCGCGGCCAAGGCCGCCCAGCTTAAGGCGGCCATCGAGCTCGGGCGCAGGCTTGCGACCGTACGCCCGGAGGAAAGGCCTAAGATCCAGTCCCCCGAAGACGCAGCAGCCCAGGTGCTATACGAGATGGGCGCATTGGAGGAAGAGCGGTTGCGCGTGCTGCTTCTCAACACACGTAACGAGCTGATGCGGATCGCGGAGGTCTACCGCGGATCGCTCAACTCATCGCTCATCCGGGTTGGGGAGCTCTTTCGGGAGGCAATCCGGGAGAACGCCGCCGCTATCATCGTGGTGCACAACCATCCAAGCGGCGATCCCACGCCCAGCCCGGAGGATGTCGCGGTCACACGCGCCATCGTGGAAGCAGGGAAAACCATGGACATTGAGGTTCTCGATCATCTTGTGATTGGTAAGAACCGCTTTGTCTCCCTAAAGGCGCGCGGTCTGGGGTTCGCCTGACATTCGAGGGACGCGATGGAATATCAAATCCTCTTGCTGCCCCGGGAAGATTATTGGGAGTGGGTCGCTGCGTGCAGAGAATACGCGCTGCGATACGGCGTCAATCTAACGCGGGATCCCGAATCGGCGGCTCGGTATATGGCGCCGGCTCAAGTGGTCACTTTTCCTCGAGCACAAGGCGCATTTGCGGAGCAAGGTGATCTGGAACGATGGTTCTTCCGGAATCATCCTGGGATCCGGCTCGACCCTGTGGAGGCACAGACCCCCAAGGAGCTCGAGGTTCAATTGGCGCGCCGCATCGCTGCGGAGGATCGTTACGGACAGAAACAGAAGCCTTTCTACCTGCTTTGGCCCACCGACTATCCCGTCATCACGCAGAAATTCGGCGCAAATCCGCAGATTTATGGCCGCTTTGGTCTTCCAGGCCATGAGGGCTTGGACATCCGTGCCAGGAAGGGAACCCATATCTATTGCTGCGCGCCCGGTGAAGTCTACCGGGTGCATCTCGATCCGCGATCCCATCCCTATGGCATTCATGTCCGGGTGCGGCACAAGGATGGGTATAAGAGCGTCTACGCCCACCTGGACCAGTCCTTGGTTCAGGTGGGCCAGGTTGTGGAAGCGGGGGAACTGATCGCGTGGGCAGACTCGACCGGTGCCTCCACCGCTTCGCACCTGCACCTTACGCTTAAACGCGATGGCGCCACCAAGCGGGGCGAAACAGATTATCCAAAGGATATCCTGGATCCGACGCCTTACATCGTGTGGCCCGAGACGGGGCTGAGAAAATCGCTTGCGGAGCCCAATTGGGCGCCGGGTAAGTGCCTGATTGGCGTGCATGGGCGGGTGGATGGGCCCTTGACGGAAAAGGACCTGGAGGCAATCTTCGCGGCGAGAGTGGAAGCGATTAAGGTAAATCAGAAGGAATCATCCCGGACCATTCAACATATGCGCGCTCGGCAGGCTAATATCTTGCTCGCCGCCCGATTAGGCCTGGATTTTTCCGGAGAGCAGGTGACTCCAGAGGAATTCCTGCACAGTGTTTCAGATGATGTTAGGCGCTTGAGTCAGGCGGGGATACAATTCTTTGAAGTCCTTGCCAACCCGAATCTCCAGACCGAGGGCTGGCAGCGCTCTTGGAGGAACGGCGAAGAGTTCGCGCGCTGGTTCTTGGCAGCTTTGAAGGGCTTGCGGGAGCTATACCCGGCCGGCAAGTTCGGATTCCCCGGCTTGGCGCCTGGCGGCTTCGTTTCGGGCTGGCGCGGCGATGCCGACCTCTTTCTGGCCGAGGCTGAGGAGGCGGCTGAGCAGGCCGACTGGCTGGGCGTGCATTGCTATTGGACGGATAGCCGCAGCATGCACTCACATCAAGGCGGCATGGCCTTCCAGAAATACCGACAGCGGTTCCCGCAGAAGCTGTTGATGATTACGGAATTTGCGAATGTGGCGGCAGAGGTTTCGCCAGGCGAGAAGGCGAGTCAATACCTCAGCTATTACCGCGCTCTGCGGACGCAGCCCGGTGTGGGCGCGGCGTTTGCCTTCGCCCTCTCCGCCCATCAAGCCCACGAATCCGTCGTGTGGATCAGGGACGGAGCGCCCTCCATCACGGATTGGGTGGGCGCGAGGGATAGCTTCTAGATCCCTGCCCAAGGGACGGAAACTTTGCGCAGCCGGCCGCTGTGCTCCCGAATCTGGACGTAGCCATGCTGCATGCCAAAGTCATAGATCTGGTAGGTGACGCGGACATCCTGCTCGCAATAGGCAAGCACCTTTTCGATCAGCCCCTCCCTATACCAGGCAACCGCTGCAAGCCCGTCAGCGGATTTGCGTTCCCCTAGCGTGGCTTCGGCGAGGCTGTCCAGGCTGGGGCGGAAACCCAAACGTTCATAGAGATCAAGCATCAAATCCATTGACTTCTGGCGCATGGCGTGGTCCACGATCAGGCCATAGGGGCGCAGGACACTGTAATCGAAGCGAAGCAAGTTGTACCCGATGATGCGGCCTGAAGACTGAAGTTCGGCGATCAACTCGGGGACGTCCGGCTCCAAGAAGTGCCTGTATGCGTCTTCCTCGACCACGTAGACCACGCCGGCGGCGAAGCGCATACGGTCAATATTAGACCAGCCTCCCACCTCGTTGGCCAGGTATTGCGTCTCAAGATCGAAAACCAGAGTCTTTCCTCTTGGTGCCATACTCTAACCTTTCGCCTGCGCCCGTCTAATGCGGAGGACCAGGAGCAAAATAGACGCGGAGATCAAGATGAGCGCCGGAAGAGCGATCCATGCCAGCCGTTCAATGCTCAGGAGGGAATTCTGCCCACCCCTTCCGGAGAGCGTCTGCAGCCATTCAGCCTCTAGCTGGGATAAGGGCCGCTGATAGACGCGTTGAATGGCCCCCTCGCAGCTCGCGCCTTCCTGGTATGCATCCAGCAGCCGGACCACCCCACCTGAGCCATAGATATCCAGAAGGTATTGGACAAACGACGCCGACTGCGCATAGGCGAGAATGCGGCGTTCGCTCTCCACTGGGAAGGAAGCGCAAAGGGAGGACAGCGGGAGTGCCGCGTCGGATGCGAGCGCCTCCTCCAGCGCTAGCCGGAGTGCTGCCGCCGGGGAGCTCTCCTGCAAGGTTGCAAAGCCTTCGTTCAGCCAGGCCGGGAGATTGTAGTAGCTCGCACCCATGCGCCGGTAGAGGAGCAGGTGCGTGATCTCGTGCGGAATTTGCCGCTCAAGGTCCTGCAGACCATCGTTGCTGGAAGCGGCCGAGACGAGGACAACTCCCAGTTCGGGGAGTGTGTGAGCCGCCGCGGAGGGAATTCCGCCGAGGCGCAGGCTCGCCTGGAGTTCGCGCGGCGAAGGGTATACATACACTTCAAGCGATTCCGGGGGAGTCAGACCCATCGGCTGGAGCTCGGCTAGACTTCGGCTGGTGAGATCCAGAATTGCCTGCCCGCGGTCGAGGTCGGCTCCGGTCCAATGAACGCGGACGCCTTCTCGGGCGTGCACCTGCCATGCATAGCGATTGTCCTCATACAGCAGGGTGGAAGGGATGGATTGGATGTTGCTGCCATCGGCTAGATCAAACTGCCACCAATACACGAGGCGCGAGAATGGCAGGAGCTGGAGTTCGGCGGCCTCAATGGTAATCTGGAACACGATCTTTGGCGTGGAAGGCGTGTCCACGATGAAGACAGAAGTCTCACCGGTTTCACGCTGGAGGAAGAGCGCAGCCCGGAGAACCTGGGAAGGCGAATGGATGACGGCCTGGAAGTGCAGCGCGCCACCGTACTCGTAGTGCACCGAAGGCAGGATTTCCTGCGCAGGGCCATGGGCCGCCGCGATGGGAGTCCACGCGGCCAACAAGATGGCGACAAGCAGTGAGGAGATGCCGGTGCGTTTCACGATGCTCCCAGAATACCGAGAAGGGGCGTGAGGCTGAGAGGGCTAAGCAGCGTGGTCATCAGGATGGCGCTGGCCACGAAGTCTGGCTCGGTATCGAATTCCATGGCGATGATGCCAGTGAGCACGGCCGAGGGCATCGCGGCCTCGATGATCCCAACCGAGCGCCCCAGACCCTGGAGTGGGATCAGACTGGCGAGCGCAAAGGCAATCCCCGGGGCGACGAGCAGGCGGAGCGCGGCAATCAATCCCAGCAGCCCACCTCGCAGTTGTAGTCCAGCCTTTCCCATTTGCATGCCCAGCACGATCAGCATCATAGGGATGGTCGCATCTGCGAGCAGAGCAATGGAGTCGGTCACGAAGAGTGGGAGCTGAAGCCCAGTGGCCCTGACGAGCAGGGCCAGCCATATGGCATGCACGGACGGGATGCGCACCATTCCAAGCAATGCCTGCTTTGGCGGCGATCGACCGGCCTGGGCGATGAAGACGCCAAGTGAATTCGTCCAAAGGCTGGTGGTGACGAAGAACAGGCTCGCCCAGAGCAATCCCTGCTGACCAAAGGCAAAATGATTGAGCGGCAGGCCGTAATTGCCGGCGTTCATGAATGTACTGACGAGGATGAGTGCGGCGGCCATTCTTGGCTCCAGGCGCAGGAATTTGCCTGCCAATGCTGAAATGGCGAGCATGCTTGTCATCATGAGCGAGGCAAATAGCATCATGCGAAGCATTTCAGCCCTCGGCAATTCGACGGCCACCAGCAGGCTGAACAGCAGAGCGGGCGTGAGCCCATAGAAGGTCAAATTGGAGATCGGTTTTGGGTCAAGCTTCAGCAGCCGCTGGAGGAGGTAGCCGGCGCCAGCAACGATCACGATGGGAAGGATATTTCCGGCGAAAAGCTGGAGGAGATGGATCAATCCGTGAGGTCCTCGTCGAGTTCATCAAAGTCAAAAAGCAGGAAATCGGGCGTTCCCTTCAGGAACGAGATATGATCCAGGGCATCTTCGAGGTCCTGCGCCATCTGGGGATCCTCGCCGCGGGCATTGAGCCGGCTGAGTGCTCGCTCGGCCTGGTTCCCACCGATTTGGCCCAATGACCACACTGCGGCGCGGCGTACAAGCTCATGGACATCGTCCAGCAACTCGAGCAGGGTTGGAACAGCCTCGCGCATCTCGAGTTCGCCCGCGGCCCTGGCAGCCTCGCTCCGGAGAATGGGGGATGGGCTCTGCATCTCACGCAAGATCGTGTCTACCCAGCGGCGATTGTAGGAGCGGCCCATGGCCAACAGCGCTGAGCGCTTGCGGGAGTCATCGCTGGAAGCATAGGCTCGCTCGATGATTTCGATCACCTCCTGGCGGGAGGAGTAGCCCAGTGCCTCTACGCAGGGGCAAAAGAGACTGGAGTCGGGGTCCTGCGCGATGACCTCGATGAAGAGTTCTTCGATTTCCGCCAGCAGCTGGGGGGGAATCTTTTCCAATTCGCCCAGCAAGAGGAATCGGCCCAGGGCAATGGCAGCCTCGGCTCGAACTCGCAGCGAGGGGTCACTCCGTAGAGTGTTCAGCAGCGGAGGGACAAGCTTAGGATCTTCACACTCCCAAAGGTTCCGGATGGCAAGCCGGCGGACCTCTTCGTCGGGATCCGTGATAGCGTGACGGTTGATGATCTCGAAGGTGAGTTCGATGTGGCGGTCGGCCTGATCCCCAAGGCGCTCGATGAGCAAGCGCCGCCTATCGACGCTCAGGCGCTGCCAAACTTCCACGAAGCGTTCGAGCCCCTTCCGGTCCAAATCCGAGAGGGAGGTCAGCCGATCCGATGGGATGGAGACGTTCTCGACGGCTAGAAGTGCCAGGATCTCTTCGAACGATCGGCTCATGACGGCTCTACGGTAGTTGGATGGGGTTCACGAAGTCCTGAAGGTTGATGTAAATCATGAGGATCAGGATCAAAGCGAAACCGATAGCATGGGCGAAGCTCTCGATGCGCGGTGAGACCCGCTTGCGGAAGACGGCCTCAAGAAATACGAACATCAGGCGGCCGCCATCGAGCGCCGGAATGGGGAGCAGATTGGCCATCGCTAGGCCGAGGCTGATTACGCCGATGAGATTCAGGGTCACGAAAGGTCGCTGGGAGGCCTGGTCGATGTCATTGGCCCAGGCAAGCATGTCGTGGATGCCTTTAAGGCCGGTCACGCGAGTCTCTTGTGGTGTGGCGTCGCCGGCGAGCAGCCGTCCCGGCAGGCGCAGGATCGCAATCACCTGATTGCCCATGGATTGGGCGCTGAGCCGGGAGGCCTCTACCCAGCTCGTCCTTGCGGTTGGATACGTTAGGATGACGCCGATGGGCCCCTGGCCCTCGGGGTAATCCACTCTGGGTGTGAGTCGGAGTTCTAGATCATGATTGCCGCGCCGAACGCCGAGCCGGATGGGCTGGCCCAGCCGGGCGCGAATCGCCGTTTGCATGGCCGTGAAGCTATCTACTGGCACGTCATCCACATAGCGCACAAGGTCGCCCGGGCGGACGCCCGCTGCCGCCGCGGGGGTGCCTGGCGCCACTTCGGCGATCATCACGCGCTGAAGGTCAGGCGCAGCAAATTTGAATGCAAGGAAGAAAGTCAGGAACGCGAGCAAGACGTTGGCGAGTGGGCCCGCGGAGAGCACCAAGGCGCGTGTGGTCTTGCTCGAGGCTGCGAGCCCGCCAGCGACTTCTGGATCGTCCTCGCCCGCAGGCCGCACGAAGCCTCCGAGGGGGATGAGATTGAGAGTAAAGATCGTACCGCCAATCTCGAAAAGAGTGGCAATACGCGGCGGGTAGCCGATTCCAAACTCTTCCACGCGCACGCCGCGCCAGCGGGCTGCCAGGAAGTGTCCTAGCTCGTGTGCTAGGATCAAAATACTGAGAACAAGTAGAAACAGCAGAAAATCCGGCAAGGCACCATTCCCCATTTGCAATGTGATCTTGCGATCGCGATTATATCACCCGGCCCCTGATCTGATCAGAAGGCGGGCTTCCTGGCCGGGGTGGCAGCAAAGTATGGTCTGCACGCCGGGGATGGCTTGCAAGCGAGCCTGGATCTCTTCGGCGTGCGCTGCCGGACATAGGCAATGGACGTTTGGGCCGGCGTCCACGGTGTAGGCGACCTGCAGCCCCTGCGCCTGCCAGGCTAGGACGGTCTTCATGATTGCAAGAGTGGCTGGCTCCCAATAGTGGAGCGGCGGCGTGGACGTCATCATCACGGCGTGCATCAGATCCGAGTCCTGTTGCACTATGGTGGCCAGGCGCTGAAAGTCCCGTGCAAGCAGCGCATGCATGCACAGATCAAAGCGTCTGGGCGCATCCTCAACACGCGCTTTCTGAAGTGGGCTGGTCTCGGCCAAGCGGTGGCCCTTAGAGGAGCCGACCTCTTTGGGCGAAGTGCTGACGATGGCGATGAGATCCACCAGCCCCCAGTGGTCTGCGCCAAGAATCGGTTCGGCAAACGCGGCGGCGTCCTCTTGGCCGGAGCGCAGGCGGACAAACCCGCCGAAGACCGATCGGGCGGCGGATCCCGAACCCCGGCGCGCCAGACGCGATAGGCCCTTGCGGTCGAGGCCCAGGCCATAGGCGGCATCGGCCGCCACCGCCAGCGCGGCGAAGGCCGCGGCTGAAGAGGCAATGCCTACACCATGCGGGTAATTCGACCACGTCTCAATGGAGGCGAATTCCTTGCGGCCCGAGAGGTCACGGACGATTTGCAGGAAACGCGATACGCGCTCCAGTGGCTCGCCTGTTATCGGTTGGGAATCCATCACCAGGCGGTCAGAATGCAATGCTCCGTCTAGAGCAAGGCGCACGCGAGTCTCGAGGCCGCCGAGGGTCATGGAGAGTGAATCGTTGGCCGGCAACCGGAGTTCATGATCTCGATTGCCCCAATATTTAATAAGGGCGATATTGGGGGAGGCGATGGCCTCCGTAGCGATGGGTGTCATCAATCCCATTCTAGCGTCTTTCTTCGGATCTGCGCGAATAAGAGGGAATCAGCTCTCGACGACGATGACTTGCGTGCCGCCCGGCATCGAGACGGTGACATCGCCGGGATCGGGTTGGACGACTGGGGTCGTCCAGCGGAAGATCCATTTGGCGTCTTGAGGCCGCGCGTTTACGCAACCATGGGACATCGGCACGCCGAAGTTATTGTGCCAGAAGGTGGCGTGGATGGCGACGCCATTTCCGACGAAGAGCGTTGTCCAGCCGATGCCCGGCAGATCGTATCCGCCTCCGGTTGTACCGCCGCTCATATGCAGCGAGACGACCTTTCTCCATGTGGGGTGAGCGCCTAATGGTGTGGCCCACTCATCCACTGGTTTGCCGGCGGCGTTGAATTTGGCGCCGGTGGACACCCGGCAGAAGAAGATCTCCCGCCCACCTTCGAAGCAAGACAGCGTCTGGTAGGTGACATCAACAATGATGCGCTTGTCCTCGATCTCGGGATGGATGGGCTCGAAGTCCTCTTGGGTCAGCGGGCGGAAGGCCTCTGCGCGGGCGCGGAAGATGTCGCCGTAGCCATAGCGCTCATTGATACGGTAGTATGTTTGCCCGGTTCTCTCATCTGTAAGTATTCGATCCACCCAGAGAATCTGACTGTAGTAAAGGCGGGGGTGCGGGTTTTGCTTGAGCCATGGGGAACGTGCGGGAGGATTCTCGAGGATCAGGTCCACCCATGGGATAGTGACCTCCACCCACATGCCATCTCCCAGGCCTGATCGGGGCAGGGTGATAAGTGGCTGTTTGGGTTGGTTACGGACAGGTTGGAGCGAGCCGGCCCAGAGATAGCCGTCTGGCGTCTCGACCCAACGTTGGTTGATGCGATAGGGGTGATAACCCACGACTTCGCGAAGCCAAGCGACGACCGCATCCTCGTACAATGTTCCAACAGATGGGCTGGTGGCGTCCGGGCGGGCATGCAGATCCAGGCGACCGGTGGCCACACGTCCTAGCCGCTCGAAGTTCGGAAAATCGTCTGCACCCTCGAATCGAAGCCGAGGAAGGAACGCCCCACCGAGCGTCGCTCCGAGGCCCTTGAGGGCCTCACGGCGGCTCATGGCCATTTCAGGCATGGTCCCGGCCAAGATTGACCGGCAGCGCTGGGGGAATGATCAGGTGAGTCGTCATACGCACATTGTCCATAAGAACCCATTGTGGTCAAGAGGCTCAAAGGGCAGTTAGAATAGCCACTGCGCTGGTCAGTGGCGCGGAGGAGGCTGCATGCGTGACGGCATCGTGGGTCTGAAATTGCTCGTCTATTGTGCGGGGTTGACGCTCGTTGCGGCCTGCGGATCAGTCGCCAAACCCGTGGCGCCCACACCATCCGATACGCCCATGGCGGCCACGAAAATTCCATCGGCCACACCTGAGCCTCCCCCGCGCATCCTGATTTGGAGCGCATCGCCGATTGAGAGTGGCTGGCGAGCGCTTGCGGCTAGGACGGCGAAGGATTGGGCATTGGAGCGAAGTTGGCCGTATGAAATGATCTCGGGCAGCGCGGAGGGGATTTCTCTTGAGGATGCGGATCTGGTCTTGACACTTGGCCCAGTGCCCGATGCCGATCTCCTGGCGGAGGGGCACCCGGACCTCTTCTTCATCGCCGTGGGCCACGCGGGACTGCAGCCTCAGTCGAATCTGGCAGTGGTAGGGGAGGAAGGCTTGAGGGAGGACCGGCTCGCTTTCATGGCCGGCTTCTTGGCGGCGCTGGTCACGGAGGATTGGAGGATCGGGGCAGTTGTCGGCCCAGGCGAAATGCCTGCCGAATCGCTTGAGACGGCCTTTAGAAGTGGCGTGATGTACTTCTGCGGTCTATGCCGGCCGGCCTATCCGCCCTTTTATGAGTATCCGCAGGCCGCAACTCTGCAAGGAGCGGATCCCGGGGAGATGCAAACCGCGCTGGAAGCTCTCGAATCACGGGCGGTGGAAACGGTCTATCTGAACGAAGGGGCCACGTTGAGAACCCAGGCCCAGCAGCTGGGTGCTTCGCGGTTCGGGTGGATCGTAAGCGCTGAGCCGCCTGCCTGGCTGGAGGGCGAGGTGCTCGCGATTGTGAGGTTCGATCTGGTAAACGCGATTCGGACTGCGCTGGAGACGTGGGTGGACGGCGGAGAGGGGCAGTCATATCCGCTGCAAGTGGTCATCGAGGTATTGAATGAGCAAGTGGTGACACCGGGACGCGAGAAGATGGCGCTCGAGGTTTTGGCAGACCTGATGGACGGGGCAATTGACACCGGCGTGGACCTATCGAAGGAGTCGGCGAATCCCTAGGGTTGACGCGAAGCGCGGCGCCCAAAGAGCGGGCGCCGCGCGAGCGTATTGAGGGGACCTAACCTCTAGGTGCGAATTTCCTGGCGCTGGAAGAGTACATAGGCCGCGGCAAAGAGCAGGATTACCGCTGCGATCATGCCGGTGAGATGCGGCCATATCAGCGCGAGGCTTTGCCCAAAGGGCAAGGGTGTCCCGAGCACTGCGCGGTGCAGTTGGATTGGAAGAACCGGGCCCAGGGCGCGCACGGTAGGATTGAGCATGGCAAGCACGATTTCAGCGTAGAGCATGTTAGGCGAGAGCCGCGCCAGCGCCAGCTCGAGACGCCTCTGGGCCAAGAACTCCTCCAGGAAACCGAAGCGTAGGGGCCGCAGAGATTGGGCCAGCATGCTTGCTAGCATGCCCCAGAACACGGTGAAGAAGAGCCAGGTCGCGATCGCAGCCAAAGCGGCGGTGGCAGGTTGGCGGAAGACGACTGAGTAAACAAGCGCCACGCCCAGCCAAACACCTCCGTAGGCGATCGTGGCGAGCAGGAAGACGAGCCCGCGGGCCACCTCTTCGCCGCTCGGAGGGACGCCCAGGAACAGCAGCCCCAGGCCGGCCACAAGTAGCCAGATCGCGGTGAGGATGATCGAGAGGGTGGCGAGGCCGGAGAGATATTTGCCGAGCAGCAGGCCATCGCGGTAGATAGGCTGCGCAAGCACGCGGCTCATAGTCCGGCGGTTAAACTCCCCGTTGATGAGGTCAAATCCCAGCGCTATGGCTACCAGGGGCGTGATGAAGCCAAGGAAAGCCACAAAGGCCGGAAGCGGATCACGGTCGGTCGTGAACAGGCGCAAGAAAAGGAAGGGGTCTTCGGCAACCGTCGTGCGGATGGATGTGACGGCGGCATAAACCGCCCCCGCGGCCGCCAGAAAGGCCAGGATCTCAAGGATGCGCATGCGGGCACCGGTCAGGTGATCCGCGGTTTCCTTTGCCATGACGGTCCACATGCCCCGCCACGGGGATCCACTACGCTGCATAGGCCAACTCCTTGAAGTAATGCGTATAGACATCATCGAGACTGAGCTCGCCCAATTGCATGCTATAAAGGTTGCCGTTGGCCTCGACGATGGTCTTGGCTATTTCCGAGCGCAAGTCACGCTCGCATTCAACCGCGAGCTCAGCGTCGCTGATCTGCTCGACGCGCTGTACCCCAGGAATCTTCCTCAAGTGGTCCTGGAGCGCATCACCGGTGGCATGAATGCGAACGCGATAGGCCCTGCCCAGCACCTGGCTGGCGAGATCGCGGACGCTTCCCTCCAGCACCATGCGGCCCTCATGGAACAAACCCACGCGATCACACACTGCCTGGACCTGGTGGAGCAGGTGGGAGGCAAGCAGAATCGTCATGCCCTCCTGTTTTAGGCCGCGGACGAGATCCAGAAACGCATGCGCCGCTTCAGGGTCCAGGCCGAGCGTAGGCTCGTCGAGGATGATCACTGCGGGCTTCTTGAGAAGCAATTCCGCGAGGCCTAGGCGCTGGCGCATGCCGTGCGAGAAGGTTCCTACTGGCTTGTCGAGCACCTCAGGGCTAAGGCCCATTCGCGCCGTGGCTTCCTCGATGCGGCCGTCGAGCTCGGCGCGCGGGATTTGATTGAGCTTACCGATGTAGGCGAGGTTCTCACGCGCGGTCAGCTCCTCATAGAAGCCCATCGAATCCGGCAGGTAGCCAACGCGTGCCTTGACTTTGAGCGGTTCTCTGGCGGGATCAAAGCCCAGGACCTCCACACGGCCGCTGGTGGGCTCGGTGAGGCCAAGGAGCATCAGGATCGTGGTGGTTTTGCCCGATCCATTGGGGCCGAGGATGCCGAAGACCTCGCCTTCCTGGACGCGCAGATTTAGGTCCACGACGGCGGGAGTTTCGCCGTATTGTTTCCGCAGGTTCTCGGTGCGTATGATCGTATCCATAGGCCCTCTAGCGACGTCCGAAGCGAGAGACCGCGAGCGCCACAACGCCCAGGGAGGCGGCGATGAGCAACAGTGCCACTACACCCCATACGGTCGAAGTCTGCAGGGTGATCCGGAATTCGGCGACCTCGTTGGTGCCCTCCTCGGGCATGGCCCGGAAGGTGATGGAGTAGTCACCGGCAACGGCCTTTTCGGGGGGCTTAATGTAGGCGGTGATGGCGGCTTCCTCACCCGGTTGCAGGGCCTCGATGGTGTCGGGTTCGAAGCGGACATCCCAACCCGCCGGAGGACTCGAGCGCATCTCGATGTCCACGGCTGGTGCGGAACCCGTATTCCGCAAGACCAGCTCAACCGGGCTTTCGCGGCCTGCGGTCGCCGTCGCGCTGAGGCGGCCGTCCGGGCTGGTCAGGTTGAGATCCGATTTGCCGGTGATGATTGCAGTTAACTCGATGGTTTCGCTGACTTCGGCGCTTTGGACCCTGACCAAGATCGGATACTCGCCGGCAGGTGCCTGGGCCGAAGGGTGCACGTTAATGTCGACGTCTTCGGTATCGCCGGCCTTTACCGGCAGGCTGGCGAGCTCTTGACCGCCGAAGGCCTTTTCGACCGTGATATCAAGGAATTCAGGCGCCTGAACGTCGAAGCTCACGAGCAGATCTTGCTCCGAGTCATTAGTGATCTTGACACGGTAGCTGAAGTTGGAATCCGGTGTTCCTTTGAGCACCGGAAGGTCGGCCTCCAGTGATAGCTGCGGTGGCAGCAACTCGCCAACGATGAGTTCGAGTTCGAGCTGATCTTGCGAATCCTGACCGCGAGCTGCTACCAGAATAGGATAGCTGCCCGTTGCGACATCCTCGGGCACCATAACTTTTAGCGTTACGGGCCTGCTCGAATCCCGCTCCACATATGCAGAATGCACCAGCCGGCCTGCGCCCAGGAAGCTGGCTGTCCAGCCATCGGGCAGCGAGGTCACCGCGATGTCCACGATTTGATCCGGCAAGCCAATATTCTCGATATCGAGCGTCAGGCTGACGGTTTCCCCGGCGCGAACGACCTGGCTGGGATAGGATGTTGAGATCTCGAGATGGGGTGGCTCGCCTTGCTTCGGCAGGATGCCGAATGCCGAGAAGCCGAGTAAAAGGAGTGCGGCCAAAGTATTCATGGACGAAACCTCCCTCTGATGGTTTGGAGTGATGAGCCTGCTTCCACAACCCTAGATTGTTAGGCCTCTAACATTAGATGAGCGTTAATGGAGTACGCGAATCAAGCCTATGCCCGGCGTGGGGTAATCGGGGAACGGAGCAGCCGCCCGCGAAGTTGGTTTCGGCCGGGCGGCTCGCGCTAGGGTGCCTGACGGGTTTCGAACCCGCAACCTCCTCATCCACAGTGAGGCGCTCTGCCGTTGAGCTACAGGCACCGCGGCAGCGCAAGTTTACCGCCCTTGCGCCGCATGCGCAAGGATTGAAAGCTTATTGTGGGGTTGCGAGCGGGCGCTTGGGGATGACGATTTGGGTATTGAGTTCCAGGGGTAGGGGATTGCGGGAGCAGTCGCTGGCGAGATTGGCCTGGGCTATGAAATCGCCCAACGCATTGACCCGGTAAATCTCCTGGGAAATTTGATCATAGGTGAAGAGTGGCAGATGCTCGGTGACTGTGAAGAGGCAGGGCAGCCCGCCGCCATCGCAGGCCGGCACGAAGATGAACTCGCCCAAAGGGTTGCGATAGCGCGGCCGGTAGGTGCCGCGGGGGGCGGCCGGGAGGATGGTGATCGGGCGTCCAAGATCCAGATCGTAACCCGAGAGCCGCGGATAGGTGCCATCCTGTCGGCGGTTGACATCCAGAATCTCTGGATAGCGGCAGTTGTCCCCATAGGGCGAATCCTGCGCGAGCTGCTCCCAGCGGTCACCCTCTCGGAGGACATAAGTGCAGGGGGCGTTGGAGAAAGCCTCATCGCAGGGGCCTGTGGGATTGTATGGCGAAGGCGCGCTTGGTGTGGAGCTGGGCCATGGATCGAATGCTACTTGGGTCGCGACGACGGTGTGGACCACGGTGACCTGCACCGTCTCCCGCCGCACGGAGACCGCTGGCGCCGGGGTACCCCTGGAGGTGGGTTGCAGGGCCAACTGGGTCTGACAGGCTGAATGGTCGACGCCGCAATCGACTGCCCGCGAATACAAGCTGGAGAAGAGCAATCCAAGGAAAGTGAGGAGCAAGCCGCCTAGGCCTGCGACAATCCCCGCCGTCTTTCCGAATCTTTGAGCGCGGCCAGGCGTTTGAGCAGGTCGAGGGCTCATCCGGTCCCCCAGGATCCAATCAAGACCGCGGTTGCGGCCATGCGGCTAGTGCGTTTCTAAGAGAATAGCAGCATTCTTGTTTGGCGAAAAGGGCGGCAGTTGCGAAGTGAGTATCTTCACCCGCCCCGGATGAGCTTTCTTAATCGAGGGCTGAGGTGTTCTCTCGGCAGTGTCTCTTGCTCACCTGATCGCAAGTCCTTCAGCGAAACTTGGCCGTCGCGAACCTCGTCAGGGCCTGCGATGACCGCGAAGGGGATGCCTTGACGATCGGCATACTTGAACTGGCGAGAGAGCCGCACAGGCTCTGGATACCACTCAACCTGAAACCCCTCCGCGCGAAGCTCGGTGGAAAGCCGCATGGCTTCAGCCTTGGTGTTCTCATCGAAGGTGGCGACGAAGACGTCGGCCGGATTGGGGCGCAGGCGCGGCAAGAGTTCATAATCCCCGAGCAGCAGGCGGAAGACAACGTCTCCCATCGCGAAGCCGGTCGCGGGAATCTTCCCGCCCCCCATCGCTGCAACCAGGTCGTCATAGCGGCCCCCGCCAAGGATGGCGCGATGGAGGCCGCGCACATCGCGGGCCTCATAGACGGTCCCGGTGTAATAATCCAATCCCCGGATGATGGTGGGATCGTACTCGAAATAATCGCCCACGCCGAAGGCCTCGGCGGCCTCGAAAAAGGCCACCAACTCATCCGAAGCCTGCCAGGCCTGGCGGTCTTCCAGAAGGATCATAAGCCGGTCTCGTTGGTTTTCATCGAGCCCAATCTCGAGCGCGTAGGCCTGCCAGGCATCTTCATCAAGCTTGTCCATGCGGTCGATGAGATGAAATACGCTGGAGCGCAGACTCTCCCCGATGCCGATCTCGGCCAGCTTGCGCTCGGCTAGACGGCGGTTGTTGACCTTGATTCGGATGAGGTCGGGCGTGAGGCCCACCGATTGGAACAGGGTCGCGGCGACGGCTGGGACTTCCGCGTCAGCAGACGGGTTGTCGACGCCGATTAGATCGATGTTCCACTGGAAGAACTCGCGCGAACGCCCCTTCTGCGTGCGCTCATAGCGCCAAAAGGGCCCAAAGGACCACCAGCGCAGAGGCAGCAAGAGGGCATTGCCACGCTGGGCCACCATGCGAGCCAGGGATGGTGTCAACTCAGGGCGTAGGGCTATCATCGTGCCACTGCGATCGGGAAAGACGTAGGACTGTTCCTTAACCAGCTCCTCACCCGATTTGGCGGCGTATAGCTCCAGGCGTTCGAGGTATGGGCCGTCATATTCCTGATAGCCGAAGCGCTCGGAGGCTTCCCTAATCCTGGCATAGAGCCATTGCCGGAAGGCCATGTCCTCCGGATAGAAATCACGTGTTCCCCTTACAGGCTGGATCTTTGGCATTCCTGAATTACTCCGCGCATGACTGGGATAAGGCTTTGCCCGGGCAAGTCTGGGTGGGCCCCCAATAGGGGGCGGCATGGGTTGCCGATGCCCGGAAGGCGATGGGGTGGCCAGATCTCGCCCGCGTCGGGGCGATTATAGCATGGGCGCGCCATTAGCCGAGACGCTCGCGCAAGGTTTGGAACCACTGGCCCGATCGTAGCTTAATGGCCAGTTCCTCGATGTACTCCGAGAAAGGCATCTCCTCCGCTGCGAAAGGAACCTGTGAACGCACCAGTTCTAAAGCGGCGCGTGTGCCTTTGCTTAACTCTTTGCCTCTCATTGAGGGCATGCGCAGGTCCAAGGCCTGCGCGGCGCAAATTAGTTCGATGGCGACGACGCGGGAGAAGTTATCGAGGATTCGATGGAGGTGCCTCGCGGCCGTGGTGGCGTTAGCGTTGTGGTCCTCTTGGCCTGCAGAGGTGGGTAATGAGCGAACGCTATCGGGCCCTGCAAGTGTCTGATTCTCGAGAACAAGGGATGCGGCTGTATATTGGAGCAGCATAAGGCCGGAGCGCACGCCTGCCAACTGCGGATCGGAGACGAGCATAGGCGGCAGCCCGTCATTGGTGTGTCCCGAGAGCAAGCGAAAGATGCGCCGCTCGGCGATTGCTGCTACCTCGGAGAGGGCGATCTTGAGAAAATCAGCCGCCTGGCCGAGTGGTTCTCCATGGAAGTTGCCCCCCGAAAGGATATCGTTGCCGAAGACTAGAGGGTTATCGGTGGCGGCATTGATTTCGGTGAAGGCGACATGACTGGCGAAATCGAGTGCATCCCATGCTGGCCCCACGACCTGAGGAATGCATCGCAGGCTGTAGGCGTCCTGAAGGCGGGAGGTGGAATCAAGCCATTGACTGCCCTCCAGCCATTGGCGGATCCGCGCGGCGACAGCGATTTGGCCGGCGTGAGGCCTGGCTGCGTGGATGCGCGGATCGAAGGCGGCGGAGACCGCTCGCAGGGCCTCGAGGGAGAGGGCAGCGGCGGCCTCGCTGCTGAGCAACACTTCGCGAGCTTCAGTGCAGGCCAGCGAAAGCATGGCAGCGGTGAAAGTGGCGCCATTGATCAATGCCAATCCCTCTTTGGGCTCAAGAATCAAGGGCTCGATCCCTGCAGCTCGCATGGCCTCGGAAGCCGGCATAAGCTGGCCTTGATACCAAATCTTCGCCACGCTAAGATCCTGGCCGCGCGGGCCTAGCTCGGCTAGAGAGAGCGCCAGGTGGGCAAGTTGGGCCAGATCGCCGGAGGAACCCAGCGACCCCTGGGAGGGGATCCAGGGCACCAGGTCATGATTGAGCATCGCCAGCAGGGTCTCGGCCAGCTCGGGCCGTACTCCAGAATGACCCTTGGCCAGGCTATTAGCGCGGATCAGAATGGCGGCTCGGACGATGTCTCGAGGAAGCGGCTTCCCCAGCGCGGCGGCATGGCTCAGGAGCAGGTTGTTGGCAATCTGAAGGGCGAGTTCACCGCGAACCTCGGTCTCCGCAAACACGCCGAAGCCCGTTGTAACACCATAGATGCGGGCGCCGTCTTGAATACGCCCATGCAGGTGCCGGCGGGAATCGGCCATGAGCTTGCGTGCCCTGGAATCGAGAGCAACGGTTCGGTCGGCGCGCGCCACCTGGGCGACGTCCTCGAGTGTCAGGCTCTGGCCGTCGATTTCCAATGGGTAGGAGTTCGTCGAATCGGACATGATCGCCTCTAATACGATGCTTTGACTATGGGCCGCCTGCCGCGAGGGATCCAGCCAGGGATTGGAGGCAAGGCTGAGCCTTCAAGGCGAGCCAGACCATGCGCTGGATTTGCCAAGCTGTGAAATGCATGGATTGGCGGCGCTGCAAGTATAGCATGGCATGCCCGGCTGCCATCCCCTCTCGCTGGGATCGGCAGGGCGCGCTGATCCTATGCGTGCCGGACCGTGGTATGCTATGCGCGGTTTTGAGGGGAGGGTTGTCGCTGCGTATGGCCGGATTACCTATCATCGGCATGGCCGTTGCGGCTTTGCTTGTTGGGCTATTGCGCCGGCGGTCCGCGCGCACACAGTGGATCCTCTCCATGGCGATGGCGGCGGGTCTGTGGCTGGCGATCCTGCTGTTGAGCTTCCCATTGCCCATGAAGCTTGAGATATCCGTTTGGCAGCCCCAGGAATTGTTCCCCTCCTCGGTTGCTCTCGTGTTGGACAGCACAGCCTGGCCCTTCGTCTACGCCGCCGGCACCTTGCTGATGAGCATGGTATTCACCGCGGCCGCGCGAACTGCGGAAGCGCCTGCAGGAGTGCGCGCCTTTTGGTTCCTCTACACGGCGTTTGCGATGTTGGCCATGACGGCCGGGAATATGATGACTTTGGCGCTCGCCTGGGCGTCATTAGACCTGCTCACGTTGCTGTTTCTTTTGAGCATGGCGGACCAGGAGAAGGAGAGGGCGCAGGTGCTTTCCCGTGCGCTCGCGGATGCGGCTGGCGTGCTCTTGCTTTTAGCGGCGGCAATCGTGGCGGAAGGCGTACGTGACCCGTCTATCACCGAGGCGATGTCGCAGCCGCTTGCGGCCGCCCTCTTGATCCTCAGCGTTTTCATCCGTCTTGGATTGGTGCCATTGCATCTCAAGATAGCGCCGGTTGAGAAACTGCGCAAGGGATTGGGAACGCTGATCCGGCTATACCCTCCTGCGATAGCGCTGGTTCTGCTTGCAAGAATCCTAGAGATCGGTCTTCCGTCGCCGGTTGTACCTTGGGTCCGAGGAGTGGGGATCCTTGCCGCCCTTCTGGGAAGCGTGCGTTGGCTCTTGCAGAGGGATGCCATCGAGGCCAGGCCTTACTGGATCCTGGCGCTGGCAGGATTATCCTTGCTATGGGCCAGATCGAGCGGCGAGGCAGGCCGATATGTTGTGGCAGTAGGGCTCCTCGTTCTTCTTGTGGGAGGGGCGCTCTCGCTTTTCGAGAGCGTTTCACCAGCTCACCGGGCTCTCCCTATCTTAATGGGAATCTTGACGGCAGGTCCTCCAATGACCCCGGCTGCCATTTTGATGGGGGGATTAGGCGAATCCCTGCTAAAAGGGACGTCCATGCTACTTCCGGTAGTGGCTTTGATCAGCATGGCGATGATCGCCTTGGGATGCTTACACCTGCTATTTCAGCCAACTGCTAGCTGGCCGACCGCCGAACCGCTGGCTCGGGTGACTTGCAACCTTGGAATGGTTCTCCCCTTGATGACCCTCATAGGAGTAGGGATTTGGATGAAGACAGGGATTTCGCCATGGGGAGGCGTGGCTTTCGGGGTAGAGCTTATTGCCGCAGGGCTCATTTTCGCAGGGTTGCGGCGATTGCGGCCCGATATGGTGGAACGGGCGCGCGGATGGATTGATGTTCTGGATACGGGCATCTTACTGCAGGCGTTTGTATCTGCTGTCAGAGGGACCTCGCGTCTGGTGCGCCCTATCGCTCAACTATTCGAAGGCGAGAGCGCGATGCTCTGGCTATTTGTCATTGTTTTGCTGGTCTTGATGGCGCCAGGATAGGCAGACATGGAGCCGTGGGTATTGCTGGGGAAAATCACGCCGGCAGCAGCGGCCTTTCTCTCGGGAGGGATGGTGCTGTTGGAGCGGCGCGGGGCGTTGATTCTCACCCTTGGCGGAGCATATGGGCTGATGGGTGCGCTCGCGCTGAGCCATCTAGCGCTGCCGGCAGGCCTCGCGAAAGTCCTGGTTGGCATCCTGGTATGCGGTATCCTGATCCTCGCTCGCATCGGAGGGGCTCGGGGTGCATATCGTGGCGAGCAGCGTGGGAGTATCCCTCAAGGCCGGGCGTTTCGGCTCGTAGCATGCTTGCTCGTAGGCAGCGCCGGGCTTGGACTGGGCCAGACCCAGGCTGCGTTCTTTGCAGAAATTCCACCGACGCTCCGACAGTCCTCCATCTACCTGCTCGTATTCGGCTTGCTTGGGTTAGGGCTGTTTCAGGATACGTTCAGGCATGGCTTGGGCCTGCTGATCATGCTTATTGGTTTTGACCTTGCCTACAGCGTGCTTGAACCCTCGCTTGCAATCGTCGCCCTCATGGCGATGGTGCATTTGGGTATCGCGCTCGCCCTGGTCTACCTCGAATCGATGGAGGCGCAGGAACCCAGCGGAGAGGCGGCATCCTAGATGAGCGCCCCGGCGTTCTTGTTCCTTGCAACGCTTGTGGTGGCAGCACTGGCAGCCTGGAATTGGCGCAGACCGCCGCGGGCGGCCGCATTGGCTGCAGCAGGCTTGCTGGCTCTTGCAGTTTGGGCGCTGCTTGCGCCCATAGATACACCGTTCTCCGCGGTTGGCCTGGCGCTGAAGCTCCCGGCGAGATGGTCGCTGCTGGGGCGGGGTTTCGTGCTTGATGAAGCCACCCGGCCGATGATCGCCTTCCTCTATCTCGCGGCCGCGTTCCTGACCGCACCATCTTTCTTGGCCGGGACGACGCGCGCAGCACCAGCCCTGGCCGTAATGCTTACTGGCGCCTTGGCGGCCTCGTTGATGGTCACTCCCTTTGTGTATGCAGCCATTTTCATCGAGCTGGCCGCACTCGGCTCTGGCATGATGCTTGTCTCCCGCGGCTATCCATCCAGCGCCGGTGCGATGCGGCTGCTATCGCTATATACATTCGCCACGATGGGGATGCTTGCAACCGGCTGGTTGCTGGACCGGGTGGGGGTTACGGCGTCGACGCCGGAACTGGCCAATGTGGCTACAACGTTGCTTATTCTCGGATTTGCTATTTTGATGGCCGTGCCTCCATTCCACCTCTGGATCGCCGCTGCGGCCAAACGCGCGAATCCACATTCACTGGCTTGTGTGATATTCATCCTGCAGAGCGCGGGGCTGTTCTTTGTGTTGCGTTTTCTCGATGGGTTCCCCTGGCTGCGGACGGCAACGCTGGCGTATCAGGCGCTCGCGTGGGCGGGTGCCGTCGCGGCCACCGCTGGCGCTTTGATGGCCATGGCCGCAGAAGATATCCGGCAGGTTGGGGCATATGCAATCATTTCGGACGCGGGCGTGACCCTACTTGCTGTCAGTATAGGGGAGCCAGATGGATACAGGCTAGCGCTGGGCATGTTAGCAGCCCGAATGGTGGGGCTTGGGCTTCTGGGGCTGGCGCTGGGAACATTAGGCTTGCGTAGGCCTTGGGGCAACATGCGAGGAGCTGGCAATACGATGCCCCTGCAGGCAGCGGCGTTCATTGCAGGATTGCTGAGCCTGGCGGGCTTTCCCCTGTCGGCGGGATTTCCTGGCCGATGGTCACTGCTATCCGGGCTACATGGCTCTGCGCCGTGGACGGGTTGGATCATTCTGGCCTCGATGGCCTTGCTTGTAGGCACGGCCACCTCCTGGGCGCAGCGCCTCTTTGCGCTCCCCGCAGAGCGGAATGCGCCGATGAGGTCGACACGGCTGGAGCAACTCTTCATGGGAGGAGGCATCATCTTATTACTGCTGCTGGGGCTCTTCCCGCAACTCGTTTATCCTTGGGTTGTTGAGATGGCCAATGGACTGAGAAATCTGGTGCCCTAATATGCCGCGGGTTTCCGCGGCAAGGCGGAGCGAGGGCGAGATGAGTGAGAGCGACGAGCTTGAAAAGCGCATTGAGTGGCTGGATGAACAACGGCGGGAGGAGGCAGAGGCCCGAGCCCGATTGGAAGAGCGGCTGCTAGCCATTACGGAGAGGCTGGAGGTGCATACGCACCAGGTCCAGGCGCTCTCCGATGAGGTGACAAGGCTTGGGACGTTGGCTGCGCGGATTCAGCAGGTAGATGATTCGCTGGCCAAACATCGAAAAGAAGTTTCTCGGCAGCTGGAGGAGGCTGAAAGGCGGCGCAGCGCAAAGGAAGACCGAATAGAGAGCATGCGAAAGAAAGATCAGCAAGCGCTGCGCAAGACGATTGATGCCATCAAAGACCAGCTGTCCAGATTGGAGCCACTTGAGCAGGCAATCCAAGCACGGCAAAAGGAAGAGATGCGGTTGCAGCACGAACTGAACGATGTCGGCCACGCGCAAGAAGCTTTGATCTCAGAAGTGGAAGCCCAGAAACGTTCGATGGCCGCATTTGAGGAGGCGCGCGGAAGGGCTGAGAAGAAAGCGGACGAAGCTCTTGCCCTCTTGAGAGCGATGCGCAAGAAGACCGAAGCTCTGGACGCCAAATTGGAGCAAGCCGACGATGAAATGCGACGACAGAGTATCCACCTCGCGGAGATGCGGGCGGGTGAAGAGGAACGCGCCCGCCTTCTAGAGACCTGGCTGGAAGATCAAAAGATGTGGACCTCTGAGTTTGAGAAAACCTGGACGGAATGGGAGAAACTCTTTGCCAGGATCGAAGAGACCGCTAAGTCCACCGAGGAGCGCTTGGGGGCTTATGAGCAAACCTATTTGGCGGTGAAAAGGGTCCAGGGTGAGCTGGAAGCGCTTATGGAACGGCTGGAGCGGCGCATCACAGAGGTGAGCGAGGTGCAACGCCTTGCGGAGGAACGAGTTCGAAAAGAGTGGACCAGCTTTCAGGCCGAAGAAGTCAAGCGCTGGAACACTTTCCAGATCGGTAATGAGGAGCAATGGCGGGAGCATGAGCGCCGGCACGATAGGATGGATGAGACCCTCGCAGATTTGGTTGCCCGCCTGGCGAGTGTAGAGCAGGCGTTGGAAACCCAAGCTGAGCAGCAGGAACGGAGAACGAATGAAATGCTGGCGCTCCTGCGCGGTTGGGCGCTTGATCAGGAACAAGAGGGCTGAGAAGCCCGAGGGATTCGCATGCATGTCTTGGGCACTGCAGGCCACGTAGATCACGGGAAGTCCACGCTCGTGCAGGCCTTGACAGGCATGAATCCTGATCGCCTGCGCGAGGAGCAAGAACGGCAGATGACAATCGATTTGGGCTTTGCCTGGATGACCCTGCCAGGCGGGGAGGCCGTGGGCATCGTAGATGTGCCGGGACACCGGGACTTTATCGAGAACATGCTTGCTGGAGTGGGCGGAATCGATGCCGTGCTTCTTGTGGTGGCGGCTGACGAGGGTGTCATGCCGCAAACACGCGAGCACCTTGCGATTCTGGATTTGCTCGGAGTCCGTGAGGGTGTGGTCGCCTTGGCCAAGATCGACCTGGTGGAAAGGGAGTGGCTTGAACTCGTGGCTGAAGATGTTCGAGCCGTGCTCTCGGCGACGAGTCTGGCGGAGGCGCCTCTCGTGCCAGTTTCAGCCAAGACAGGGGAAGGGCTGCAGGAACTCATTCTCGAGCTCGAACGCATCTTGGGCCGCGCGGGGAAGAGGCAATCCTATGGAAGGCCGCGGCTGCCGGTGGATCGTTCATTCACCATATCCGGGTTTGGGACTGTTGTAACGGGAACCCTCATGGACGGGGAATTTCGCGTTGGAGACGAGGTCGAAATCCTCCCTGCGCGGCGCAAGGCGCGCATCCGGGGGCTTCAGACTCACCGGAAGGATGTTCGCATCGCTGTTCCTGGCAGCAGAGTGGCAGTAAATCTAAGCGGCGTACGGACCGCTGACATCCGGCGGGGCGATGTTCTGGCCGCGCCCGAAAGCTATCAAGCGACAAATATGCTAGATTCGCGGCTGCGCTTGCTGAGCGACGCCGAGCAAGGGCTCGAGCATAACCGGGAGGTTAAGATCTTTCTTGGCGCTGCGCAGCGGACAGGCCGCGTCCGACTACTGGGCGTGGACCGCCTTCGTCCAGGCGAACAGGGCTGGATCCAGATCGTGTTGAATGAGCCACTCGTGGCGCATCGGGGCGACCGTTTCATTCTTCGCCGACCATCTCCGCCCGCAACGATTGGCGGCGGAATAGTCGCCGACCCGCACCCCCTCAGACGGCATCGCCGTCGGGATGTCGATATCATTCGGCGTTTGGAAGCGCTTCTGGCAGACCGGCCGGAGGAGACCCTCCTGGCAATCTTGGGCCAAAAGGGGCTGATACCTCGCAAAGATGCAGCGAGGGAGGCAGGCATTCCGGCTGAGACGGCCGAGTGGACGATCGGCTCACTCATCGATGCTGGAAGAATCGTCGAGATCGGTACTTCGGAGGTCTACCTAGCGGATGTGGCGACATGGAATCGTGTCCGAGAGGCAGTGATCGGGATTATAAAAGATTTCCACGGTCGATTCCCGTTGCGGGGCGGCATCCCGTTGGAGGAACTGCGAAGCCGCACTCGCCTGCCTGGCCGCGTCGCTGAGGCCGCCATTACAAGTCTTGAGGCCGAGGGGGTGATATTGCGGCAGGGAAAGAATGCGGCCTTGAAGGAACACACACGCGCGCTGTCCAAGGATGAGGAAAACCGAGTTCGTAGACTGTTGGGCGATTTTCGCTCCCAGGCCTACTCGCCGCCCTCGCGCAAGGAGAGCGAAGCGATGGTGGGAGAAGAAGTACTGGCCTATTTGATAGATACAGGGGAGCTGATCGCGGTTAGTGAGGATGTGCTCTTTGCGCGAGATGTGTATGAGGAAATGGTGGCTGCAATAATAGAAAGAATAGGTGAGGAGGGCAGCCTTACGGTTGCGCAAGTCCGAGATCAGTTTGCGACGACGCGAAAGTACGCGCTGGCGCTCATGGAGCATCTTGACCAAATTGGGATCACTGTGCGGGAGGGCGATGCGCGCCGTCTCGGTCCCAAGGCGGGCCGTTAGAAAGCACGCACGCGCCACTCGCCGTTTGTCATGACCCCCGTAGGTCGTAGGTTGGCGAGATCCCGGGGTTCGATTTCGAATAGATCCTCATCGAGCACGATCAAATCGGCATAAGAGCCGGGAGCGAGGCTGCCTGCTGGCCGGGCAGTATATGCGGCCTTCGCAGGCCGCCATGTGTAGCATGCCAGCGCCTCCCAGAGATCGAGCCGTTCCGCCGGAATCCAGCCCTCCGGAGGTGAGCCGTCAAGACGGTGGCGAGTGATGGCCGCGTAGAGGCCAAGGAAGGGGTTCGGGGGTTCGACGGGTGCATCCGAGCCAAAGATGAGCATCGCGCCACCTTGGAGGATCGATTGCCAGGCGTAGGCCCAGCGCACACGCGGTCCCCAGTGCTCTTCGGCCATGGTCATGTCCGAGATGGCGTGGATAGGCTGCATGGAGGCCACGAGGCGGAGTTCGCCAACCCTTTGGATGTCATCCGGGTGAAGTATCTGAAGGTGCTCAACCCGATGGGGGAGGGGGCGAATTGCGTTTTCTGCCTCCCAGGCACGAAGGGCCTCGAAGGCATCCAGGACCTCCCGATTGGCCCGATCGCCGATTGCGTGCACGGCTAGAGCTAGGCCCTGCTCCGCCGCATGGATCCCGAGGTGCACTATTTCATCCCTGCCGAGGAGCAGGTTTCCGGAATTGTCTGGATCAGTGGAATAGGGATGCAGCATGGCGGCTGTGCGGGGTCCTAGGGCGCCATCGGCGAAAAGCTTGATATTACCCAGGCGGAGGAAGTCGTCTCCGAATCCGGTGCGCAATCCCAAGGCGAAGGCTTTCTGAATATCATCTCGCTGCAAATGCTTCAAAACCCGGAGTGGGAGGTTGCCTTGTTCTCGAAGGATCTGCAGGGCTTGGAAGCAGCGAGGATCGTCAAAGTCGTGGATGCCGGTGATGCCGACGGCCAGAAGCTCATTCAGAGCCGTGAGGATCCAGCCTGCCAGGGTTTGTGGTGAGGGCGGGTCGATTCTGGAGGAAACCAGCCTCATGGCGCCTTCGAAGAGAAGGCCATTGGGGGTTCCATCCTCGCGGCGGCCCAAATAGCCATCCGGGGGATCGGGGGAATCTGCGACAATGCCCGCGGCTTCAAGGGCGCGGCTGTTAACCCAGGCGGCATGGAGTGATTTGGCCGTGAGGTAGACGGGATTTTGGGGGGCGACACGATCCAAATCAAATGCTGTGCCGTAGCGCTCCCATGAATTCTGGTTCCACCCATGCCCAAGGATCCACTGGCCGGGGGAGGCGCGTTCCGCCGCGGCGCGCACCCGCTCCAGGCAGTCCTGTAGAGATGGCAATTCAAGATCCAATTGGTGCAGGCTTTGGGCGTACTGCCCAAGATGGATGTGGGCATCCCACAGACCTGGCAAGACCGTCCGGCCCTCCAAATCGACGCGATTGGCCGTGCTCTCAAGCCATGACTGCGGCGGTTCAGTCACCGATAGCTCTGCCACGTGGCCGTCGCAGATAAGCATGGCACCATAGACCGCCGCTTGAGGTGCCAGGGAATAGATGCGAGCGTTCTGGAGAATAAGTGGAGGCTGAGTTTCTGGGCTAATGGTGGCTGTCCTCCATGATGGATTGCATCGCCCGGTAGGCCGTGGCCAAATCAATGCCCTGACGGGAACCCTGATAGACCCTATCGCTGCCAGCGATCACGCCGCCAGCGGCATACAAATTGTGGAAGAGCGGTTCGCCTGCAGGGTCCAGCGGATGCATGCAAGTGTTGACACATAGCCCGGCCATCGCATAAGGCTGCGGCGAGAAGGGAGAGGCCGCTGTCCATGAGGAGCGCTCGGGCTGGACCTCGATAGGATATCCAAAGACGGATTCGCGCATTCGGCCGGCATGCAGGGCTGCGAGTCCACCATGCATTGTGCCCCCGGTCGCAAGCAAGATCGCCTGGGACGAAAGCAAGCGTGGGCCTCCAGCGGATTGAAGCTGAACGCCTGCCACCCGGGCCTTGCCGGAACGGCCTTCCGCTCGGCCGATGGCGGCCGAGCCTTCGATGAACCGGACACCGAGTCTCTTCGCGCGCAAACGGAGGGCTCGCTCGAGCCGCAGCCCTGGTAGGGACGGCGGGAGTGTGGGTATTTCAAGTACGGCGCAGCCAAAGTGCTCTTGAATGAGATGGAACACGTCCATATGTCTGCGTAGGCCGAGGATTGCAGGCAGGATCAATGTGTCAAGTCCTCGAACCAAAGGCTTCCAGAGCCGCAAGGTCTCACTGCACCACTGAGGGACATCAAATCTCGCCGCCAAATCCGACGCATAGAGCTCGCGGAATGGATGGGGGAGAGGCAGCTGGATCACGCGCACATGGTAGCCTTCTTTCGCGCGCAGGGCCTGTGCAAGCATTTGGGGCGCGAAGTCGCGAAAACCTTCGATAGACGCGATCCCGACCAATGGGCCATGCGCCTGACCAAGCGAAGGCGGTGCCAGGTTGACCCATGTGGATTGGCCCGATGCCTGGAGAAGTGGCAGTGAGTGGCTCAGGCGCCCGCGATAAGGCAGGGCCTCCGCGCGCATCATTCGGGAGAAGGCCTTGGCCGACTGCTTCAAGGACTGTTTGCCTACGAGCTTGTAGGGGTGGGTCGCAGGCAGGCGGTCGAGGGCGCGAAGCGGTTGGGCGCGATCGAGCACGGCTATACATCCATGGGAAAGGCTCAGGCCGCCACGGCCCCGGGCGACGAGGCACACAGACGCACCGAGCTCGGCGGCCAAGTTGGCCGCAAAAAGTCCCGTAAGTCCAGCGCCGACGATGATCAGGTCGATCATCTAGACCCGCTTGGCGGCTGCGAGAAGCCGAGCAATTCGGCATACAGCCGGCGGATGAACTCCATCTGCTGCAGCGTCTTGCCCCAGGCAACAGGGCGGAGACCTTTCCACCGCTCGTGAAGAAAGGCCGCCAGTTCCTGGGCGGGTTGCGAGAGCACCGGTGCCATGATATCCGCTGTTCGAAACGCGCAGAAGCCGGCCTGGCAGGGGCCCATTCCAATGCGCAGGTCGCGGCGAAGGTCATCCAAGGTTTGGGGCGGATCTGCAGCCAGCGCTCTATGGATATCTCCCTGCTGGACGAACTCGCACTCGCAGATGAGATCGCTGGCATGATTGCCTGGCTCGCGGTGCGCCAGCCGTCGGTGACGCATCGGAAGCGCGAAGAATCGACGGTCGGCAGGCTCCAGGGCCGTTGTCGATGTGCTGCATTGCACAGATCGGCCAAAGCGCTCGCACACGACATCAAGGCACTCCTGGGCCATTAGCCTGAAGGTCGTGAGTTTGCCGCCTACGACCGAAATGATCCCGCCGGGGCCGTCAAGGGCTTCATGATCGAGGATGGCGTGAGCGCGCCCGAGGCTTCTGGTTTTAGGTGCACCTGCATCTACAGGAGGCGCAAGCAAGGGGCGGATGCCTGCCCAGGCGCGAAGGGCGCGTGCGTGGGTGATCCCCGGCAAGAGCATCTCGGCCTCGGCCAGCAGCGCATCGACCTCGTGATCTTGGATTTGGAGATCGCGTGGATCAGAGACCGGGATATCGGTGGTGCCGAGCACAGAAACCGAGCCGACTGGAACGATGATGTCTCCATCGGATGGGGGTCGGCATCTGTTGAGAACAGAATGAACCGGGCGGGAAGCCATCGCCACCATCGTACCTTTGCCCAACGCGAGAGGCAGGTGAACCCCTGCGAAATTGGCGATATGAGCCGCCCACGGCCCTCCAGCATTAATGGCGAGTTCGAAGGAGATGCGTAGAGGGCTGGCTGTCATCAGGTCTTCGATCTTGGCTGCGACGAGGGTCCCGCCTCGATGGATGAACCCAACCAGCCGGTGGCGCAAGAGCACGTGCCCACCAGCTTCCAGGATCGCCCTGCGCAGCATGTGCAGCAAATCGAAGGAATCCATGGAAGCATCCTGCACGCGGAAGGCACGCGAGATGCGTGGACTCAGGCGTGGCTCACGCCGCAGGAGCTCCGCGACCTCGACTTCCTCAACCTGCAAGCTCGCTTGTTTGCAAGCCTTCAACCAGCGGTCCGGAAAGTAGAGGGGATCGGCGGGTGTGGCAAGGAAGTATCCACCTGTATCCTCAATCGCCGCGGAGGCGATGCGGCGCAGGATCGCGTTCTCCTGCGCGCATTCACGCGCCAGGGATGGCGCCGTGACGGCATAGCGGGCACCGGAATGTAGAAGCCCATGGTAGCGACCAGAGGTGCCCTGGCCTATGTCGTTCTGCTCGATGAGCACGACTTTGAAGCCGCGTAGGCAGGCATCCCAGGCGATGCCCAGCCCGGTGGCGCCTCCGCCGATAATCAGGAGTTCTGTCGAAAGACGCGGCATGGCCTCGGAGATTAGCGCTTTGCATCCGGCTGGGCAAGCGGCCGGACGAATTCCAGCAGGGTCTTGGACTGCTCATACCCGAGCGCGGCATAGAAGGCGTGCGCGGGAGTCTCGGTGACATCGATGCGCATTACCAGACGGGCACGCCCTGATTGACGCGCCCAGGATTCGGCTGCGGATACAAGGCGCCGGCCGATGCCTTTGCGCCTATGCTCGGGATGCACGATGATGGCGATCATTTCGGCGCTTTCATCAGAGAGCAGCTCATGGGCCACGCGAAGATGCGCATAGCCAATAAGCTGATCTCCCTCCACCGCCAGCAACAACCTATCTCCGCGCGGCATATCACCAACCCGCCTTCTTATATCGCCTGGCTGCGAGGCAATCCCCGAAGCCTCCAGGAGGGCTGCGAGCTGCTGAATATACACCTCAGGTGGGTGGCGGGTGCGGATGATCTGCATTTCCATGCTAGACCTTCGATGCGTCAATTTGGCTGCCGACAAAGCCCTTTGCGCCTCGCACGAAGTCCTCGGCCGGCATGGGACGCTTGCCTGCGGGCTGGACAATCTCGAGATGCAGGGCGCCTGGATTGGCACCGATCGCGGGACGGCCCTGCTCGAGGAACACCTCGCCCGGTGAGGCCAAGCTGTGCGCCATGAATCCAGCCCTGCGGATGATGAGGCGTTTGCCGGCCCAATCCAGGTAGGAGCCAGGCCAGGGTTCAAAGGCGCGCACCTGGCGGGCAAGCTGGTCGGCGGGCTTATTGAAGTCCAGAGCGCCGTCAGATTTCCGGAGCGAAGGGGCGTAGGTCGCCTGGGCATCATCTTGCGGGATGGGCGTGCGGCGACCATCGAGGTACTCGGGGAGAACATCGAGGAGGAGCTTCGCTCCCAGATGGGCCAGCCGCTCTTCCAGCTCGCCGCCAGTTTCGTCAGGCCCTATGGCGGTTGAGACTTGCGCCAAGATCGGGCCTGTGTCCATCCCGGGATCCATGAGCATGATCGTGACCCCCGTCTGGGCGTCGCCTGCCAAGATCGCGGCCTGAATAGGGGAAGCCCCCCGCCAACGGGGCAGTAGGGATGCATGGACGTTGATGCAGCCATGAGGGGGAATCGATAGGACGGACTCGGGCAATATCTGGCCATAGGCCGCCACGACAATCAGGTCAGGGCTGAATTCACGGATCGATTGGATGGCCTCTGGGTCTCTGAGGCGCGGGGGCTGCAAGACAGGGATCCCCAGCGCCTGGCAGCGTTCCTTGACGGCCGATACGCGCGTCCTGCGGCCCCGGCCGGCTGGCCGGTCCGGCTGGGTCACGGCGGCCACAAGATCGTGCTCTGCCGCGATCGCATTGAGGCTGGGAATGGCAAATGCTGGCGAGCCCATAAAGACAACGCGCATGTACCCATCCTAGCATACCTGGAGGGTGCAGGGAAGCTGGGAGCCTGCGGTATGGAGTAGAATTACGCGACCTGCAGACCGACACCTCCGCAGATGGTAGATGGCAGAAGGAGCTATGCATGCGCGATAAGCGCTGGGTTATGCCCGAGGAGCCGCCAGGTTGGGTTGAGGCCGCCCTGGCGGCTTACCCGCCGGTCCATCGGCAGATCCTTTTTCGTAGAGGAATAACAAGCACGCCGCAGGCGGAGCGCTTCTTGGCAGGGAGTGAGCCCGAGGTGAGCGATCCCATGCTGCTGAAGGACATGGATCGGGCCGTAAAGAGGATTGCAGAGAGTGTTCAAGGGCGCGAACGCATTGTGATCTATGGCGATTATGACGCCGATGGCGTGACAGCCAGCGCATTGCTTGCGGAGGCGCTAGAGAAACTTGGCGCCTCCGTTCAGGTTTATTTCCCTGACCGCTTCGATGAGGGCTATGGTCTCAATACGGAGGCAATGGAGCTTCTCGCAGGGCAAGGTGCGCAATTGATTGTGAGCGTAGATTGCGGGATCCGCGCCCACGAAGAGATCGAGCTTGCGAACCGGCTAGGTTTGGATGTGATCGTCACAGATCACCACCATCCTGGGCCGAGCCTGCCTCCGGCCTATGCGATCGTCAATCCGCTTCAGTTGGGAGATGCTTACCCTTTCAAATCATTGGCCGGCGTGGGCCTGGCCTATAAGCTGCTCATAGCCCTGATGGATCATTTGGGGCGGGCCCCCACGCATGACGCGCTCGATCTGGTTGCGCTGGGGACGGTGGCAGACCTCGCAACGCTCGAGGGGGAGAACCGCTATCTTGTCCGGCAAGGGCTGCGTGAGATCAATGCCACGCAACGGCCAGGACTGCTCGCGTTGATGAAAGTCGCAGGTCGTCAGCCGGGCAGGGTGGACGCAGCTGCCATCGGTTTTGGGTTGGGACCCCGTATCAACGCTGCTGGAAGGCTCGAGAGTGCCTATAGGGCGCTCGAGCTGCTGCGGGCGCAAGATATGGCAACCGCGCGGTCTCTGGCGGAAGAGCTCGATGCAGTCAACCGAAGGCGGCAGGCGCTTACGCAATCGGTTGTCGAGCATGCGGAGTCAAAGTGGCGAGACCGGGAGCCCCCGAACGTGCTGCTCTCTGCAGATCCGGAATTCCACGAAGGCGTCGTCGGTCTGGCGGCCGCGAGACTGGCTGAGCGCTTTCACCGGCCGGCAATCGTTGGGTGCATGGGCGAGCGATCCACGCGGGCATCGGCGCGGAGTATAGAAGGCTTCCACATCACGGAGGCACTCGAGGCATGCAGCCAGCTATTGCTCCGGTTCGGCGGGCATGCCGCAGCAGCAGGCATGGAGATCCCCAACGAGAACTTGCCCGCGCTGGAGGAAGAACTGCAATTCTTGTTCGAAGAGCGCGCGGATCCAAGCAAGCTGGATCCCGAATTGCCAATCGATGCGGTCGTGTCTTTCGAAGAGCTCAGCGGAGACCTGCTGGCCTTTCAAGACCATCTGGCGCCTTTCGGGATGGGGAATCCCAGACCCACATTTTGCACTTTGGGGGTTGAGGTGCGCTCGAAGCGAACGGTAGGAGCCGATGGAAAGCATCTCAAGCTGATGCTGCAGCAGGGAGGCAGGCCCTTCGATGCGATTGCCTTCCGCATGGGTGAACGCGCCGGCGGCTTGCCAAGACGTATCGATGTGGTCTATCACCTTGAGCGTAATTATTACCTGGGCTACGAGACACTGCAGCTCAACGTGCAGGACATGAGGCCGGCCGCGAATTCAGGGGCCTAATCCACAAAGCGGAATCTTATAAGCGTCCAGACGGCCTCGAAGGCATCCTTGAGGCCGATCTTCTTGCCCTCGGCGTATTCGCGCGGATTGAAAGAAATCGGCACTTCGAAGATTCGAACCTTGCGCTTCAGCAGTTTAGCTGTAACCTCGGGCTCGAAATTAAAGCGGCTCGAGCGCAGCGGGATGGATTGGATGATCTCGCGCCGGAATACCTTATAGCCGGTTTCCATATCCGTGAGGATTGAATTGTAGAGCAGATTGGTCATGAAGGTGAGGAGCTTGTTGGCAACCATATGCCAGAACATCGTCACTCGGCGCGGCGCCCCGAGAAACCGTGAGCCATAGACCACGTCGGCTTTGCCTTCCTCAATTGGACGCAAGAGAGCAGGGTAATCCTGGGGATCATATTCGAGATCGGCATCCTGGATGAGCAGCAAATCGCCGCTGGCCTGCTGGATACCAGTACGAACGGCGGCGCCTTTCCCCTGGTTGCGTTCATGCAGGATGAGCCGGATGCGGGGATTGGCGGCCGCGAGTTCCTGAAGCACATCGCGAGTGCCATCAGTGGAACCATCATCGACGACAACGATCTCATCGACAAGCCCGACCGCCTGAACGCGCTCGAGGATCGCCGAGATGGTCGCGACTTCATTGTAGACGGGCATGATCACGGAAAGTTTCATAGGCGGCATTGTACCGTGCAGGAGGAGTGGGCACAACTACCTATTTGCCCCGCCGCTAAGCGCTGTATATAATCGGTTGGCCCCGGAGGGTTTCCCTTACCGAGGGCCGTTTCATGGGGATTCATCTGGAGGACAGGTATGTCCCTGCCACGCAGCCCGGTTCGTTCGATTGGTATCGATGATCGCCCCTCCACTTCCAACCTGCGATTTGTGCCGCCTCCGATCAGCAGGATCGCCGATACAGGCCTTTCGCAGCTCTGGCTGCAAGATCTGGCGCTGAAGATCTTGTACTTCAGCGGCTACATGACAGGCTTCAAGGTCGCCGAAGCCATGTCCTTGCCCTTCGCTGGCCTGGTGGATCAGATCTTGGAGGCCTTAAAGCGGGAAAAGTTCGTGGAGGTAAAGACCCAGGTAGGCTTCGGAGAGGGGTCCTACCAGTATGCGATTACCGGTGCGGGCATTGCCCGTGCCAGGGAAGCCTTGGAGCGCAGCCAGTATGCGGGCCCTGCACCGGTTCCGATTGCGGTCTACAACGATGCCATTCGCCGGCAGAGCCGCGGCCGGCCCACGGTTCGCGAGGGCATGATGCGCCAGGCGCTTACCGATCTGGTGCTCTCTGAGAAGACCTTCAACCAGATTGGCCCGGCGGTGAACTCGGGCACCTCGATCTTTCTCTATGGCCCGCCTGGAAACGGGAAGACCTCAATCGCAAGGGCCATCGGGAGCATCCTGCTAGAAGAGGATATGTATATTCCCTATGCTATCGACATCGATGGACAGGTTGTTAAGCTCTACGACTCCGTGAATCATGTGTTATCCCCCGAAGAGGAGGCGAACCAGGAAGGCACCGGTTCGCTTAAAACTGGCGCCAAACGCGATCCGAGGTGGGTGCGCATCCGCCGGCCCTTTGTTGTGGTCGGCGGCGAGCTGACAATGGCGGGGTTGGACCTGGTATTTGATGACGTCAATAAATTCTATGAGGCCCCTTTCCAGGTGAAGGCCAATGGGGGGGTGTTCCTGATTGACGATTTTGGCCGCCAGCAAGTTCGGCCGCGCGACTTGCTAAACCGTTGGATCGTCCCGCTGGAAAACCGAATCGATTACCTCACCCTCCACACCGGGCGCAAGGTCGAAGTGCCTTTCGATGTGCTGGTGGTGTTCTCCACCAACCTGCCTCCGAAGGACTTGGTGGACGAAGCTTTCCTGCGTCGCTTGCGGCATAAGATCGAGGTAGAGGACCCATCCTACGAGGCATACCGAGAAATATTTAAGCGGGTGGCTGAACAGAAGGGGGTGGAGTACTCCGATAATGGGCTGGCTTACCTGTTGCAAGAATGGTACATCAAGCGCAATCGCAAGCTCAGGGCTTCCCATCCGCGTGATATTTGCGATCAGATCCTGGACATCTCGCGGTACCTCAGCGTCGAGCCGCGGATGACCAAGGAGCTGATCAACAGGGCTGCCGAGGCCTACTTCGTCGAAATCTAAACCCATGTCTCAGCGATCCTGGAAGACGGATGCCCTGCTGGTGATCGCACACCGCGGGGCATCTGCCTACGCGCCCGAGAACACGATGGCCGCCTTCAAGCTAGCGCAGGCCATGGGCGCGGATGGAATCGAGTTTGATGTCAAGCTGACCGCCGATGGCGTGCCCATTGTCATGCATGATGCAACCTTGGATCGAACCACGAATGGGTCGGGGGAGGTGGCGAGGCGGACGCTGCTGGAAATCCGGGAGCTGGAGGCAGGGAGCTTCTTCGACGATGCATTTGCGGGCGAGAGGGTGCCTACGCTCGTGGAGGTGCTGGAGGGGCTGGGGACTGATCTGCTCTTCAATATCGAATTGACGAACTACACTTCGCCACGAGACAACTTGCCCGAGCGCTGTTTGCAGGTCGTTGAAGAGGTGGGCGCATTGGAGCGAGTGTTGTTTTCTTCATTCAACCCGATTGCGGTTTGGGGCTTGCGAGGCCATGTGCCGAATCATCAACTTGGTTTGCTCGTTGGGCGGTCAACACCTGGAATAGCGCGGTGGCTGATGCGCCGGCTCGTGCCGCATGGAGCCCTCCATCCACAAGTCGAGCTGCTGACGAAGGCGATAGTTTCGGCCAGCCATCGCCGGGGCAAGCGAGTCCATGCATGGACGGTCAACGCCCCTGAGATCATGGAGCAGTTGTTTCTCTGGGGCGTGGATGGTCTGATTACCGACCGGCCCGACGTGGCGCGAGATGTGATCGAGCGAGGGAGAAATCCGGATGGACGAGTGGACGCTGGATGAGTTGATCTGTGCGTGGATCGCCCGCCAGGTCGAAGATGGCGAGGTGCTCGCGCAGGGCCTGGCCACGCCTCTTGTCGCGGCCGGGTATCTGCTCGCATGGCATACGCACGCCCCGAATTGCATGTTCGCCTCCGCCATCGGCCAAACTATCTGCAGGGAAGGCGCGCCGCTTGGATTGGCGCGCATTGAGTGGCTATGGCTCGAGAAGGCCATGGCATCATTCGGTTTCGTACAGGTGGCGGCGGATCTGCTGCCCCGCATCCGCCCCAAAGAATTCTTCCGGCCGGGGCAAGTCGATGCACATGGCAACTTCAATAACATCGCTTTTGGGAAAGACTACTCAAGGCCGCGGATGCGATTGCCAGGGACGGGTGGGATCCCGGATGTCACGCCTGTGATGGACCACATCTATCTATATGTGCCCCGGCATTCCAGGGTGACATTCGTGGAACGCCTCGATTTCCTCTCGGGCCTGGGGCATCACCCGGAACGCCGCTGGGGGCGGGGACCCAGATATCTGATTTCGGATCTAGGTGTATTTGATTATGAGACAGGCCGGATGCGGCTGGTGAGCATTCATCCTGGCGTCTCGGTTGAGAGCATCCGTCGAAAGACCGGATTCGAGATTAGGGTTGCAGGAAGGCTGGAGAGGACAGAGCCTCCCACCATGAAGGAAATTCGGCTTCTTCGCGAAGTCATTGACCCTTTGAGCATCCGGCGGCTCGAAATGATGAGCGGCCCAAAACGGCGCGAGGCCTTACGGAAGATCCTTCGGCGAGAGAAGACGCTGGCGGAATCGACGCCGGGCGAAAGCTAGGCATCTCTTGTGGCCGCGTCGCCGTAAAAGTATACTCGGTGCCATGCGTAGGTTGGCTCTGCTTCTCGTTGTCATTTCCCTGGGGATTCCGATTCAGGCTCAGGCCCGCGGATGGCGCGCGCCACGTCGGGAAAGCGCGGAAGAAATTCTGAGCAGAATGTCTCCACGTGAACGTGTGGCGCAGCTGTTCATGGTCACCTTCAATGGAAGCTCCTTCGACCAAGAAGACGACATCTATAAGCTTGTTGCCGACTGGGGCATCTCCGGCGTCATTCTGCGTCGAGGCAAGGACAACTTGGAGGAAACGCCGGACACAATCGCTGCCCTGAAAGACTTAACCGCGGACCTGCAGCGCGTTCGCTTTGAGGCTTCCGCCCTCGGCGCACAAGAGCTGGAAGGAAGTAGCGCTTCTCCGGGTGGAGGGGAGTACATCCCGCTATTCATAGCGATGGAGCATGCAGGAGGCCATGCGCTGCAAGGAGAGATCATCGAGGGCGTATCTCCAATCCCCTCCCAGATGTCGCTAGGGGCGACCTGGAATGCGCAATTCGCTGAGAGGGCCGGACAGGCCCTGGGCGCAGAACTCGAAGCGCTCGGCATCAACTTGCTCATAGGTCCATCTTTAGATGTGCTCGAGAACCCCCAAATAACACGCCCTGGGGATCTAGGCGTGCGAAGCTTTGGAGGAGATCCCTTCTGGGTGGGGGTGATGGGAGAGGCCTTCATCTCGGGCGTGCATAAAGGATCTGGCGGCAGGATGGCGGTAATAGGAACGCATTTTCCAGGGCTCGGCAGCAGCGACCGTCCGGCTCAGGAAGAGGTCGCAACCGTCAGAAAATCCCTTGAACAGTTGAAGCAGATTGAGCTCGCGCCTTTCTTCTCGGTGACACAATCGCCCCCTGGCGAAGCACCCTCGGCTTTGGACGGCGTGTTGACAGCGCATATTCGGTATCAAGGCTTTACCGGGAACATTCGAGCCACAACCCGCCCTGTAAGTCTCGATCCGCAGGCTTTTGGTCAACTCATGTCGCTGGAACGCTTGAAACAATGGCGCGAGGGCGGCGGGATCGCCATGAGCGACTCGCTGGGAGCCAAGGCAATCCGCCGGTTTCGAGACCCAAGGGAGCAGCTCTTCCCTGCGCATCTCGTCGCCCGGGATGCTTTTCTTGCCGGAAATGACCTTCTATGGCTGGAGGATTTCCACGATCCCCGCGAAGAAGACGAGTACGCAACCATCCTGGGAACGCTTCAATTCTTTGCCTCTAAATACGAGGAGGACGCATCCTTCGCGGCTCGGGTAGATGAATCCGTGCTGCGAATCCTGCAATTGAAACTTCGGCTTTATGGGGGCGAATACAGCTATCAGTCGGTGCAGGATGCGCTCAATGGGGTCGAGGCCGTTGGCTCAAGGAATGAACTCGGCGCGGAAGTGGCCGCCAATGCCGCCACCTTGATCAGTCCGTCCCTGGAGGAGATAGAGGATAGGGTAGGGGGCAAGCCTAGGATAGGCGAGCGCATCGTATTCTTCACTGATATGCGATATGAACGCCAGTGCGCCGAATGCCGGGCGAAGCCGATCATGGAAAAGAACGCGCTTGAAAGCGCAATCCTGCGGCTCTATGGGCCTGGAGCAGCGGGAGAGGTGGGGGGCTGGAACCTTAGGTCCTATAGCACAGCGGACCTCGCCAACTACTTGGGTGATGTTCCTCAGAGCATACCCGAAGTGCCGCTAGCATCCGCGGAGGAGGTCGATGAGGCGCTGGGGGCTGCTGATTGGCTTGTGTTCTCGATTCTAGATAGTCGTGAAGAGGCCTACGGGGCGAACGCGCTGAAGCTCCTCCTGGATCAGCGACCAGATCTGGCTAGATCGAAGAAACTGGTTGTTTTTGCCCATGACGTGCCCTATATCTTGGACGCTACCGATATAAGCAAGCTAGACGTCTTCTACGCGCTTTTCGATGCAGATCCGCCCTTCATTGAGGCGGCCGCGAAGCTATTATTTGGGGAGCTTGCGCCTGTGGGATCCGCACCCGTAAGCGTTCCCGGCATTGGATATGACCTGATCGATGTGCTTTCTCCAGATCCGAATCAAGTCATCGAGCTATTCTTGAAACTGCCGGAAGGCGTCGAGGGGGAGGAATCGCCGCCCGGTTTCACGGTTGGTGATGTGGCCCAGGTGGAAACGGGCGTGATTCTGGATGCCAACGGCCATCCGGTTCCTGACAAAACTCCCGTTGAGTTCATTGTGACCCTGCAGATTGAGGGCATCCCCACTTACACTATGGTCTCCGACACCGTAGGCGGGATCGCCCGCGCCACGGTTCCGCTGGATAGAACTGGTTTACTTTCCATAACTGCACAAAGCGGCAAGGCCCGCAACTCTCAGACGCTGCAGCTCAATGTGCAGCAGGACGTCTTCGCGCAAGCGACTGTCATCTCGCCGACGCTGGCGCCGACTGACACTCCCGCGCCTACGAGCACACCCTTTATCGAGGCCACGGCGACGCCTTCCGAAGCAGGCGAGGGGCCTGAAGCGCAACAGGAAGGCAAGCAGGAAGCTGGTATGGGCGAATTCTTCTTGGCGCTGATAGCAGCAGTGGCTGTGGGCGGATTAGGCTTTACGGTGTCTGTCTGGTCGAATTGCGAAGGGATGCTGCGATTGCGCTGGGCTGCCTTGCCAGTGATGCTTGCACTGGCTGCGTATAACTATCTGGCTTGGGGGCTGCCGGGAAGCGCGAGCATGCTGGAGGGGTTGGGGCCCGTGAGCGCCTTCATACTGCCTCTTCTCGCTGGGGGACTGGGGCTGGCCATAGTTCGGAGGCTATGCCAGGCTGGGTACTCCGCTAGATCAAGGATCCGATCAGGGCCATCAGGAGCAGAGCGCCAGTTAGGCCAAGAAGGACGCGATCGAGAGGGTGGCTGAGATCGAGAGTGGGCATGCTCCGCATCGCAGGGGTGGCGCTGGCCAAAGCAGTCAATGGATGCGCGAAGAGCGCCTCTCGGAAGGCCTTAATTGATGGCGGCCGCTCGTCTGGGTGGAGGGACATGGCCCAGAGCACAGCATGCTCCACAACAGCAGGAATGCGCGGGTTGAGCTCCCGCGGGGGCGGAAGCGAGCCGGGCTGGAGGAAGCGCTGCTTGGCCTCGATCGGAGGCGTGTTGGTCAGCAAATGGTAGAGAGTTGCGCCGAAGGCGTAAATGTCGCTGCGGGCATCGGTGTGGCCATCGTCGCCACCATATTGCTCGAGGGGTGTATACAAAGCCGTGCCCCGGCCCTGAATAACCGTAATGGTCATTTCTTCTGGCAGGCTCTGTTTGACCAATCCAAAGTCAACCAGCTTGAGCAAGCCCTGGGGTGTTAGCTTGAGATTGCTGGGCTTGATATCACGGTGAATGACGGGCGGATCCTGTTCGTGCAGGTACTCGAGCGCCGCTGCCAGCTGGCGTGCCCAGGCGAGGACATCTTGGACGGGAAGGAAGTTCCCTTTGCGGCGGGCGCGATTCATCAAAGTCTTCAGATCATCACCTGGCACAAAATCCATCACGAGGTAGTCGGACGCGCCCTCGGCAAAGTAATCTGATACTTTGGGTAGATTCGGATGGTCGAGCCGCGCGAGCACCGAAGCCTCGCGGTGGAACTGCTCTCGGGCCTGGGAGACGAGGTCATTAGGAAGGTCGGGGTCTTGGTGGACTTCCTTAATCGCGCATTGGCGGCCGCGAAGGCGATTGTCCTCCGCCAGATAGATAGAGCCCATGCCGCCGCGGCCGATCGTTTGGCGAATAACGTATCGCTCCCGAAGAATGTGGCCGGGCTGAAGCGGTGCTGGCACAGAATCCCTCTTCTCCAAAGGGGCGGGGGCGCTAGGCGATGGAGGCACGCCCTCGGCGTGGACGATGGCCCCGAAGTCGTCCAGAGCGCTGCTCCAATATTTGGATTATACTCCTGTCGGCCAAAGTGCGTTAGGGCAGGGCGGCTCCATGCGTGACCGGGCAGAAGAAATTCCTTTCCTGATAGCGCCCACAGGGGAGCTTCGCGGAGAGCGATGGCCTCTCCACAAGGAGGAATTCATCATCGGCAGGGGGCCTGACTGTGATTTGGTTGTGCCCAACCGTCAGGTCTCCCGTCATCATGCAATCATCCGCAAGCATGGAACGAGTTATTTCATAGAAGACCTAGGGAGCAAGAACGGCACCTATTTGAATGGCAAGCCGGTGGAAGCGCCAGCGGCATTGCAGGATGGTGATGAGATTCAGATAGCGCTGGCAATTACGCTGAGTTTTGTGGGATCGGAGGCGACTCTGCCGCTCTCGCTCGGCGAGGTGGCTCAGCTCGGCCTGGGCCGCTTGCGCATGGAGTTTCAGGCGCATCGGGTTTGGCTGGGCGACGTGGAGCTGGATCCGCCACTCTCGCCGCCGCAATTTAGATTGCTCGAATTGCTCTATCGCAATATGGATAGAGTTGTTTCCCGGGAGGAGATCGCCGAGTATGTCTGGCCCGGCACGCATGGCGTAGGTGTGTCGGATCAGGCAATCGACGCCCTGGTGCGGCGCTTGCGCGACCGATTGGCCGAAGCGGACCCTGGCCAGGATTACGTTGTGACCGTGCGCGGGCACGGATTCCGCCTGGAAAATCCGATCTAGCGAGAGGGCATGCGCCGCAAATCAAACGGGCTGCCCCCTTCTTGGCAGCCCGTTTGCGCTTTGGTGGAGATGGCGGGAATCGAACCCGCGTCCGAAGGCTTCCGTCTACAAGCATCTACAAGCATAGTCGTTCGTTGGTTCTCGCCATCCGAGGTACGAGCGACAGAACCTGCGGATGACCAGCTGCTGAGGCCCTAAGGCCCCGCTTAGGCAGAGGTCACAGCCTCCCTCAGCCGCAGCCCGTCCATTCTGACGCCATGACCTGCGCCGGTCGGGCGATACGCAGGGTGGCGGGCCCCTGGCATAGGGGCCGCAGGCTATCGGTCTCTGCTAGGCAGCTACCGGCAGCGCTGCAAAGTCAGTGCTTTTGGCACTTTTTGGTTCCGCTGATTTTACGAGGTCGGCGGCTCTCGGCTTGCAGCTTGCGACGCTCCACCTCCGTCGAAACCTTTCATCCCCGTCATTCGCATTATACCACAAAGCGAGGCCGATAATGCGCATAGCCATATTGATAAAATTATATTTTCATTTGTCATATTTTCACAAAATAGCTAAAGGCTATGCGCAATTTGTGGTCACCATTGCGCGCCCGGGAAGGTCTCAACTCCACCGTGCTCTCCTATGACTTTGTACATTGTGACTTGCGTGAAGGGGTGGCCAAGGATACCGTCGTGGATCGCCCAGCTTCTGCCTCGAATAGAGGCATGAAACCGGGGCCTACGGAATGGGGTGGAGCCGTCAAGTTGCGCATTGAGATCCCCGCCAGGGCAAAAGCCGGCATGGATGCGGTCCATCAGCCTGCGGCCAACCTGGTACCGAAATCCATAGCGTTCAAAGATAATGGCGTTGTGATAGTAGAGCGGCTCTGTAAAGTACACGGTATGTCCCAGCGAGCGCACGAATTCCTCGAAGGCATCGATCGAATGCTGAAGCATTCGCAGACCCCGCCGTACTTGCCCGGGCGCCAGCCCTGCCTCCATCGCTGCTTGTTCGGCCTTGATGTTTCTTTGAAAGGTCCCAAATTCGGTGGGGCTGCCGTCTGGTAGGCGGTCTACGTCAAATCTGGGAGATTCGGGGTCGTTGACAATGTAGAGCAGAACATGCACTTGTCCATTGACAGTATCGGTCAGATGCGCATAGAGCAGGGGATCCTGTGCTCCATACTCGTGCCGGAGGTCCACGACTACGTCCGTGGCGCCGGGCTTGCAGCGCAGTTCCAATAGGGGTCTTCCAAACGCGTCTTTGAAATCTGGCGCTATCCCAAATCTCTGAAGAAGCTGCCGTGGAATGAACCGGCTGTAGATACGCAGCTTGTCTTCCTCAGGCATTTGATTGATGGCTGCGATGGAATACATGCCTAGGACCGCCCCCTCCGCGCAAGCGCTCTATCCATGTCTCGCTGGGCAGCTTTCTCCGCCAACTCGCGCCGTTTGTCGTACTTTCTCTTTCCACGAGCTAGAGCGATCTCCAGCTTTGCACGCCCCCGCCTGAGATACATCCGCGTGGGAATGATCGTATAGCCGCGCTGCCGCACCCGGTCATAGAGCCGCTGGATTTCACGCTTGTGGAGCAGTAGCTTCCGGCGCCTGCGCGGTTCGTGATTGAAGGAGCTGGCGGCCTGGTATGGAGCTATGTGCGCATTCACCAGCCACGCTTGCTCACCGTCGACTTCCACATGCGCCTCTTTCAGGCTGACCTGCCCGACGCGAATCGATTTGATTTCTGTTCCGCGCAACGCGATCCCCGCCTCGAGCCGGTCCTCGAGGTGGTAGTCATGCGCGGCTTTTCGGTTCCTGGCAACGACTTTCACGCCCTCGTCGCTCATGCTGCCTCCGGACATCCTTGGCACTTTGGAGATGGCAAGATCCTTTGGTCCGATTGTAGCACGCCAGGGGGGTACATATATCATGCTTGCGCCGCCAGGGCAGGCTTGCAATAATCATAGTGTTCCGTGCCAACCAGGAATTCGGCCGAACAGCGCGAGGAAAATGATCCCTAAAACGAAGAAGGATACGGACCCTGAGAGGGATGCCGAACGCGTGACCCTCATGGTCGTGGAGGACGACCCTGCCATGCTGGTTGCCTTCAGGGATGTCCTGGAAGGCGCGGGGTTCAGTGTCATCACGGCCCACAACGGTCAAGCCGCTTTGGAGAAGCTGGACCAGGCGCGGCCTGACATGATTTTGAGTGATATCTCCATGCCGGTCATGGATGGCTACCAGCTTTTTGAAGCCGTCCGAAAGCGTCCGGGCGGCTCGCTGATCCCGTTTATATTCCTCACCGCCAGGGGCACGCGTGAGGATATATTTGCCGGAAAGTCGTTGGGCGCAGATGACTACATTACCAAGCCAGTTACGACGCACGAATTGCTCTCGGCGGTGCGAGCCCGGCTGCAGCGCTCCAGCGAGCAGATGCTTGCACAGCTCAAATCCGCCTATCGAGACAGCCTATTTGTGCTGGCCAACGCTATCGAAGCGCGGGACGCATACACGCATGCCCATATGCACCGCCTGAGCGCCTATGCAAAGGCCTTGGCCGCAGAATTGGGATGGAGCACGGAGGAGCTTGAAGTGCTCGAGTTTGGCGCCATCCTGCATGATATCGGCAAGATCTACATCCCGGAAGCCGTTTTGCTCAAGAACGGAAGTCTCAGCCCAGCAGAACAAGAGCACATGAAGCGTCATCCAGAGGTCGGCGCACGTATGATCCGCGATATTCCATACTTGGCTGCAGCTGTGCCGATGGTGCTCTACCACCATGAGCGCTGGGACGGCAAAGGCTACCCCGAAGGCCTCGCGGGCGATGATATCCCCCTGGCGGCACGCGTGCTTGCCGTTGCGGATGCCTTCGATGCGATGACGACAAACCGTCCATACCGGGAAGCCCTCTCGGGCGAAGCTGCCTATCAAGAAATACTTCGCGGCGCGGGCAAACAATTCGATCCTGAGATCGTTGAGGCCCTTAAGCGCTGCTGGCAATCCGGCAAGATCCAGGAAATCTTGCGCAGCAATCACCAGCCGCCCGCGGCCCCGGACACGTAACCTCGGCGCATATCAGCATCTCATCTTTGGACGTATAATCTAGGGCATTGACCGCGCTGGGATGATCCTGCCTTCCTGGCAGGCGGGAGGGGCATGATTGGATAGAAAGCGGCTCCGGGAGACCTTGCTGCGCTGGAATGATGCCACCCGTGGTGTCCTGGAGATTTTGATCCAATCCATCCGGCGCTATGGGGCGGCCCGCGGCGCCGAAACAGCCGCGAGCCTGGCTTACTATACCCTCTTCTCGCTCTTTCCATTTCTGCTCTCGCTCATCGCCGCGGGTAGCTTTTTCCTGGATCGAGAGGAGATCTATCAAGAAATCGAGCGGTTCATCATTGCCGCCTTCCCAGTCTCGCAGGATTTGCTCGAGCAGAACCTGCGGACTGTGGCTGCCTTGCGCGCCCCCGTTGGGGCGTTGGGCCTCTTAGGCTTGTTGTGGTCAGCCACAGGCGTCTTCTCCAGTCTCACGCACTCCATCAATAGGGCCTGGCCTGGCTCGCGGCCACGCCCGTTCTTACGCAAACGGCTTCTGGGCCTAGGCGTCGCCGCCGCCGTGGCTGCGCTCTTGCTGCTGTCGGCGCTCGCTACCACCGCTGCCAACCTGCTGGCTCCTCTGCGCCCGCCTTCCTGGGCACCGCTGGCTCTCGACTGGCGGCCCTTCCAGTTTCTCATGGCCCGGGCGGCCTCTTGGTTCATCAAGGTTCTCATCTTCGCGTTGCTCTACGCCTGGGCACCCAATCGCAGGGTGCCGTGGCATGCCTTTACCTGGGCTGCGATCGTCGCGGCAACTGGCTGGGAAATTGCCACAGCTGGCTTCACATGGTATCTAACAAGCGGATTGCCCCGCTACGAATTTATTTATGGCTCACTCGGAGCCATTATCGTGCTCATGATATGGATCTACATCAGCATGAGCATTGTCCTTTATGGTGCGCATTTGGGCGCAGCCATTGTCGAATACCAGGAGCAGGGCCGTAACCGTATTCTCTCGGCTCTCTTCGAATAGCCGGCCCTCTCGTCTCTATCTTTCCTATTCGTGATCTAGCATGATCGTTCCATCGCGGATGCGAGGACTCCAGGCTTTTCCACGCCTTTATGGCAGGGATGCGTTGGTGGGGCAGGGTACTGGATGCCCATGCACACTTTCTACAAGGTCGATGGCTGTGGGACGGATATTTCATCGCATCCATCTAGCACTTGAAGATATTGCTGGGCCAGGAATGGGGCAGGGCAGCCAGCATGGGGGACTTGACAGAAGTTTATCGGCATGATATGGTTATGATAAGTTCTATTATAGCAAGCATGTTTTCCGCAAGCCATCAACCCCAGTTGCCTCCCAGGAGAGCTTTTCATGACAAGTGAGATCAACTTGCGAGAGGCCGCAGAGCACTATCTGAATGCCGTCGCCAGATCTCGCAGCGCCAACACCGCCCGAACCTACGCAAACGCCCTGAATGCTTTCATGGAAACGCTTGCCCGCCTGGAAAATGCTCCCGAAAAACTTCCCGCATCGCAAGTGAGCGAGGATTGGGTCGCTCGCTTCGCACAAGATCTCAAACGCTATGCGCCGGCAACCGAAAGGCTCTATCTGAGCGCCGTTTCAGGCTTCTACGAATATCTGGCAGCCGAGCGGATCGCCGACCTCAACCTCCCGCGCCTGCGGCTGCTCATACGGCAGCGCGCTCGCCGGCCTGGCCAACGCCTGCCTCAGTTTCCGCGTGAGCAAATCGACCGCATCCTTGACTACACCGCCCGGCTGGCGTCTCGACCCGCGCAAAGCCCGGAAGAGCGGCTGCGCAACCTGCGCGATCGGGCTTTCCTACTCACATTGGCCGATACTGGACTGCGGGTGCACGAGGCCTGCGGCCTGCGTCGCGGCGATGTCGATTGGAATGAGGGCCGAGCGCTGCTGATCGGCAAAGGCGATCGCGAAGCCGTGGTGCGCTTCTCCTCTCGGGCTTTGCGCGCCTTGAAGGATTACCTTCAAGCACGCGCCGAACGCGACGGTTCCTCGGGCCGCCCACTGGCTTCTCTACCGCTCTTTGCGCGACACGATCGCGGCGCTGGAAAACGAACCCTTCCCATCTCGACCACTACCGGGCGCGCCATCGTCCATGCCCACGTGAAGCAGGCGCTCGGTCAAGCTGCGCTGGGCAGCATCACACCGCATTCGTTCCGGCACTACTTTGTGACAACGGTTCTGCGGGGATCCGGAGGCAATCTCAAGCTGGCCCAGGAACTCGCCCGACACCGCAACATCTCGGTGACGCAGCGCTACGCGCACCTCAGCGATGATGAGCTTGATCGTGGATACTACGAGATCTTCGAGCGTCGCCAATCTTAGCCCGCCATAGCGTGGACGACTTGATCCACGATTCGGGCTCCAGGTTGGACCTCTGCACCCGGCATCACCACCGAGCGGATGATCCGGGATCCTGCGCCGATCTGTGCCCGCCTGCAGATATAGGCCAACGGTCCGATCTGGCTCCCATCTCCCAGGCGCGCTTCTGCTTCAACGGCCACAGGCGCCTGGAAGGCTACTTCCTGGCCTATGAGGGCCTCTTCCGAGACCCAGGACCCTCTGCGCCTGAGCAGCCGCATATGCACATCCAAGTATTCGGCCACGGTGTTTACAGTCATCCTCGCATCCCACATGAAGGCCCGTACCCTTCCCCCGCCGTCAATCAGCCGCTGTATGCCCGCAGGAATCTCATATTCGCCGCGTGACGAGGGACGCAAGGCGCACATATGTTCTAGGATCGGGCGACTGAATGCATATAGCGGAAGGGCCGCCAATCTGGAGGCAGCCTCTTCGGCATTGGGCTTTTCCACAACTCGCCGCACCTCACCCTGATCGTCCAAGGAAACCGCCGCGCTCTCCTGAATCCGGCATCGATCCATCCGCATAATGCTGAGCAACGCATCGCAATGTTCCATTTCCATGGCGGCTTCTGCGAATCGCTGCAACTCGATCACCTCCACCATATGATCACACGCCGATACAAGGAACATCTCGCCCAGGTAATCTGCGGCAACCATCAGCGCATTGGCTGTCCCGAGAGGTTCCTTCTGATGCAAGAGACGGATAGCAGGGCCTTTGCCATCCAGAGTGCTCAGATAGCTCTCCAATGTGTGATCCCTGGGACTGCCGATCACGATAATCTCAGGGGGTGCGAGCATCGAGAAGGCCCTTAGAACCCTTCCGATCATAGGCTCACCCATGATGGGGAGCATTGGCTTCGAGTAGCGTTCCGCCAGCCGGCCAAGCCGTTGGCCGCGTCCAGCCGCTAGGATAACCACCTGCATAAGTTCCGAATCAGCTCCTTTGGTTGATTTGGCTTTCGGCTCGTATCTACGCCTCGCTGAAAAAGACCAGGGCCAGCCAGGTCTCGTCCGCCATCGCCAGATGAATGAGTCGCATACCCACCGGCGCAAGAAGCAATAGGTTCAGCAAGCCCAGCAACGATTGCCCGAGCACCATGACCCGCTGAAGAAGTCGCCAGGTGTTTGCGCGCATCGCCGCCAGCGCCAATCGCTAAAGAAGCAGAATAAAGGTGCTGACAAGATGCTAGGCGGCAGCCCACACGCGTTCCATGGTTTCATTCGAGGCCACGAGTCTGAACAAGACCAGACCCGCGCCGACCAGCGCCTCCAATAAGATGAACAAGAATGCGTATTTTCTCGCAACTCTAGCCGGATGATTGGGAAGGAAGGCCAGGCCGCTGCTCAGCCTGCGCGTGTACTCGATCGTGGTGGCAAGCGCAGACTCGCAGGGCATGATCTCGCCATCGCAGAGCGGCCAATGGCGGCCGCAGCCTGCTCCAGATTCCGTGGCGCGCACATGGACTCCCCAGCGGAAGCCTTTCTTGTCGCCGGATTCCAGACCTGCACTTCCTCGTGCAGTCTTAGCCGTCATGCGCATTGTCCTCCTCTTGCGACGAAGGCTGATGCCTCCCCTCTGGAGTGCTGCCAGAGACCTGGGGAGCTTCCAGACTGTCGAGGGTCTCCCTCGAAACGCCCTCAGCAAGGGGATCGTGCCCGTGCTGGCTTTGGGGTGGCGTATCAGCTTCCCCGGTCTCCCTTGCCCCGCTTTCCTGCTCAGGAAGATACAAACGGAATTCGTGCACGAATCGTCTCGGCAACTTGCCCCTGACCTCGACATAATCCTTGCAATACTCAACCTGCTCTGCCAAACCATGCTCGTGAAAAAGGCTGAGGAGCCTCCCTTCACCATAGGGAAGGCGCAGTTCCAAGGGAACCATTTGCTCGAACAGCTCCTGTTCGACAACCCGCATCAGGCTGTCCAGCCCCTCGCCCGTCTTGGCCGAAATAGGCACGGCGCGGTCGAACCGGTCAATAAGATCGATCAAGCCATCGCGGCGCGAGAGTAGGTCGACCTTATTCAGCGCGGTGACTCGCGGGATATCCTGCGCTCCGATCTCCTCCAGCGTTTCTCGGACCGCCTGTGCGTGGAGCTCGGCGCTAAGATGGGAAATATCGACAATATGCAGAATGAGATCGGCCTCCTGGATCTCCTCCAGCGTAGCCCGGAATGCCGCAACCAATGTGGTAGGCAGCTTCTGGATGAATCCGACGGTATCCGTGAGCAAGATGGCCTTTCCGCCGGCCAGCTCCACTCGCCGCGTGGTGGGATCCAGCGTGGCAAAGAGCTCATCTGCGACGTATACATGCGCCTCGGAAAGGGCATTGAGCAATGTCGATTTGCCAGCATTGGTATATCCCACAATGGCGACAGTGGGTATATCAGCCCTGCGCCTGCGTGCTCGGTACCGGCCGCGGTGGGCTCGCACCTTATCGAGCTCGTTCCGAAGCCTGGAGATGCGCTGCCGGATGACGCGCCGATCGACCTCAAGCTGAGTCTCGCCGGGGCCTCGCAGTCCGACCCCGCCCGCCCGGCCAGCCCTACCACCGCCCCCTCCGGCCTGTCGAGCCAAGTGGGTCCAGGCCCGAGTCAGGCGCGGGAGCCGATACTCATACTGAGCCAGCTCGACTTGCAGAGCGCCCTCGCGAGTCTGCGCATGCTGGGCGAAGATATCCAGGATCAGCGCAGTTCGATCCAAGATGCGCACCTGGTCTCCGAAGATGCGCTCGAGCTCGCGCTGATGGCGGGGACTCAATTCCTCGTCGAAGATGACTACATCGGCGACGAGCTCGTCGACCTGCTCTTTGATCTCCTGCACCTTTCCTGCGCCCAAGAATGTCCTGGGATTGGGCCGAGGGAGTGACTGCCAAGCCGCACCCACCACGTCCAATCCGGCCGTCTTGGCCAGCAGCTCCAGCTCCGCAAGCGATTCCTGCATCGGCAGCACGCGTTGACTGGGGAGCTCAACGCCAACGAGGAAAGCCCGCTCGCGCGGCGGTTCGGTTGGCAAGGCGGGTCGCGTCATCGGGAAGGGCCCGTCTCTTTCGGGCCGAACAGCTTGGCGGCCAGATCATCTGGCGGGCGGTCACGCAAAGGTATCATGAAGTGGAAGGTGCTACCGGGGCAAACTTTCTCATCATGGCCTGGAGATTCTACCCAAATTGCGCCGCCGTGCGCTTCCAGAATGCCTCTTGCCAGATGCAGCCCCAGACCCGTGCCATGCCCGCTCGAGGGCAAGCGGGTGCGGCCATCATAGCGCCCCTGCTCAGAAATATATGCGAATGCGTCAAAGATCCGTTGCTGATCCTCGGGGGCGATTCCCACGCCCGTATCCGAGATGGTCATCTCAATGAATCCCGGAACGGTCCTTCCATCAACTACGATGGAGCCGCCCTCGGGCGTATATTGAATCGCGTTCTGCAGCACATGAATCAGCGCCTGCGCGAGCCGCTCACGGTCGGCGAAGATTTCCGCTTCCGAGCCCTCAAACTGCCGGATATCGAAAGTAAGCCGCTTCTCCTTTATGACGGCGCGGAGCGATCGCTCGGCCGAGACCAGCACATCGCCAATGCGGACCGGTTCGTAGTGAAGCGCCAGCATCTGGTTATCCACCAGAGAAATATCGATGAGATTGTCAATCATGCGTCGCATACGGCGGGCGCCAGTCAGGATGCCTTCCAGCAGAAGACCAGAATCTTGCCCTCCAGGATCCAACTCCTCACGAAGCATCTCGGCGTAGCCCTCGACGAGCGTCAAGGGCGTCCTCAGTTCATGCGCGGCAAGATGGATGAACGTGGAGCGTGAACGGTCCAGACGTTGTAGCTCGCGGCGGTAGGTCTTCTCCTCCTCCGCGAGCCGGTGCATCCTTGCAGCTGTATCGGCCTGGGCAGCGTAGCGGATGGCATGCGAGAAAAGGTGCTTCACAGCCTCAATGAGCTGAGCGGTATCCTCGGGCGCCAGATGCTCGAGGGCTACATCGAGAACGTTTTGCCAAAGGCCATCCACCACTGCCACGAGTGGCCCGGCCTGATCAAGTTCTTGGCTATCAAGAAGCTCGCTCTCAGCACGTTCCAGCCAGCTATCGATAAGGCGTTGCATTGGGGAGCCTTCACCCGTGAGCAGGCATTCGCAAAGAACGTCGAAGAAGCGTTCGCAATCTTCCTCCTTGATCGGCCAAGGGGAAAAGGCCTTCTGGCGCGAGAGTTCTACAGCGTGAGCCAGCCAGGAACTTCTCAGCTTAAGCAGCATCTCGAAGGGCAACATCACCTACTCCGCAGCGCCATGCAAAACCCGCGCAGCGAAGGCGCGCGCCGGTTTGGACGGAGCTCTAGGGGGCATCAGGCGGAAGGCTTTCAAGCCAGGCCTCCAGCGTCCGGCCGACCTGCTCAAGGCTCTCGGCAGAGACCCTTTCGAGATCATCCTGGGAGGTATGCCAATATGGGTAATCAAAGTCGATGATGTCAACCGCAGGGATCCCTTTCTGCAAGAATGGAGTGTGGTCATCAATAATGAAGTGGCGCACCTCTGGGATGAAGCCAGGGAAGCCCATCTCTCTTCCTGTCTCCCATATATCTGAGCGCAAGTCAGGGCTCGAATTGCCTTCGAAGTAAAGCTCCAGGTCATGATCCCCCACCATGTCGATGATGACGGCTGCTCGAACCGGGGACGCAAGCGCCTCTACAAAGAAACGCGAACCCAGTGCCCAGTCCCATCCATTAAGCCCGCCACTATCTTCTGCATCGAAGAATACCATCCAAACAGGAAAATCGATTCTATCCAGATCCAAGACCCGTGCCAGCTCTAGCAGGACCGCCACGCCCGATGCGCCGTCGTTTGCTCCAGGCACGGGCTGGTTCGGGTCTATCGGGTCTCGTTCGGCGATCGGCCGGGTATCGAAATGTGCTCCCAGGATCAGAGGCATTCCATTGGTTCCATTTTCATGTGTGACGATCAGGTTTGTCAGCGCGATTCCCTCGTGCCAAAAGGATTGCCGCTCCACCTCCCAGCCGGCATCCACGAGGCGGCTTTCCATCCAGTCAATTGCTCGCGCATGACCGGGAGTTCCGGGGATGCGAGGGCCGAGCGAAACCTGCGATTTCAGATCCTCGAACGCTCTGTCCGCCTGAAATGTGCCCCGCGCAACCTCTCCGCGTCTTGGGCCACAGCCCGACGCCGCAATTGCAGCGATGACCCATAGAATGCGTATAGCCTTTGCCTGATCAA
>CAZBLT010000001.1:75948-156332 GCA_964492745.1 uncultured Anaerolineaceae bacterium
GCTATGCGCATTAATTCCCCTTCTTGCGCTAAGGCCTTCTCTAGATCCACTCCCGCCCGCTCCGCATACGCTCGCGCGCGCTCACGCCGGCGCCTTGGTGGATTCTGCAGAGGCTCCAGAATGCCAAAGTTCGCCTTCATGGGCTGGAAAAATTCGGGGGCGGCATGGGCGATGTAGTCGCACAGCGCGCCAAGCATCGTGGATCTGGGCAAGCGCAACGGGGGCGCGCCACCTGCAAATCGGGCAGCGTTCAAGCCTGCCAGAAGCCCTGTGGCAATGTTGCCAAGATAGCCTTCGACACCCGTGATTTGGCCGGCAAAGAGCAGATCCTCCCGGCGGCGGTGCTGCAGTGTTGGCCGCAATTGCGTTGGGCTATGTATGAAGGTATTACGATGCATCTGGCCATAGCGCACAAAGCGGGCACGCGCCAATCCCGGGATCATGCGGAACACCCGTCGCTGTGCTTCGTAGGTGAGATTCGTCTGAAAGCCGACCAGGTTATACAGCGTTGCCGAATGATTGTCCTGGCGCAATTGCACGACCGCGAAGGGACGGCGCCCGGTCCGCGGATCGACCAAGCCTACAGGACGCATCGGCCCGAAGGCCAGCGCCTCGCGGCCTCGTTCGGCCAGGATCTCAATCGGCAGGCAGCCCTCGAAGAACCGGTGCGGTCCTGCCTTGACACCTTCTTGGATGACCGCCTCGAAAGATCTCAGTGGAATCCGCTCCGCCGCCAATAACGCTTCTATGAAGGCCTCGTATTCTTCTCGGCTCATAGGGCAATTCAAGTAATCGCCTTCCTCGGCTTCACCCCTTCCATAGCGGGAGGCCTTGAAGGCAATCGACATATCAATGCTTTCCGCCTCGACGATGGGCGATAGCGCATCAAAGAAGAACAGCCGCTCCGTCCCCATCCAGGATTCCAGCTCGCGTGCGATTTCCTCGGAGGTTAGCGGTCCAGTTGCCAGGATCGTCAGACCTTCCGGGATGCGATGGACCTCCTCCCTGCGCAATTCAATCCTTGGGTGCGAAAGCAAGGTCTCGGTAACTTTGCGGCCAAAAGCCTCACGGTCTACCGCCAAAGCGCCTCCTGCGGGCACAGCCGTCTCTTCCGCGCATTTCAGCAAGAGCGAGCCCAAGACGCGCAATTCTTGCATCAGCACGCCCGAGGCTCGATCCGGCAGCTTGGATCCCAATGAGTTCGAGCACACCAGCTCGGCCAGATATGCCGTTTGATGTGCGCCAGTGGGAACGATGGGCCGCATCTCGTACAAGGTCACCCGCAGCCCTCGCTGGGCGGCCTGCCAAGCGGCCTCGCTCCCGGCCAACCCACCCCCAACGATGGTCACTTGACCGTTCATCGCAGTCATTGTATCATGGGCGTGTTGGCATGGATCTTGCAACATATTCTGGGACCAGGTTCCCATTCAGAGAGCGAGGCAAGCCATGTTGCAGATTCAAGACCAATCCCTGAGACCACTGACCACGGCTCACCTGGCGCAGACGATGAGCCTGCTTGTGTTGTCGAATCAGGAGCTCCGCGATCGAGTGATGGCCGAGCTATCCTCCAACCCTGCTCTCGAGCTGCTGGATGAGCACGTTTGCCCGGAATGTCATCGCCCTCTCCGCAGCGCCAGTCCCTGTCCGGCCTGCAGCCGAAAACGCGCCTCCGAAGATGGGCCCATTGTTTTCCTTTCGCCCCGCGAAAGCTTGCGACCACGCAGCGGCAGCAGCTTTCAAGAAGAACCCCTGGAACTGGAGCCCGCGGCTCCCGAAGACCTGGCGATCCACGTCTTGCGCCAACTTGCCTCTGACTTGGGCCCGGAGGACCGACCTCTGGCCATTTACCTCCTCGCCAGCTTGGACGAGGATGGTTTCCTGCAGGACCACCCCGCCCTGATCGCACAGGCGACTCGCTCCAGCCTGGATCGTGTCCGCCGTGTCATCGCACTTATCTCCACCGCGGATCCCGTGGGGCTCGCAACCCAAGGTCCGCGCCAGGCTCTGCTGGCGCAGCTCGACCAAATCCAGCATGAGCAGCCCATTGCGGCGCTCGCTCGCCGTATGCTGCAGGAGACTTTCGAGGAGCTTGGCCGGCGTGAGTTCGACAAGATTGCTCACCAGCTCGGTGTGCGCCCAAGGCAAGTGCATGACGCCGCGGCCTTCATCCACGCCAACCTCAACCCCTATCCCGCACGTGCGTACTGGGGCTCGGGCCGCCACGCCGCTCCCGGCGATCCCAATGTCTATCATCGGCCGGACATCATGATCTCGCACAATCCCGTCGATGATGGCGGCCCACTCATGGTTGAGATATTCTCCCCGATTTCGGGCTGGCTGCGGGTCAACCCGCTATTCCGCAAAGCCATGGATTCCGCCGAGGAGAGCGCGTCGGAAGAATGGTCCGAGCACTTGGAGAAGGCAAGTCTGTTTGTCAAGTGCATCCAGCAGCGCAATAACACCATGCGAAAACTGATGCAGTTGATGGTATCTCAGCAGCGCGACTTCATCCTTAAAGGCCCTCGCTACTTGAAACCCATGACGCGGGCGCAGGTCGCCGAGGCCATCGGTGTGCACGAGTCAACCGTTTCCCGAGCCGTTGCCAACAAGTCTGTAGCCCTGCCAGATGGGCGCATTATCCCGCTGGCGAAATTCTTCGATCGCAGCCTCTCAGTGCGCGATCGCATCAAAGAAATCGTCCGCAATGAGCAGAAACCCCTAACCGACGATGAGATTGCCTCGCAACTTCGCAAGGAAGGCGTTAAAATCGCCCGCAGAACGGTTGCCAAGTATCGTGCTATGGAGGGCATCCTGCCGGCTCGCTTGCGCGCCGCCAGGCAGCTTTCCCAAGCTGCGTAGGGTCTCAATCATTGGCCAAGGACACGTCTCCCTCCAACCCGCTTGCAAGGCTCTTCAAGTCTGACCCCCATCGGGAGCTCTTCCACACCCTGGCCGACAGCCTAGATCAAGCCCTGCTTGTGATTTCAGGCAGCGAAGCGAGGGTGCTCGCCTGCAATCACGCCTTCATACTGCTCTCAGGCTATGCGCGTCGCGACCTGGATGACCTCACCCCCGCAGACATCTTTGTCAATGAACCCGGTCGCCAGGCACTTCAGCGATTCGAGAAATGCTGGGAGGAACCCGAGATCTCCCTGCAGGATGTACCCTTGCGCACTCAGGACGGCCGGGTAATCCAGGTGGATCTCAAGGCCCGGCCTGTCCCGCCGCCGCGCACCGCCATCATGATCTTCCTGCAGTCCACCGAGGAGCGGCTATCGAGTGAAGGCCGCGAGAGGCTCGCCCCCGGGCAACTATTCGCGCTGGCCGAGATGGCACGGGCCATCCTCTCCGAAGGTAGTGCGTCGCTTCCAGCCCTGATTGACTTTTCCAAAGAATTCCTTGGCGCCTCGCACGTGGCGCTCTATCGACTCGGCGCGATGGCGCCGGATTTCTTGATCGAAGGCGCCTTGCCTGCCGAATTCCCCGAAAGACTGCCTGCCGCCTCCCTGACGGGCCTTACAAGATTGACCCAGTGGTCACTTGGCCAGCGGCCCGCCCATGAACTTCAGCGCGCCGCCCGGGCCGCCGAGCTGGAGGCACTGCAGACGGCGCTGGTCGGCGACGAAAAGGCCTGGATCGGAGTACTGGTCGCGGCTTGGGATAATCAGGAGGCGCTGCCCGAAGAGGCCCCCTCCCTGCTGGAAACCCTCGCAACGCTCTTCCACTTGGCCCTACACGTAGGGAGCTTGCGCTCCGCATTCGCCGAGACAGAACAGGCTCGCGAGGCCGTGGAAGACGAACTCGCCGCCCATATTGAAGCCATCGCAGACACCTTACTCACTCTGGATGAGCGGCTCGTCATCCAGCGCTCGAACGCCTCTATCAGCCGGCTGCTCGGATATCACGCAAACGAGGTCATCGGGCTTCCCGTCCAGGATGTCCTGGTTGGGCCCGAGGATGTGACTTCTTCCCTGCTGGACGCGCTCGGCCATCGACGCGAGGCGGAGCGCTCACGATTGATCCTACATCACCGTGATGGCACCCCCCTGCCGGTACATTTGCGGGCTCTGCCAATCCAGACATCCTTGGGCACCCATCTCTTGATCATCCTTCGAGACCAATCCGAGCAGCAGGCCATAGAGGACCAGACGGAGATACTCGCACAGCGCGCCCTCCTGGGCGAGGTCACGGCCATCTTTGCTCACGAAGTGCGGAACCCGATCAATAATATCTCCACAGGCGTGCAGCTCATCGCCTCTCGGTTGGGCCAGGATCACCCCCAGCATGAAGCCCTGGAGCGCATTCGCGCGGAGTGCGCCCGGCTGGACCAATTGATGAGCGATGTGCTCTTTTTCGCCCGGCCGCTGGAATTAAAGATGGAGGAGCTCGACTTGGCAGAGCTTGTGGACCGTATTCTTGGAAGGTGGATGCCTCGATTGCACCAATCCGGGGTGCGCTGCCATACGACCTACGACCCGGATACTCCTAAGGCCTCCGCCGACCCCCGTACACTCGAGCGCGTGATCGTTAATCTGATCAGCAATGCCCTTGAGGCCATGACCGAGGGGGGCACGCTCTCCATCGCGCTGGCGCCCGCACGCGATACGCTCGACCCCATGATTGAGCTCAAGGTGGCCGATACCGGTCCAGGCATCCCGCCAGATACAATTGACCGCATCTTCGACCCCTTCTTCACGACGAAGAAGGATGGCACCGGCTTGGGGTTGGCAATCTCGCGCCGCATCCTGACGGCCCATAAGGGCAATATTCACGTCGAGAGTTTTCCGGATGCCGGCACCGTTTTCACTATTCAATTGCCCGCTGCAGCCATTTAGCTGGAGGATATTCTCGCGATGACTTCAACCGTTCTGATCGTTGACGACGAAGACACGGCACGAAGCTTCATCAGCGAAGCTCTTGGGGATGCCGGCTATGAGGCCCTCGAAGCCGGCACTCTTGCGGAGGCAAACGAGATCGTCGATACCGGGGCTGCAGACATAATCTTGCTCGACATCCAGCTCCCCGACGGATCTGGGTTGTCGCTCCTCGATCGGTTGGCCCTGGAGAACCCCCGGCCACCGGTGATCCTCATTACGGCATTCGGCGAGGTAGACACCGCCGTGGAAGCCATGAAGAAGGGCGCGCAGGATTTCCTTCAGAAACCACTCGATCTCGAGCGCCTCCTTCAGGCTGTCGAGCGCTCCTCCGAGGTGGTGTCCTTGCGGCGGGAGCTGAATCTGCTTCGCCGCTCGAGCACCGGCGATACGGAGATGGTTATCGGTGAGACCCCTATCATGGCCCAAGTCATGCGCGAAGCCGAACGTGCTGCAGCGGCCTCGGTATCGGTGCTGATTACCGGCGAAACTGGTACCGGCAAGGAGGTCCTGGCCCGAACGATCCATAGCCTTGGCCCTCGGGCCGACAAGCCCTTCATCCCGATCAATTGCGCCGCGCTTCCGGAGACTATGATCGAGTCCGAACTCTTCGGGCATGAGGCCGGTTCCTTTACGGGAGCCCAGAAGAAGAAGCCGGGGCTGATCGAGATCGCCGACGGCGGCATCCTGTTCCTGGACGAGATTTCCTCTACGCGCCCGGAAATGCAGGCGAAGCTTCTGCGGGTACTGGATGAGCATAAATTCCGGCGCGTCGGCGGCGTGAAAGAGATTTCCGTCGATGTCCAGATCCTCGCTGCCTCCAACCGTGACTTGCCTTCGATGATCACCGAGGGCTCCTTCCGCGAGGATCTCTACTACCGCCTCAAAGTGGTGGACCTCCACCTGCCCCCTCTCAGAGACCGCATCGTAGATATCCCCGCCCTGGCAGGCAACTTCATCCGCCAGATCAACTTGCGCGTTGGCGGCACGATTGAAGGGATCACGCCTCGCGCTATTGAAGCCCTTAAGGCTCATAGCTGGCCGGGAAACATCCGTGAGCTCCGCCACGTGATCGAACGCGCCATCCTCTTCTGCGATGAGGAGATGATCGATCTGGCGCACCTCCCGCCAGATATTCAGGCCCTCACCACACAGTAATCTCCTGGCATAGTCCTTGCATCCCTTGCCTCCAGACACTCGTGCTGGAGGCAATGATGATTCCGCTTACATTTCAAGACGTCCAAATACTGATCGCCGGCTCTGTCTTTGTGCTGGGATTCCTGCTGGTCCTAATCGGCGCCATCGTGCTGGTAGGCCGCGGCCACTCACGCGAGATCCGTGCCTTAGCCGCTCACACTGCCCGCCTTGGCCAGAAGGGCTTGGCACAGGAAGTGACTGGGCTGGTCAACAGCGCCTCCGAACTGGTGGCCTCCCTGAACCAGCTCGTCCGCAGCGCAAATGGGGTCGGGATACTGCTCCTCACCCTCGGGCTAGGTCTGATGTTCGCTGGCTACTGGATCATCCAGCAACTGCCCTGGACCACCTAAGCCGCTACGCTTTTGCCCCAAAAGGAACGCGCGCATGCTGAAGGACGCTGAGATTCTTTCCCGCTTGATCGACTCGCTTGGAGCCAAGTCCGCCATAAAAGCTTTCCATCGGCTTCAATGGGCGCCAGAGGCCTGGCGGGCCCTTCGCAATCCCGAGTTCTTGGAATCCGCCCAGGAAGGCGCGCTCGAGCACGCATTCCATCCCGGGGCACTGGCCGATCTCGCGCTTGCACAAGAGGGCCTGCTGTCCATCGACCCCGCCGATCCCATGATGCAGGCCGAGATTGAGCGCACTCTGCAGGCAATCGCCAGCGGGACGGGGCCAGCGGCTCGCACGCTTCTGGATGTAGCCCTCCTGGCCCGCCATCTGCTTCAACTAGAGGATTCTGAGGATTCCCTAAGGGTCTGGGCCGAGGCGCCTGGCGCCGGATATCTGCATTGGGCCTCGCCATTGGCTTGCGCCTGGCACCATCTGCAGCATCCGCTTCGCCTTTTCCAAATCTTGATCCGCTGCGGGAGTCCCGAGGCCGCCTACCTGGCGCTGCGCAGCCTCGAGCTCTTTGTCAGCGAAGCCGACCGTGGCGGCTTCCTCGAATGCATGACGATCGAGGACCGTCTGACCGTCTTTAGCCTCGGGGAGATCCCAGGGATTCCATCCGGCCTCCTCGCTCTCGGACAAGAAGACCAACCGCCTTCGATCTCCGATGCTCAGGTGGGACTTGCCCTAGGCGAGGCTCTGATCGCCGCCGCTGAAGGGGAATACCCCTCCGCTCATAGAGGCCTGACCCTTGGATGGGAGATCCGTAACCGGCAGAGCGCCCTTATCTCGGACGCGCTCGCCGAATTGGCCCATCGCCAGGGGGACTCCTTGCTTGAGTTGGAGGCCCGGCGTCAATCGATCGAGGCACACGCTACGCCTGCCCGGCGTGTCGCGCTGGCGGCTTGCCTGTTCTCGGCCGGGCGCGCCGAAGAGGCTTTGGAGGTCGTACGACAAATGGATGAGCCTGCGGGGCTCATTCTGGGAGGACTGATCCATCTGCAGCTGGGCGACCGCACATCGGCCGCATCGTCGCTCCGTTGCGGTTACCAGGCCATGACTCATGGCCATATCCCCCTCCCTACCTGGCTCCCCAAACTTGCCGATGGATTGCGTCAGATCGGCGCAATCCGGGCCGCCACACGTGCCCTCAGCCGCTACTTGGCCTGCGCCCCGGATAGGATCTCTGAGAGATTGGAACTCGTCCGATTGCTGTTCGAGATGGAATCATACGCTGAGGCCTCGTCTCAAGCCGAGCTGGTCCTGACCATGGACGATACCAATCTCGAGGCCCGAGAGCTGCTCGCCGAAAGTCTGCAATGCATGGGGGACCCTTCCGGCGCCATGGCCCATTGGAAGGCCATCGCCGATCAGCGCCCACAGGCCAAACTGGCCATGGGCGAGTGTGCACTCCAGGCCAAACGCCCGGAGCTCGCCAGGGAAGCGGCCGAATTTGCCCTGGCTGAGAACCCGGAGGATACGCAAGCCATGCTTCTGATGGGCAAAGCCCTTTTCGCCTCCGGGGAGGTTCTCAAGGCCAGGGACATGCTGCAAACGGCGGTCGAACTGGCTCCAGAAGACCCTCGGGCGTGGATCAGCCTGGCCGAGAGCCAGGCAGAACTTGGCGATTCGGACGCGGCCGGATTAACACTGGAACGAGGCCTGACGGTACTGCCCCGGGATGGGGCGCTGCATATGGCCCGCGCCCGTTGGCTGCGCGCCCAAGGTATGCTCAGCCAGGCACTAGAACATACTGCCAAAGCCGTCGAAATCTCACCCGATAAGAACGCCTGGCTCCTCGAACATGCCGATCTGCTGCGAACATTGGGGCACACCGAGGATGCCGAATTGGCCGCCAAGAAGGCGGTTGCCCGCGAGCCTGAAAGCTGGCAGGCCCAAACCCAGCTCGCACGAGTTTATGAAGCCGCCGGAAAGCTCAAGGCCGCTGCGGAGGCGGTGCGCTTTGGTCCGCAGGATGCTCCCCCAGAAGCTTGCTACCATGCCGGACGGATCCTTGTGAAGGCCGCCGACGACGCTGAGCAGGCCCTGCAAGCCCTTCAGTACATGGACCAGGCCTGCGGGCGCGAGTTCCAGACTGGCGAGATGCCATTCTGGCGGGCCCAGGCGCTTTTAAAGGCTGGTGAGTTCCAAGCCGCGGCCATCGTCTATCAGGATTTCCTCGACAGCCTTGAGGATGGCGACGACCCCCATGCCCTCGAGGCGGTATTGGGCTTGGCCAAGGCGGCTTTGGCATGCGGACAGCCCGCCCTGGCGATCACCCGGCTTGAACATGCGCGCCTGGCCTTCCCCACATCGCTTAATCTCCTGCTGCTGCTTAGCCGCGCTTACCGCGCCGAGGGTGACCAAACCCATGCGCACGCGATTGCAAAGCAAGCGGCCGAAATGAACCCGACCTCCGCCATGGCCCTCCGAGCCTACCGGGAGGCGGCCGAGGAGGCCGGTCAAATCGAGGAAGCGATCTACGCGCAGACCAAGCTGGCAGCCCTCCAGCCAGAAGATGCAATGGCCTGGATCGAGCTGGCGCGTATCCGCTGGGCCGCAGGCCAAGCCCAGCCGGCTCGCCAGGATCTCGCGAAGGCGATTCGCCTGGCCGATGCGGATCCGACGGCCTACGCCGAAGCTGGAGAAGTCGCAGGCCGTCAAGGTCTATCGCGCCTCGAACTGAGGCTATTGCGTCGCGCCGGGAAGCTAGCCCCTTCCGATTCGCTCATTCAAGCCAAGCTTGCCGCCGCCGCCGAAAGGAATGGCGATTGGAACACGGCGCAGCAGGCATGGCTCAGGAGTGCCAAGTTGTCTCCGGGCAACGCAGAAGCTCTTGCCCAAGCGGCTGAATCTCTTTGGCGATTGAACCGGCGCACCACGGCTATCAGCCTTTGGCAGCAAGCCTCGGCGCTGACCCCAGAGAATGCCTCTTACAAGGCCGCCTTGGGTAAGGCCTTCCTAGCCGCCGGCCAGCGCAGGCTGGGTTTCCAGCAGTACCAAGAAGCCTTCCAAGCCGCCCCGAGCCTGGCCCTCCAAATCGAAATCGCGCGCGCAATGGCGCAAAATGGAATCCCTGAAGAGGGCCTGGCCTTGCTTCAAGAGGAACCTGCTCGCAGCAGCACCGATGCCCGCAAGCTCGAAGCCGCGGCCGAATGCTGCTTGAGAATGGGCGATCCGAAAGGGGCCCAGGATATCGCCGACTATGCCGGGAGCCTCTCGAAGCTGACCCCTTCTCTGGAGGCCATAAAGGCTTTGGCGGCGGCGCAACGCGGCGAAGACGAGGTCGCTTCCGATGCCATGGCCACTTTGACGACCTCGGGGCTCCAAGAAGATGCCCAGGCATGGAGGTGGCAGCTCGAAGCCGCGCTGGGGTTAGGTCAATGGCAGACAGTTTCTGAGATGCTGCGCGACCCTGCCCCTGCCCATGGGATGCTCGAGACGGCGCTCGCCCGGATCAGGGCTGGCTTGCGATGGATCGAGATGCGTTGGCTTTTGCATGAGATGGCCAAATCAAATGCTCATTCTCCGGCTCCGGAAGATGAGGGCCCAATATGGGAGCGGCTTGATAATTGGATCGAAGGCTGCCCGGCGCTCGGCGCGCTGCCTCGAGACGTGAGAGCCCTCAGGTTATGGAGGCGGCTCGTATCCGGCGACGTCCGTCCAGAAGAAGCGGACTTTGGCGAGACATCCGCCCTCCCAGAGGCCTCGATCCGCCTATCCAAGGCCATCGCTCTCATCCGGGCCAATCGCCCCACGAAGGCGATGAACGTATTGACAGAGAGCCCGGCCGGTGCCTCTGAAGCATGCTTCGATCGTCTGGTCCTGGCCCTTGCGGCCTGGCATGCAGGGGACGAGGAGGTTGCCAGGGATTCGCTTGAGCTCGCCGGCAGGCATGCCTTCCTCCGGCCTGTGGCAGAGTATCTGAGAGCCAAGTTCGCAATATCCAAGAATGACCGGGGCCAGGCCATAAAGGCGCTCAACACGGCTGTATCCCTGTGGGGCGACGAAGCGGAGTGGCACTTCGAGCTGGCAGGCTTATACCTTGCCGAGCACAAGCCAGACGCTGCCCTGCCCCACTTGCAAGCAGCCAGCGAGCTCGAACCTGCCAATGCACGCTATCTCGCAGGGCTGGCCCGGCAACATCGCGCCATGGGGCAAGTCAGAGAGGCAAAATCGGTCTACCTTCGCCTCCTCGATGGCTCACCCTCCTCCCCGGCGCTATGGAAGGAAGCCGCCGAAGTTGCCTTGGCCCTGGGCGAGGCTTCTGAGGCCGAAGCTTGGTTCGAACGGGCCACCGTGTTGGCGCCATCAGATCCAGCGGCCATGATTGGCGCTGCACGCGCCGCAGCCATGCAAGGCAAGTCTCGAGTGGCTCTGAAACGGGCTCAATCGGCGTTCCAACTAGCCCCTCAAGACGCAAAGGTGCTCACCGGCCTGGCCGAGATCCTTGCGGGTGAAGGGAAGCTCGAGAAAGCCATCCAGGTATATGACCGGGCCCTACAAAGCTCTGATCAGGATCCGAATGTTAGGCTGGCCAAGAGCCGTCTGCTCGTGCTCACTGGCAAGCAGATGGAGGCAATCGCAGATCTAAAGCAATTGCTCGAAGAATACCCCGATCTGCATCAAGGGTGGAGCCTGCTCGCCGAGGCCCAGGAACGGAACGGCGATCTGCCCGGAGCGCTAGGCGCATCCCAACGGGCTGTCCGCATCGCCCCGCGAATGTGCGCGTATCAGGTGCAGCTTGGGCGTATCAGCCGCCTTTCCGGTCAGCTCGACCAGGCCCTGGATGTCCTCTCCAGGGCCCAGGAGGCCTTCCCGGACGACGCTGACATTGCGCGAGAACTTGGGATGGTGCATGAGGCTCGAAGAGAACCCAATAAGGCCCTGGCGGCTTACCAGAGAGCGATAGCCATCAACCCAGAAGATGCCGAGGCGCTCTTCCGAGCCAGCATGCTTCTCAAGCAACAAAAGGCTTATGAGGCGGCTGCTGAATTCTTGGAGCGTGCCGCCAAGCTTGACGCAACCAATGCGGAAACCCATCAGCAGCTCGCGGCTGTGCGGGCGCTGCAGCTCGTGCACGGCGGAATTGAAGCGCAGGCGGTGGCGACATGACTCCGATCGACCGCGACACAACCATCAAACTCCTTCGAAGCGCTTTGATTGCCCATCGGGCTGATTTTGCCCGGCAAATCGCCATGGATTGGCTTGCCGTCTGGCCCGGCGACCTGGAGGTACAGCTCATGCTGGCCCGGGCGGAGATGGAGATCGGTGCCCTGGACTCGGCCTCCCAGCGGCTGAAGGACATCGCCATCATCGATCCAGAAGCCACGCCGGCCTACCAAATGCTGGCCAGTGCGCTCCGTTCCCAAGGGCAGGCCCTGCCTGCCTCCATCTATGATGCTTGTGCGCTCGCGCTCAAGGGCTTGGCGCTCGATCCACGCCGGCACCCCACCTGGGCGATCCGCTTGGGTGAGATCCGGAAGTTCCTGGCACAAGGACGCCCCGAGCACGCCATGGAGATGGCCACAGAGGTGCTCGCCACCGATCATGAACTGCCCCTGCCTGCCTGGGTCGTCGTCCAAGCCGCGATGGCATCGGGCGACAAAGATTCCGCCATAGCTTATGCACGCTACGGTCATCAGAAGTGGCCCTCGAGTCTGCCCTTTCTGATTCTTCTAGGCGACCACTGGGTCCGCCAGGGCGACCCGGTCCGCGGCCTGAGCTTACTCCATCAAGCCGCGCGCGCCGATACGTTAGGGAGAGTCACGGCCCGAATTCTCGGCGACCGGCATGCCTATAATGATTTATGGCCGAATGCCTACGAGGCCGTCCTTTCCAGACCGATCCCCGCTGATGTGGCAGCCGTGCTGGGCGAGAATCGTCTGATGGGCGCGGGTGGCAGAGTCGCGGAGGTGGGTTCACATGGAGCCGCCACAAATGCCAATTCGATGGCGGGCGTGCCAATGGCCCATCGGAAGGATCAGGCCACGGCTCATTCGCCGACAGGGTTCCCCGAGCCCCAGCCCTGGGAGGCCTTCCAGGGGCCTGATCCAGGCAAAGGCGAGATAGATCCGGCAGACATGGGCGCAGACCAGCAGGTGATTTCCGAGGTGCAGCGCGAGTTTGCTCGGATGGCCGCGCGGCTGAATGCCCGCCGCCGGCTGCGCGAAGAAGACGGCCGGTCCCCAGCCTATATCCTGGTTTCAAGCCATACCCGCCTTAGGCAGGCACTAGGAGGCGATGCCTTCCAGGCTATAGACAAATCCATGCTGGCCCTCGTGGAGACGGTGCGAAAGCGGCCTGGATGGTCTGCCTACCGCATTTATATAGACGATCCCGACACCCTGCAGCCGTTCGGGCTCTCCCCCGCCGATCCCGGCAACGCCTGGCAGATCAAGCTTCGACTGGCCGATTTGGATCAAGCACTTGGGCAACGCGGGGAGATGATCGGGGCGGTTCTGATCGTCGGCGGGCACAACATCGTACCTTTCCATCTGCTCCCCAACCCTACCGACGATGATGATGAGCATGTGCCTTCCGACAATCCTTACGCCACCTCAGATGAGAACTACTTCATGCCGGAGTGGCCTGTTGGAAGATTGCCCTTCGACAAGGATGCGGAGAGCCTCGTGAAAGCGCTCCAGTATGCCGCCAGCGATCATCGCGCCGCCCAGCGGTCTTTGAGCCTCGGCCTCCGTCTCCGTATTTGGCTTCGGCGGAAAGTGGGGCGAGTTCTTGCCGGCGAGGATCGCACGCTGGGCTACACCGCCAGCATCTGGCGGCGTGCCTCCATGGCCGTCTACAAAGCCATCGGCGATCCTCGCTCGATGATCAGCTCTCCCCCCGTGGAGGCCGAACGACTCCCCAGCCAGGCCGTGAAGGCCGCGCGTTTCTCATATTACAACCTGCATGGTCTGGAGGGGTCGCCGGAGTGGTACGGGCAGCGCGATCCGCTTCACGACACGGACGTGACGACCGAATTCCCCGTCGCCTTGCGGCCACAAGATGTCGTGAACGGCGGACGGGCGCCGAAAGTTGTGTTCACGGAAGCCTGCTTCGGCGCCAACAGCATCGGCAAGACCGCGGAAACGGCTCTAAGCTTGAAGTTCCTCGCCTCGGGAAGCCGGGCTGTGATTGGCTCCACCAAGATCTCCTACGGTTCTGTGACCCCGCCGCTCATCGCCGCAGACCTGCTGGGTCATCTCTTCTGGCAGTACCTGAATCAGCATCTGCCAGTGGGCGAGGCGCTCCGCAGGGCGAAGTTAAAATATGCGGCGGAGATGCACGGCCGCCAGGGATTCCTCGATGGTGAGGATCAGAAGACTTTGATCTCCTTCGTGCTCTATGGCGATCCACTCTACCGTCCGGATGACGCCCTCCTGCGCCCGGGCGAGAAGGCAATCGTCCGCTCAAAGGCCCGGGCCGCCACCCTGAAGACTGCCTGCGCACTCGGAGGGCCGGAGCTCTCGCAGAATGACATCGATCCCTCCACGCTGGAGAAGATCGACGCCATCGTCGCTCAGTACTTGCCAGGGATGCAAAAAGGGGTTTGCCGTATCCGTGCGCAGCATATCCACTGCGAAGGCGACGGGCACAGCTGCCCCACCCATGAGTCTACGGGGACTAAACAGTTGGGCCGCGATCCTGGCGAAGGAGCGCTTGTAGTTACACTCGCCAAGCGGATTCCCGATGGCCAGATCACGCACCCCTACTATGCCCATCTGACCATCGCCCCGAACGGCAGGATTATGAAGCTCGCCGTCTCGCGCTAAATCAAGCTGGAGATATGGCACACAACTTGCATCTATAGATGCAAGCAAATAGCGAGGTGCCATGTCTCCAGCAAAATCACGCATCGGGTTCCATTATTTTCCCGACGATCATCATTACACCCAGCGCGATCTAGACGCCTGGCTTCCCATTCTTCAATCCCTCGACGCTCACTGGATCGCCCTCCAGGCTCCTCCGGAGAGAGCCATTCCGGAAGACTTCCTTCGTCCGCTGATCGAGAGCGGCCTGGTGCCTATTCTCCACATGCCTGCGACGGTTGGAAGTCTGTCGATCCGCGAGTTGGCACCGCTCTTCCAGGCTTATGCGACCTGGGGTGTCCGCTACGTTGTGCTCCATGACCGCCCGAACATGCGCAGCAGTTGGACCGAGAGCGGCTGGCTGCGCGGCCATCTCGTTGAGCGCTTCATCGACCATATCCTGCCCATGCTGCGTCTCCAGCGAAAGATGGGCCTCGTTCCTACCTTCCCTCCGCTCACCCCAGGCGGCGATTACTGGGATACCGCGTTCCTAGGACTGGCACTCGAATCGCTTCAGCGCCGCGGGGAGCGAGAGGTGCTGGAACACCTCGCCCTTGCCTTCCGATGCTGGACATACGGCAGGCCGCTAGATTGGGGAATGGGGGGGCAGGCGGCTTGGCCAGATGCGATGCCCTATCGCCGCACCCCGGGCACCCAGGACCACCTGGGCTTTCGCATTTTCGACTGGTACGCCGAGATTTGCAGGCAAGCGCTTAACCGCGAACTACCGATGATCGCGCTTGCAGGCGGGGCCATATTGGACCCCGAGGCACGCCCCCGCCTTGAGCGTCTAGCTACCGAAAAGACCGAGTCTATGGTGCGGTGGCTCCAAGGCGAGGAAGTGCCTGAGAGCCTGCTGGCGTACTGCTTTTACCCGCTTTCCACCGACCCAGACCATGCCCACCACTCCATCGCCTGGTTTCGCTCCCCGCAGGAGCCGTCCGGGCTGGTCGAGGCTTGCCGCCGAGCCTTGGTCGCCGTGGAGAAACGAATCAAGCCGGCCCCCAAGAAAGTCATCCGTCACTACGTGTTGATGCCGCAGACCGCCTCCCCCAATGCCCATGCTGACTGGGACAACCTGGCGCCCTTCGCTATGGCGGTCAGACCCACGCTGGGATTCTCGCCCGAGGAAGCCCGGCTGGCCCAACGAGTCACTTTGCTCGGAGACCGCAAGGCAATCCCAGAGCAGCTCGCTGACGACCTGCGCGCATCCGGCTGTGAGGTTTTGCGCATCGATCCCAGCCAAGAGGGCGCTATTCTGCAGTCGATCGCCAAGTTCGCGACGGCAGGATCTTCCCAGCAAGGAGCCTGAGATGGAAACGGACCCCTGCATTCTGCTCAACCCTGAGTATTCGACCCACCCACCCGCGCCCAAGCCTGTGGGCAAGGCCACAGTGAAGGTGCTGGGATTGGGAGGCGGCGGTTCGAACGCCGTCAATCGCATGATCCAGATCGGCCTCTCTGGCGTGGAGTTCATCGCCGCCAATACAGACCGGCAGGCGCTGGCCTCCAGCCTGGCCCCTGTCCGGCTCCAACTGGGCCCCCGGATCACACGCGGTTTGGGTGCTGGCGGGGATCCAAAGATCGGCCGCGCCGCGTCCATGGAGAGCAGCCGCGAGATTGCCGCCGCCCTGGCCGGCGCGGACATGGTTTTCATCACCGCCGGCATGGGCGGTGGGACCGGCACAGGTTCCGCCCCTGTTGCCGCCGAGATCGCTCGCGAAGTGGGCGCAGTGGTGATCGCAGTCGTCACGATGCCCTTTGGCTTTGAAATGGGGCGGCGCTCCCAGAACGCCCGCGAGGGCATCCAGGCACTGCGCCCCCACACTCACACGCTCATCACCGTTCCCAACGACCGCCTGCTCCAAATTGTCCCCAAGGATCTCAGCCTGGAAGTTGCCTTCCGTCTCGCTGATGATGTGTTGCGACAGGGTGTGCAAAGTATCTCAGAGCTCATCACCCAACCCGGCCTGATCAACGTGGACTTCGCCCACGTCCGGGAGTTGATGCTCAAGGGTGGAGGCGCCTACATGGCGATCGGCCTTGGAAAGGGCGAAGAGAAGGCCGCCGGCGCCATCCACCAGGCGCTGCACCATCCTTTGCTGGCCATCGATGGCCTTGACCAAGCCCAAGGTGTACTAGTGCATTTCACAGGAGGGGATGACCTGACACTATATGAAGTAGGCGAAGCCGTGAACACGTTGCGCGAGTCACTCTCGCCCGATGCGGAAGTTATCTTGGGGGCCACAACTAGCGAGACTATGGCGGGCAGGGCTCAGGTGATCCTGATCTTCACGGGTGTGGGCGGACAGCCTATCGCCACGCCCATGAGAACCCGTCCGGCAAGCCATCCATCTCCTGAGAAGGAGCCCGCGATCCAAGCCAATAATGCGGACGACTTGGACCTGCCGACATTTCTCCGGCGGCGCGCTGCCGTCGCGCAAAGGAGCTGAGAAAGGTGGATGACGACACGCTTGCGCGCGTAGCCAAGAAAGTTACCCGGCAGTTCCCTGAAATGGAAGGAGCAAAACCATCCATCCGAAAGGAGCGTACCCCAACCGGGCAGATCCAATTCGTGCTCACGTTCCGCGGGAAAGCCTCACTGCCCGGAGGCAGAACAATGCAGCGGGTCGTGCGCGTGATCGTCAACGATAGTGGCCGCGTGATTAAGATGAGCACTTCAAAATAGGATATCGTCATGGACAAGACCTTCCCTCAAATCAGAGACATCTTCCGGCTGTTCTTCTGGAGGATCGCCGCAGAAACCACCGGCTTCGCTGTTCGCCACCGGCAGCAGGTCCGGCAGGTGATATGGGTCGCCCCGCTGATGCTTGCTGGCGCGATGGCCTATCTCCTGGGTCGTTGGGTGGGCATGCTGCTACTTTGGAGCCTGACCCTCTAGGCCCGCCGAACCCTCGTTGCCGTCCTCGGGCGCCCAGAGTACAATCCGCGGGCGCCCTTTGTCGTTAAGCGCCGAAACATAGAGCCCAATGATGCAGAGCCGACCCCGGATTGCCGCCTTCTTGATCGTCTCGGTCTTCTGCTTCGTCGCGGGTCTCCTCAGCGTATGGCTCCAAGGGGACGCCGAACGCCCCGTTCCCACGCCCTCACCAACCGCGACCTCGCGGCCGGCTGCGCCGGCGGGCTGGGCAGTTCCTTCCGGCAAGATCAGCATTCTCGTCATGGGGGTGGATGAGATTCAGCGGGCGGAACCGCAGCTCCTGGCCGTCTGGTTTCTCAGCTTTGAGCCGCCTGGTCGCGAATTGCACTTGCTGGGCATCCCGGTCGATGCCCCCCTAGACGAGAAGGGCACTCCGATACGCGATGCTTTCTCGCTTTGGGAACCTCCCGATTATGGCGCCAGCTTCATCGCCGCTCTAGCGAACTACGCTCCCGGACCCATCCAGGGATTTGCCGTTCTAGACGAAGAGGGCTTCGCGGCGCTGATCGATTATATGGGGGGCATCGAGCTGGGGGATGAGAAATTGGACGGCGCCGCTGCGGTGGGCGCGCTCGGCCTCCTTCAGGGCGAGGCCCTCTCGGCTTTGAAGCTTCAGGCCCGGCTCTTGGAGGCCTTGGCCGCTCGTGCACCCGCGCTGGGCCGCACGCCGGAGATCACACCGCTGACGGCGCTCATCCCGGATCACGCCTACAGCTCGCCTTCGCCATATCAACTCGCATCTCTTGGGAGCCAGTTGTTGCCCTTGGATGCCGAGGCCATTGATGTGGAGATTCTGACGGATCCTCGCTGGCCATAACATAATTGCCCCACAAGAATATCTTGCATCTCCTCCCAAGCGCGGCTATGCTTAATCACTAATAGTCCGCATTCGCCAGAGAAGCTTCCCCCCTTCGCTCACCCCGCCTGATCTGGTGCGAACCTTCTGCCAAAGGAGGTGGTGCCTTTTCACGCATGCGATTGCCTTGCACCTATTTACGACGCCATGCGAGTATGTAATGGGAGGAAGACATGAAGAGACTAGCATTGCTTGGGCTTCTCGTCATCGCCTCGCTGATCTTGGCCGCCTGCGGCCAAGCGGCGGCGCCCCAGCCAACAGAAGCCCCCGCGCCCCCAACGACTGAAGAGCCAGCCCCGCCTGCCGGCGCGCTTCCCGACCTCGGCGGCCGGGTGGTCACGGTGGCGGTCGAGAACGCCTACCCGCCCTTCAACTACATCGATGAAGCTACCGGCGAAGCCATCGGCTGGGACTACGACGTGGTCAGCCACATCTGCGAGCTCATCAACTGCGTGCCTGAGTTCAAGGAGGCCGCCTGGGACGGCATCTTCCCGGCCATGCAGGCCGGCGAATATGACTGGCTCGCCGATGGCGTCACTTACACCGAAGAGCGCGACGAGATCGTCGACTTCTCCATCCCCTACGTCACCATCGGCCAGGTCCTGCTCATCCGCGCCGATAGCAGCATCGACGACGTGGAAGCCTTCAAGGCTGATCCCGAGAAGCTCGTCGCCACCCAGATCGGCACCACCAACGAGATCGTCGCCAAGCAGCACTTCCCCGAAGACCGCATCAAGAGCTTCGAGGAGTTCGGCGGCGCCGTGGCGGCCCTGCTCGCCAATGATGTCGATGCCGTCGTCATCGACACAGTCGCCGCCGTGGGCTTCATCGGAGAGAACCCCGGCATGCTCAAGGTCGGCGCCGAACTCACCTCCGACGAGCAGCTGGCGTTCGTCTTTCCGCCCGGCAGCGATCTCATCGATCCGGTCAACGCCGCGCTCGAGCAGATGAAGAAAGACGGCTCGCTCGAAGCCTTCAACGACAAGTGGTTCAACCCACAGGTCGAACCGGTTGCGCTTCCCGACCTCGGCGGCCGGGTGGTCACGGTGGCGGTCGAGAACGCCTACCCGCCCTTCAACTACATCGATGAAGCTACCGGCGAAGCCATCGGCTGGGACTACGACGTGGTCAGCCACATCTGCGAGCTCATCAACTGCGTGCCTGAGTTCAAGGAGGCCGCCTGGGACGGCATCTTCCCGGCCATGCAGGCCGGCGAATATGACTGGCTCGCCGATGGCGTCACTTACACCGAAGAGCGCGACGAGATCGTCGACTTCTCCATCCCCTACGTCACCATCGGCCAGGTCCTGCTCATCCGCGCCGATAGCAGCATCGACGACGTGGAAGCCTTCAAGGCTGATCCCGAGAAGCTCGTCGCCACCCAGATCGGCACCACCAACGAGATCGTCGCCAAGCAGCACTTCCCCGAAGACCGCATCAAGAGCTTCGAGGAGTTCGGCGGCGCCGTGGCGGCCCTGCTCGCCAATGATGTCGATGCCGTCGTCATCGACACAGTCGCCGCCGTGGGCTTCATCGGAGAGAACCCCGGCATGCTCAAGGTCGGCGCCGAACTCACCTCCGACGAGCAGCTGGCGTTCGTCTTTCCGCCCGGCAGCGATCTCATCGATCCGGTCAACGCCGCGCTCGAGCAGATGAAGAAAGACGGCTCGCTCGAAGCCTTCAACGACAAGTGGTTCAACCCGTAGCAGCCATCGAGGATGGGCCTAGCTCTGACAGGCGGGCCGCGGCCACCCGCGGTCTGCCTGTCAGTCCATAGGGAAGTCCATGACCGCCGAAACTGCCCCTGCAATCCCAGGCCAGCGACACCTCATCGCGGAACGCAGGGCCCGCGTCGCCCAGCTCCCCTGGTGGGCTTTCATCTTGATCGCCCTGGGAATCCTTCTCACCTATCTGATCCTGGCCGATCTTGAATACCGTGACACCTTCGCTTTCCTCATAGAAGGTATCAAGGTGACGCTGCGGATGACCCTGACGGCATTCTCGATCGCACTTGTTATCGGCCTGATCATCGGCTTGGGCCGCACGTCGAAGAACCCGGTGGTCTTCACCCTGGCAACCCTCTATGTCGAAACAGCCCGGGGCATCCCGCTCATCGTGCTGATGCTCTACGTCGCCTTTGTGCTTGTCCCTGGCGCTGTGGCGGGCCTAAACGCTTTAGGTGGATGGGGTTTGGGGTTTGCGAAGAACGGACCCCTGCTGGGTTTGTTCCAAGGGCTTGCGGATTTCAGTATCCGGCAGGTGAACATGGAGCTGCGGGCCATCTTTGCCCTGTCGATCGGCTATGGCGCCTTTGAAGCCGAGGTATTCCGGGCTGGCATCCAATCCATCGGTCGCGGGCAAATGGAAGCGGCCCGCTCGTTGGGCATGACCTACTTCCAGGCCATGCGGTTCATCATCCTTCCCCAGGCCTTGCGGCGGATTCTGCCCCCGCTCGGGAATGACTTTATCGCCATGCTTAAGGATTCGTCCCTCGCGACCGTGCTGGCTGTGAGGGAGATCACGCAACTTGGCCGTCTGCGAAGGGCCAGCACCTTCAGGACCTTCGAGGTCTTTAACGTTGTCTCGTTTCTCTATCTGGCGATGACGATGATGCTTTCGGCAGTCGTGCGCGTGCTGGAGCAGCGCATGCGGATCGAAGAGTAGACCTGGCACGCTCTGCGGGAAGATATCAAAAGGCCGCCGGAGCCGGCGGCCGAACGAAACTGAGTGCGCTGGGCGGGAGTTGAACCCGCACGCCTTGCGGCACATGGCCCTCAACCATGCCTGTCTGCCAGTTCCAGCACCAGCGCATATCTAGCTTAAGGCTGCGGTATTATAGCCCACGCGATGTGGATGTCAACCGGGTTTAGGACCCGGTGCTCCAAGCCAGATATCGCAGGAGGTGACGATGCGAATCATCCTGGATGCCATGGGTAGCGACACACATCCCGGGCCAGAAGTCCGAGCCGCCCTCGAGGCGCACAATCGCTGGGGAGACAGAATCCTTCTGGTAGGTCCTGAGGCCGAACTCTCGCAGGCTATCCATGATGCCGGAGGGCATGCGACCCACGTGGAGATCATCCACGCGCCAGAAGTATTGGAGATGACCGACAAACCCGCCCGCGCCGCCCGGGGAAAGGCCCAGAATTCGATGGCGGTCGGCATGGACCTCCTGAAAGAGGGCAAGGCAGATGCCTTCGTCACCGCCGGAAATACAGGCGGCGCGATGGCCACAGCGCTCTTTCGCCTGGGCCGCATCCGGGGTGTGAAACGGCCTGCCGTCGCGCCCACGATTCCGGTGCAAGGGGGACATGCGCTGGCCTTGGATCTGGGCGCGAACGCCGATTGCCGCCCGGAATACTTGGTGCAATTCGCGCTAATGGGCAGCGTCTATTCTGAGCGCATCCATGGCAAGCATCACCCCAGGGTTGGGCTGCTCTCCAACGGTGAGGAGCCGGGCAAGGGCAATGCCCTTGTGAAGGAGACCTATCCTCTGCTCGAAGCCACCGGGCTTCACTTCATCGGGAACGTTGAGCCCAAGGAGGTCTTTGGGGGTCACGTGGATGTCGTCGTGACGGATGGCTTCACCGGGAACGTCTTGCTCAAGACCAGCGAAGCAGTGGCCCGCTTCCTTTTCGACCTTATCCGGACTGAGATTGGCGCCTCGCCCCTATCGACAATCGGCGGGCTGCTTGCCCGCCCGGCATTTCGGCGAGTCCGACGGGTCCTCGACCCTGCCGAGTATGGCGCCGCGCCACTGCTCGGCGTTGACGGCCTGGTCTTCATCGGCCATGGCCGATCCGATGCACGTGCGCTCATAAGCGCCATCCGCGTAGCCCGCCAGGCAGTTGAGATGGAGGTACTCCCGGCTCTGCGCGAGGCCATCCAGACTCTGCTTACGGCTGAAGCTTCGCCCCAGTCTGCCACGTAAGCGGATGGCGAACCAGGAGAAACGCGTTTCCGCTCAGGGGTAGGGAAATCAGCAGAGACAAGCATGGGCCATGAATGCTAGGGGTGCTCTATGGCTATGCGCAGTCCTTGTGTTCTTCGATCCTCATGCGAATTCCAGGAGTAATGATGCAGCAATATGCCGACTTCCAACGTATCCGCCGCTACGGCCGGCTCGGCCAGATCCTGATGTACGCCGGATTAGGCGCCACGCTGCTGGCGGCAGTTATCGCCTTCCTGCAGCCTGCCTACATCCTTATCGCCCTGCTCTTGATGCTCCTGGGAGCGCCCGTCTCCCAGATCGGCACCGTGCTCTACAATCGCTATGGCCGTTCGCCAAGGGTGGATGAAGTGCTCTATGAGTCACTGAAGGGCCTGGATGAGCGCTATGGCCTCTTTCACTATCTCTTGGGGACCTCGCATGCGCTGATTGGGCCCTCGGGCGCATTTGCCCTGATCCCAAGATTCGAGGAAGGCATCCTGCGGTGGGAGGGCGGCGTGTGGTCCCAGGAGCTTCCACCTCGCCGGCTGAGGCTGGGCTCGGGGCGGAAACGCCTGCGCCGCCTCGATGCAAAGGCGTGCCAGGAAGCCGAGGCCCTCCAGGGGGCTCTAGATCGACTGCTCGGCGGGAACCACGATCTCGAGGCTAAGCCGCTCGTGATTTTCCTGTCCAACCGTTCACGGCTCGAAGCGGAAGAAGCCCCCTACCCCGCAGCGCACAGGAAGAAACTCAAGGAGACCATCCGCCGCCTACCCAGGGCCAAATCACTATCGCCCGATGAAATCCGCCAACTCGGCGAACGCCTGCAAAGGCTCTAGCTATCCAGCCGGGGACAAAAAAGGGCTCAAGGCTGAGCCCTTTTCGTTCAGCAGGATTGGGAAGAGCAGTCGCTCGAAGCCGCTCGAGGCCTGGCTTCGAGCGGGCCAGCCCCGCCTAGCTTCTAAGGAATTCCTCCAGTGCCTCGCGAGAGATGCGGTAGGCCTTGCCGATCTTCTTGGCCTGGATTTGTCCGGCCTTGATGGCAGCCACCACGTCCTCTTCGGCCACTTTCAAGAACGCCGCCGCTTCAGCGGGCGTCATGACATCCGGCGCCGCTGAGGCCTCGGGCATATCCCCCTCACTTTCACGGCGTCTGCGAATCGAATCGGCGATGGCATCGCCGATGCCCATCCCCGCCCCGATGCCGGCCGTAAGGCCTGCACCGCCGGAAGGATTCTGGGCAGCATCGCGCATCGCGTCTGCAGCTTGGAGCTGCGTGTAGGTCTCTATATCCAGCATGCCCATCGCCCGCAGATCTTCCGCGGATTTGTCTGAGGGCTTCAGACTCTCGATATAGAAGGATTTCAACGTCAGCCCAATGGCACGGAAATCATCTTGCGCCTTCGCGCGCACCGAGGCCCCGATCTCCTCCACAAGGCCGATCAGCTCAGGCACGGCCTTGGCCTCCGTTGTCTCTCCCAGCAAGTCCTGCAGCTTTGAAAGCAGCATCGAGCGGAGCCGGGCTTGTATGTCCTGTGTCGTGTACGCGCCGGTCACGCCCACGATCTGGGTGACGAATTGCTGCGGGTCGGCAACTTGGAAGCTGTAGGTTCCGAATCCCTGCAGCAGGGCCACACCGAGACCCATCCCCGGATTACGGACCAGGATGGGTTGAGGGGTTCCCCATTTCTGGTCGGCAAACTCTCGCATGGAGACGAAGTACACTTCCGCCGTAAATGGGGAGCGGTCATTGAAGGCCTTGCCAATGAAATCAATCAGCAGCGGGATGTTTGCGGTGGTGATTGTATGCCTTCCAGGTCCAAAGGTGTCCAGGGCCTTTCCGTCCCGGTAGAATAATGCCGTCTGGGCTTCGCGGACGATCACCTGGCTCCCGATCCGAAAGTCGCCTGCTTCACGCTCAGGGAACCGATGTACGATCTCATCGCGCATCTCACTTGGGTATTCAACGACATCAAATATTCTTGCCATCTCCCTGTCTCCTCTTCCTCTTAGATCGTTATTCGCCGGCAGCCAGGATGGTCTCGTTGCGCCGGTTGAATTGATCAATGGCTTCCTGTGCAAGCCCGGTCAGGTGCCGGATCGCGGCCGGCAATCCGTCCGTGCCGATGGATACCTGAACGTTCTCGACGGCGCGCTGAATGGTCTCAGCTCCCTCCAGCAGTGCAAGGTCGAAGGCATAGATCTTCTCCAGCTCATCGCTATTGACCCGCACCGCGTCGAAGAAGCCGGCATATCCATAGGCAGCATTCTTGACTCGGTCGGCGAAGGTTCGCAGCTTGAGCGCGGCCGCTTCCAATTCGCCCACCAGTTCAAGTTCCCCTGCTCCTGCCAGCTCACGCTGTAGCGCTGAGAGTCGGTCCCATTGCTCTTCATAGCGCTGTGCAATGGTCTCTCTGAGCAACTTGTCGGCCTCTCGTCGGTTCTCCCGGTCCCAGTACCCTACAAAGCCCGCGAGCGTTTTCCGCACCTGGCCCAGGAGGTCCTTGCCCTCGGTTATCTTCTCCAGTGGATCACTCATCTGCGATATCTCCTTCGCGCGTGGATCCAGACCGGCCGCCTACTCTCTCGCATTATAGCCGCGACATCCCCAGCCAACAATCAGCAGGCTGACAACCGGCTGACCCCAAGCAATAGAAAGGACGCAGTATAATCATGTTGCTCTTGGACGTTTCCAGTAGGGAGGGACCAATGGCGATACTCGATAACCTGCTGCGAGTGGCGAAGCCGTTAGGGGAAGCCGTGCACATTGGGAAGGGTCCTGTTGTCACGGTGCGCGAGCCTGAGGCGCTGCCTGCAACGATCGAAGGTGTGCTTCGCACTGCTGTGTTCGGTGCCCAGCCCGATAAGGGCTTGGCTCAATGGCTCATTCGCGCCTGCGCGCTGGATTCCGGGATCATCCCCGCCTCCATCCATGATCTCTATGTCGCGCGGGGCCGCGGAGACATGCCGGATGATTTCACTGTACCCGCCATGAACTTGCGTGCGCTGCCGTACTCGGCCGCCCGGGCTGTGTTCAGGGCCGCGATGGATATAAGCGCCAAGGCCATCATCTTCGAAATCGCACGCTCAGAGATGGGTTACACAGATCAACGGCCCGCCGAGTATGCCTCCAGCATCCTGGCTGCAGCTCTTGCCGAAGGCTATCGGGGCCCTGTCTTCATCCAAGGCGACCACTTCCAGGTCAGCGCGAGCCGCTACGCCAAGGATCCCCACACGGAGCTACAGGCCATCCGAGACCTCGCGCTGGAAGCCCTTCACGCAGGATTCTTCAACATCGACATCGACACCTCCACGCTGGTGGACTTGAGTCGCCCGACCATCCCTGAGCAGCAAGAGGTTAACTATCGCCTATGCGCCGAGCTATCCGCGTTCATCCGTGAGCACGAGCCCGAAGGCGTGACGGTCTCCCTGGGAGGTGAAATCGGAGAGGTGGGCGGCCAGAATAGCACCGAACCGGAGCTGCGCGCCTTCATGGAGGGGTTCAATCAAAGCCTGCAGGAGCTAAGACCGGATGCGCCGGGACTCTCCAAGATCAGCATCCAGACCGGCACCTCCCATGGCGGCGTGGTGCTCCCGGACGGTACGATTGCGCAAGTGAGCGTGGACTTCGATACCCTGAAGACGCTCTCGCGCGTCGCCAAGGAGTACGGAATGGGGGGCGCTGTCCAACACGGCGCCTCCACCCTTCCCCCGGAGGCCTTCACAAAATTCGCAGAGGCCAACGCCCTGGAAGTCCATCTGGCCACGGGATTCCAGAACATCCTGTACGATCACCTCCCCGAAGATCTCAAGGGGGAGATGTACGCCTATCTCGAAGAACATCATGCGGATGAGCGCAAAGAGGGTCAGACCGATGAACAGTTCTATTATAAGACGCGCAAGCGAGCGCTCGGCCCGTTCAAGCGAAGACTCTGGGACCTTCCGCACGACACGATCGCGGCCATTTCCGATGCCTGGGAGACCCAGTTCCGCTTGCTCTTCGATCGCCTGAATATCGGCGGTACTGCGGCGCTCGTCGACCGCTTCGTCTCACCCCGGCCGATTCGGCCCGACCTGCGCAAGTATCTGGGGGAGCTGCCGGGCGAAGAGGATGTCCGGGATCTGGCAGATTAGAAACGCATATGGCGCTTTCGGGTCAGCGAATCCAGCCGGATCGCTTTGCGCTCATCCCCCGCACGCTTATCTTCCTGCTCCGCGGCGATCAAGTGTTGCTAATGCGGCTCCACGAGAGCCGTGGCGCCTGGGGTGGCAAATACAATGGCGTCGGAGGCCATATCGAAGCGGGCGAGGATCCCCTCACGGCGGCGCTGCGCGAGACCGCTGAAGAGACCGGCCTCGCGCCGGCCGCATTGCGTCTCGCAGGCGTCATCGTTGTTTACCCTGGCTCCTCACCCGGCATCGGTCTCTATGTTTATGTAGGAGAGGTCGCCGGAGGTGAAGCCATCGCGTCGCAGGAAGGGACACCGGAATGGGTGTCCCTGGACGAAATCGAAGAAAAGCCTCTCGTTGAGGACCTCCTCATGATCCTTCCCAGGGCGGTCGCATGCTACAATCAGAAAGAGACCTTCTCCGCCATCACTACTTTCGACGATGATGGGTTCCCCATCGTCCACTTTACTTCATGAAAGCCGCGACCTCACCAACGAAGCGATATCCGCGCTACGCATGGGCTGGCATCGCGCTCGGCCTCCTGGCCCAGATCCTGCTTTTCTTGAACGTCCGCTTTGCGGCAGTGTGGCTGACGCCCCTGATGTGGACGGCCTACATCCTGGCGGCTGATGGCTGGCTAGCTCTCAAAACAGGCCGCTCCTGGCTGACCTCGCGGCGCAGGGAATTCCCGCTCGTGGCGCTCCTCTCCATCGCCATTTGGCTTATCTTCGAGGCCTATAATTTCCATCTGCAGAATTGGCTCTACGGCGGAGTTCCGCCGAGCCCAATCCTGAGAGACTTGGCCTACCTGTGGTCTTTCGCCACCATTCTGCCGGGCGTCTTTATGACCTCCGAATTACTCGAGCAACGGTTGCCCCCAACCCTCACTCTCCAGCGCTTGCCCGGATGGATACAAGGATGGCCAGCTTTTCTGCTGGGAGCGGCGATGATCACGGTTCCGCTCGCACTGCCCGTACCCCTGGCGCGCTATAGCTTTGCCTCGGTCTGGCTGGGGTTCATCTTCTTGCTTGAGCCGGTGAACGCCCGTCTGGGCGCGGGTTCATTGGGAAGATTAATCAAGGAAGGAAACGGCCGCAGGGTGCTGGCACTTCTGATAGGGGGCTTCCTATGCGGCTTGCTTTGGGAAGCCTGGAACTACCAGGCTTTCCTGGCCCGAGGGGGCCATTGGATTTACACCATACCGGATGCGCTCAGGGTCTTCGGCCTTCACTACGGTCAAATGCCTGTGCTTGGCATGTTCGGATTCCCGCCATTTGCCCTGGAGCTCTACGCTCTCTACCACCTGCTTCGCACCCTCCTCGAGGGCGACCGATTGCTTGGGCCGCCCGCCTGGTAGCAACCGGCCCGAGCCCCAGAAACGCCTTATTCGCCGGGATATTCGTAAAACACGAGCAAGGTGTTGCCATAGCGGCGCTGGTCGACCTCCTCGAGGCGCGTCAGGCCCAGGTCTTCATATTCTCGAGGATGTATTTGCGCCACGACCCAAGCATCGGGGTTCAGCCACGCGATGCGCTCATCCAGCAGGCGGAGTGCCCGTAGCCAGAGGCCCTGATACTGTGGTGGCGCCACATAGACATAGTCGAACCCTTGCCCGGCGGAATCCTCCAGGAGCCGGAAGGCATCCTTGCGCGTGATCTTCGCCTTCTCGCTGAGCTTGGCTCGTGACAGATTCTCGATGATTGTGCGCACTGCCCTCCGGTCGCTATCGTTGAACCAAACCCAGGCCGCGCCGCGGCTAAGCGCCTCGATCCCCACACTGCCGGTCCCCGCAAATAGGTCAAGCCAGAATGAATCGACCACCTCCATCCCGATGATATTGAAGAGTGCCTCCTTGACCCGATCGCTGATCGGGCGCGTTCCCTCGCCGGGAACCATGGCCAGACGTACGCCCTTGGCGCGACCCCCGATCACCCGGATCCCTGCCAACGCTTCTCCTTATCCTGAGGCGAGGCCTCGCTGTCTCTGGCTCGTTTGCCCGGGCTCAACCGCCCTGCGCGCAGCTGCCAAATTTGCATGTGGGGCAATGATGGGGACGACACAACCGGTACCAAGCACCAAGCCCTGTCTTCTCATCTGCTTCAGCGCGTCGGCTGCCTCCTCCGATACCTGAAGAGGGTCTCCCAAGGCCAGCGTCCCGCGGCGGATCCCGCCGCATACAGCCTTTCCCTTCAGACGAACTGCCCCTTCGCTCAAGCTGGGGCCGGCCTCGCGGTCGTGCCAATTGACGACCTGCACCCGATAGCGCTCCGCGAGATCGAGCATGATCGCATCCCCATGGAGATGAAGCACATTCAACCAACCGCCCTCAGCGGCTTCCAAGATCCTCTCATCATGAGGAATCCCAAAGCGTGCATAGCCCTCTGCGTCCATATAGCGATAGGAAGCATGTTGGATTGCATAGAAGATCCCATCCGCGCCGGCCGCGAGTGCGGCAGAGATGAAATCCACCGTCGTCGCCGTAATAGCTTCCAGGCCGGCCAGGACAGCACCTGGGTTGCGATGGAGATGTTCGAAGAGGCGTTGCTCTCCGGCCAAATTCTTGGCCTGCGCTAGCGGGCTGAAGACGGTTGGAAGAAGCGGCGTGCCTGCCGGAAGCTTCGCTCGAAGGAGCTTCAGGCAATCCAGGTGCCGGGATAGGTTTCCCGCGCTCGGACTGAGCTTCCTCATCCGGCCCCAATCCCCAGGAGTTTCGATCATACGCAGAACGTAGCGCCGCGTGCCCTCGGAGTTCCCCTCCCAGACATCCTCCACTCCCCAATCAACCAGGCAGTAGGAGGAGGCCGGAGTGACTTTAACGAAGTCGAAGTCGTACTCTTCTTGGAATCGGATTATGGCTTCTGCCAGCCAGCGGGGATCTTGATCGTCAACAGGAAAATGCCGCCATAACGCGACGGGCGGGCGATCTGCCACCTGCCCTGCGATGGCAGCTTCCAGCCGTTCTCGCTTCGTCGTCATCCCACTGCTATGCCGCGCCTTTCATCAAGATGTTTCGTTGCTCCTCCGCAAGCCGCCGCAGCATGGATGCCTGCACCGAGCGCTCGCCCGTGGCCAGCGCCTTCTCAAATTCGGTCAGCGCGACCTCCCTCTGGCCAAGTTGTTTGAGCGAGAGGCCCAGCCCGTAATGGAATTCGATGTCGTCCGGCCAGCGCTCCCGCGCCTTTTCAAAGGCGTCGCGAGCATCCTCGAAACGGCCCACGCCATATAATGCCCAGGCCAGTTTTCGCTGCAGGTCCCGGTCATCGGGTTGCCTCGAGGCTTTTTCTTGAAGGGATGCGATGTTTTCCAGCACGTCCGTGGATATGGCATCGTCAGCCATGGTCACCTCGCTCCTCTATTGGCAGGACTGCTTCTCTGATTATAGCCCGATGCGTCAAATCCGCCCGCTACAGCAGATCAGGGATCTGCTCCGGCGTTTCGGCCGTTGCGACCCCGGCGGCCTCGAGCGCCTTGATCTTCTCTTCAGCCGTCCCTTCACCCCCTTCGACAATCGCGCCCGCGTGGCCCATGCGCTTTCCTGGCGGCGCCGTTCGGCCAGAAATGAAGGCCACAGCAGGCTTGGTCATCCGGTCCTGGATAAACGCCGCTGCACGCTCCTCGTCGCTTCCCCCGATTTCCCCAATCAACACCACCTTTTCTGTGTGTGGATCGGCCTCGAACATTTCGAGGACATCCACGAAAGAGGTTCCATTAATGGGATCGCCGCCGATGCCGACGCAGGTCGAGACACCAAGGTTCTTCTGGGAAAGCGCATACAGCACCTCGTAAGTCAGAGTACCTGAACGCGACACAACGCCTATGTTTCCGGGCTTGGCGATGTGGCCAGGGATGATGCCCACCTTCGCTTCTCCGGGGCTAAGCAGGCCAGGGCAATTCGGGCCAACCAGTCGCGCGCCCTTCTGATCGAGATACCGGCGGACTTCCATCATATCCTGCACTGGAATGCCCTCTGTGATGGCCACGATGAGCGGCACGCCGGCATCCGCGGCTTCAAGGATGGCGTCCGGGCAAAACCTAGCCGGAACGAAGATCACGCTGGTGTTGGCGCCGGTAGCTTCCACTGCAGTCCGGACTGTATCGAACACCGGGATCTTCCCGCCCAAGATCCACTCACCGCCTTTTCCAGGCGTGACACCCGCGACTACCCGGGTGCCATATTCGACCATGCGCGAGGTGTGGAATAGTCCCTCGCGCCCTGTAATTCCCTGTACCAGGAGGCGGGTTTGCTTGCCTACAAGGATGCTCATCTCAGTTTCCTCCCTGAGCCAGCGCCACGGCCTTCTGGGCCGCCTCCGCCAGCGTCGTCGCCGTTTCCAGCGCGGCATCCGCCAGCATCCTGCGACCTTCCTCCTCGTTCGTCCCCACCAAGCGAATCACCATCGGCAGGTCGGTGGGAGTTTGCTCGAGGGCCGCGAGGATGCCCCGGGCGACTTCATCGCAGCGCGTGATGCCCCCAAAGATGTTGAAGAGCATGGCCTTGAGATCAGGGTCCTCCAAAATAATCTGAATCGCGGCAGCGACCTTTTCTGCGGTGGCTCCGCCCCCAATGTCCAGGAAGTTCGCCGGCGCTCCACCGTATAGGTGGATGACGTCCATGGTAGCCATAGCCAGGCCAGCGCCATTGACCATGCAGCCGATATCTCCATCCAGCTTGACATACGAGAGCCCATACTTGCGGGCTTCCCGTTCCTCGGCCCGCTCCTCATCCAGATCGCGCATCTCCGCCAGCCCAGGATGCCGGAAGAGGGCGTTATCATCAAGGACCATCTTTCCATCCAATGCCAGCAGGGATTGCTCGCCTGTCACGACCAGCGGATTGATCTCGGCCAGCGTGGCATCGTTCTCGGTGTAGGCCTTGAAGAGGCCGGAGGCGATGCGGATGAAGCTCTTCCAAAGATCACGCGGCAGCTCAATGCTGGCAGCCAAGAGGCGGGCCTGATATTCTCGCAACCCCAGGAGAGGATCAATCCAGACGCGTACGATCCGCTCGGGATGAGTGCGGGCCACCTCCTCAATCTCGACGCCGCCCTCGGCCGAAGCGATCATCACCGGGCAGCGGTGGGCCCGGTCATTCGTGATTCCGAGGTAGATTTCCGTTTCGATGTCGGCGGCTTCGTCCACCAGGACCCGCCGCACGGGTAATCCCTTTATGGTCATCCCTAGAATCTGAGTGGCAGCTTCCTCGGCCTCCTCAGGCGAATCGACGAGCCGGATTCCCCCGGCCTTGCCACGCCCCCCCACAAGCACTTGCGACTTGATGACGACGCGCCCGCCCAGCTCCTCGGCGATCGACCGCGCCTCTTGCGCCGTCATCGCCATCCGCCCTCGCGGGATGGGAATGCCGGATTCGGCGAACAATTGTTTGGATTGGTATTCATGAAGTTTCATGCAAGTTCCCTCTCTCGTATGTTGCGCTCATTCCTCAGCTCCGCGCAAGAATGGCGGTTCAAAGCGCATGAGCCGCGAGTTCCCGCTGTCGACCACCCATGCTGACCCTGATGGATCGATCGCCACACCGCTCAGCAGGTTGAATTGGTTGGCCTCTCTTCCAAAACCAGTACCCCAGCCCCCTATGAACTCGCCCTGCCCATTGAAACACAGAACTCGGAACCCCTCTGGATCGGTGGCGCAAACATGCCCGGCCTGGTCGACATCCAAATAGGGCTTATTCTCGAGCGACTGCCCGAACCAAGCCTCCATTGACCAATCCCGAACCGATTCGAACACGCCCTCCCCCGTTTCTGCAAAGACCTGTATGCGCTGGTTCCAAGTGTCAGCGACGTAGATCTGGTCCTGCGCATCGACGGCCAGGCCGACAGGTTCATCGAGATACCCCGGCAGGTAACCGGCGCCGCCGAACTCGGTCAAGAACCGCCCTTGGCGATCGAAGACCTTGACAAGCTTGTTCCCGGTGTCCGCCACAAAGACGCGGCCCTGCGAATCCACAGCCACATCCCTCGGCCCCCAGAACGTCAAGGGCGCATCGCCAGTGCCCTCTTCGCCGAACATGCCCAGGAAACCCCCGTCGGGGGCGAACCACTGTATGCGATGGTTCCAGGTATCGGCCACGTAGACCGTTCCATCCGGGCCAACCGCCAGGCCCCAAGGCTCGTTGAACGTGCCGCCGGGCGCCTCTCCGCTGTGAGTGTCTGCGAATGTCCCCCATGCCGTGATCTGGCCGATGCTTTCGCCAGTCAGCGATATCCGCTGGATGCGGTGATTGCCAGTGTCGGCGACGTACAGACTTCCATCTGGTGAGATGGCTACGTCTCGCGGCCTGATGAATTGGCCCACTTCCTGTCCCTCACCGCCCACAATTTGGGATGCAGACAAATCCAGCATCCCCTCCCGGTAGGGATCTTCGAAGGTCGGTGGCTCGATGGCGATCGGGCTCAGGCCGTAGTCCCAAACCTGAGCCGCGACGTCCTTCCGCACATAGAGGCGCATGCGGTCGGAGGGGCTCCAGTTTGTGATCGCCATATCTCGCCCGACAATCCGGCCGTAATCTGTGAAATCTCGATTCAGCCAGATCTGCCAGACAGCTTGCCGCACAGACCGATCTGTGAAGAAGGGGCGGACATGCTGCCAGATGCGCTGCAGGTATTCGCTCCAGGACATGGGTTCAACGGTGGCCCCTTGCATGGCAAGGTCATTTGCACGTTCGCTCTCGATCGCGGACCACTTCAAGCTCCAGTAATCCTGGTTGGGCCACCACATACGGATGTATTCATAGGCGTAATAGCGGTCACCTAGAAGCGGCTCTGCCAGATGCCAATTGTTGTCCCCTACCAGGATGACTGGATATTGGAGCAAGTCGCGCGTGGGGTTGGGGCCAAAGTAGAATTGATTCGTATAATCCCGCAGGTACCAGTTTAGAGGCCAGGATACATCATCGTCATAGGCCACCTGAATGGCCAAGCCATCGGTCATCCGCCGCGAGAGATCCTCGATTTGTCGCATCGCCGTCTTCACACCCGGCGCCGAGTGAGCATAGACCAGGTACTCGGTGGCAAGGTCATAATTCACGAAAGAGGCCCGAAACGATGCCCTCGCCGTGAGCACGAATAGGGCTGCGATCACGACGCCGGCCCCGGCGCGCAGAAACGCGGAGAAGCGGATTCCCCCGCCCAACCGCCAGAGTGCCGCTCCCGCCCCAAGGCAGAAGATCAGGGAGGAGAGAAAAGCGTTGGTGGCGCGTAATTGTTCCAGCTCACGGCCCATGAACGGCGGGCGATCTCCCAGCAGCGAGCCCAAGGCACGCATGCCGGAGAGCAGGAACAGAACCAGCAGAACCAGCAGGACCCACCCATTCGATTGCGTGAAACGCCGCCAATCCACACGTCCGAGCAACTTCGCCAGGCCCCATCCTCCGAATAGGATCATCGGAAGAGCCATGTGGACTGTGAGCCACGGCATCTTCTCGCCGGCAAACGAGTAAACCGTTATCGAAGTTATCGTCCAATACCCGAGAAAGGCGACCACCGGAAACGCGATGCCTGACCGTCCTGATTCCGCATCGGGCCGGCCCTCACCCCGCAAGACATAGTACACGGCGAGAAGAGAGCCCATCGCTGGAAGAAACTCGTAGATTGGAATCTGGATCAAGAGATAGTAATACCAGGGCTGGCCGCCGCGCTCAACGCCATGTTGCTCCAGCCAGTATCCCAACGATCCCACCAGCCCCGAGGCGATTCCGTCACTGTTGGTGAACAATGTTGTGTAGAAGACGAAATAAAGCCCGAAGAACACCCCCGCCGCAACGAGCCACTTGCGCCAGTTCCACGCTGCGCCGATCGCAATGCTGAGCAGCAGCAAGCCTGCCACCAGCATGAGGGTCCTGCTGATGGGCAGCAGGGACTTGTAGTCGAGAGGATCCCACCCCAGCAAATTAGCCGGAAGCGCCGCCAATTGCGGCATGGTCACCGTCCAGACAACCACGATCAGGTCCAAGGACGGGAATTCGGTCCGCAGCCTGCGTCCGAATTCCAATATCAGCCCAATGAGCAGGAGCAGCGCGCCCAAGAAGGCCAGCAGCAGGCCCAAGGACACCCAGGGCGAGAGGCGCACACCTTCGGCCAAGCCGACGCCGGCAGTGGCTGTGCCCTGAAGCGGCGTGGTCTGGCTGCCTGAAGCGGCCCAACCTTGGAAGAGTGCGCCCATGGCGAGGATGGCGCCGAGGGCGCCGGCAGCTAATCCCAGGAGGAAAATGGCTTTATGGCGGGCTTGCGACCATGGGATTGGCAAGATGCGCCATGCGAAGAAGATGACCAAGAATATCAGCAGCTGTGCGGTGTAGATGAAAGAGGTCTCCTTGGCCGTCGCATGCAGCGCAAGCGACGCAGCGAGCAAATAGAGCCAGCGCGGCTGGCGGGTCTCGTAATAACGGAAAACGGCATAGAACATGAGCAGGCCCAGGGGGACGACGAGGGCCTCATTGCGAACGTAGCGGCTGTAGTAAAGCATGTAGGGAGAGATGAGCATGAGCAGACCGGCGGAGAAGGCTCCCCAGCGGCCAAGGTAGCGCCGGAACAGGATCACCAAACCCACTGCCAGCACGCCCGCCGCGGCGGCTGGGAAGCGCGCGGTCGCATCTGAATCCCCGAATAGAAAATACGAAAGTGCCACCAGATGCATCTGCAAAGGCCCGTGCATCAGCGGGTCATGGGAGAAGCCGCGCCCTTCCGATAGGTACCAGGAAAACTGCGTGTGCAGGCTCTCGTCGTGGCTCATGACCCGCGACTCGAGGTCATTGAACCGCGTGAACAGTGCCGCAATCAACAGGATTATGTATAGACAGACCTCGATATTGAGGCGAACGCTGCCGGCAAGCAAGCGGTCCAGCCAATGGGATTCATGTTGCTCCTGAGCCGCATGAGTTGTCATGAGCGTCTCCTGGATGAGGTTCTCGCCTTCGGTTTTCTTCCTTGCGACTTCCTGGGCGCAGTCCTGCGGACGGAAGGGCGAATGGATGCCTTCTCCAAGCGCTTAAGCTCCCCCTCACTCAGGGTCCTCCACGCACCCGGCTGAAGATCGCCCAATTCGAGCGGACCGAAGCGCACCCTGACCAGCCGCCGGACATGCAACCCCAGGACGCGAGCCGTCTCGCGGATCTGCCGCTTATGCCCTTCGTGGATCATCACCCGCACCCAGGGCTCGTTGGGATGTCGCTCCGGCAGGACTCTTGCCGGTTTTGTGCGGTGCCCATCTGCGAGCACTACTCCCCGGCGCCAGGCCTCAAGTTGCCGGGCGTCCGGCATACGGTTCAGCAATACCCGGTACTCTTTCTCATGCTCATATCGGGGGTGCGTGAGCCGGTTGGCAAGATCGCCATCATCGGTGAGCAGCATGAGGCCTTCGCTCTCAAGGTCAAGGCGCCCGACGGGGAATAGACGCCGGCCAGCAGGGACCAAGTCCGTCACAACCGGCTTGCCTCCCTGTGAGCGTGTGGAGGAGAGCACGCCTCGAGGCTTGTTGACCAGTACATACATGGGCGCAGCTGGCAGGCGAAGCGGCTCACCATCGACAGTGATGGCCGCCTTCTCGGGATTGACCCGCATGCCGAGCTTGGCTGGCCGCCCATTGACTTGCACTCTGCCTTGGAGGATCAATGCCTCGCAATTCCGGCGAGAACCCAATCCGGCGCGAGCCAGAATCTTCTGCAGCCGTTCAGCCATGCTGGCCCCCACTCTCGCTGGGTGTCTCGCCCTTATCACCCAGCGCTGGCATATCGGGATCCGGGTCGAGGGGTGGCAGCTCCTCCAAGGACGTAAGGCCAAAATGGCTGAGGAAGTCGGGCGTGGTCCCATAAAGGATGGGACGCCCCGGGCCTTCCGATCGCCCCACTTCCTCGATGAGCCCATGGCGCAGCAAGGTCCGCAGCACGCTATCGGAATTCACCCCTCGGATGGCATCAATCTGAGGGCGCGTGACCGGCTGCTGGTAGGCTATGATCGCCAAGGATTCGAGCGCCGCCCGGCTGAGGCTGGCCGTCTCTTCTAATTGCAGGAACCGCTGCACATCGCCCGCGGCTTCGGGTGCGCTGGTCAGTTGGACCTGGTTGCGGGTCTGTTGCAGTCGTATGCCGCGGCCCGCCAGCGCCCTCTGGAGGGACTCCAGCGCTGCCTCGATCTCACGAGCGGGCGCATGCAGCGTCCGCGCAAGGTCAGGGATTGCCACAGAATCGGAAGCCACGAAAAGCAGGGCTTCCATTCGCGCTTCGAGGCTCAAGGCTGCTTGCCCCCCGTCTGGGCCCCCATCCTGCATGCTATAATCGGCACCGATTTCTGCCTCGGGAGACGTGACGCTTGGCTTCTTCACCCTGGTACGCCCGCAAGGCCCTCACGATTTGGCTGGCTGCCGCTAGCCTGCTTCTTGCAACCCTCGCCTGTCAGATCGACCTCGGTGGCCCCGCAGCCCCCTATGCTCCGATCCCGCAAGACCCGGCAGGCGCGGATGAAGTGCTGCAAACCTGGCAAGCGGCGATTGCCGAGGCAGCGGAGACCCAGCAAGTCATGATTCTGCTCGACGAGCGCCAATTGACAGCCTACCTTTCTGACCGCCTGGAAGCCCGTGAGGAGCCGCTCCTTTCAGATGCTCAGGTCTTCTTGCGGCAGGATTCGATCCAAGTCTACGGCATCGCAGAACGTGGGCTCCTCAAAGCGGGCGTGATGATATCCATTCAACCCGTGCTCGAAGATGATGGGCGGATAGCCTTCCGGCTCGCGGAGGCCACGCTCGGCCCGCTTCCCGCACCTGAGGCCTTGAAGAACAGCATCTCGGCCATTCTCACAGAGGCCTTCACCGGTACGCTGGGCAGCCTCGCCACCGGAATCCGAGTGACCTCTCTGGCCGTGGCGGACGGTCAGATGGCGATCGTGGGCGAACTCCGGTGACCAAGCGGATGCGATTATACCAATCCCAAGATACCCCAGCAATGCGGCGCTTCTTACCGCTGGGCCTGGCACTCGGCCTGCTGCTTGCCATCAGCAGTTGCATCGCGCCCCAGGCCACGGCCGATGCGATTGCGGCGCGCATTCTCGTGGACGGCAAGACCCTCGAAGTTCACCTGCCAGCTGGCTCAACCGTTCAACAAGCACTCGATGAGGCCGGTGTCCAATTGAACTCGCTCGACCGCGTTGCTCCACCCCCATATGCTTTGGTCCAGGACGGCACGGAGGTTTCCGTTACTCGCGTGGAGGAACGTTTCGAGATCGAGCAAATCCCTCTGCCCTTCGATCGCCAGACTTTGCCGAATGAGACTCTCCCGGAGGGCGAAACCCGGCTGCTTCAGCCTGGCCAGAACGGCTTACAGGAGGTGACCTACCGGATCCTGCTCGAAGCTGGTGTCGAGATTTCCCGCGCGCCTGTGAAGAGCGTAACCCTGAGCGAGCCGGTGCCGGAGATCGTGATGGTCGGAACCCAATCGGCGACGACTCCGGTCGTCATCGAAGGGCGGTTGCTTTACATGGCGTCGGGGAACGCCTGGCTCATGGAGGGCAACAGCGCCAATCGGATGCCCATCCTCGTCAGCGGGGACCTGGATGGGCGCATCTTTCGAGTCTCGCCCGATGGTCGCTGGCTACTGTTCAGCCGCGTCTCGGACGATGAGGATGTGATTAATGAGCTCTGGATTACCCCCCTGGATGACAGCGAGCCTGAACCCATCTACCTTGGTGTGGATAACGTCGTTCACTTTGCCGATTGGGTTCCCGAGGTGCCATCGCGAAGCATTGCCTTCTCCACGGTTGAGCCCAGCCCTGGCGCTCCTGGCTGGCAGGCAAATAATGATCTCCAGATCGTAAACCTGACCCAGACCGGGCGCCCGATGGCGCCTCGTATCATCGTGGATTCGAACGCTGGAGGCCAATATGGGTGGTGGGGAACCGAATTCCTTTGGGGAAGCGATCCCGCCCACCTGGCCTACGCTCGTGCCGACGGGTTTGGGCTCGTGGACCTTGACTCCGGCCGACTGGAGCCCGCCCGCCAGATCACGCCCTATCAAACCCTGAGCGATTGGGCCTGGGTTCCTGGAATTGCTTGGAGCCCTGATCACCAGACCCTCTATTTCATTGACCATGGACCCCCTGCGGGCCTTGAAAGCCCCCAGGCTTCCCCCATATTCAACCTGGCAGCCAAGCCGCGCGTCGGTCCCTCCCAGTTGACACTCGTAGAACGCACCGGGATGTTCGCCTTCCCGCGCGTCTCACCTTTGCTCCCCTCCGACACGGCCGAGGTTCGCTTCCGAATCGCATTCCTCGAAGCCGTTCACCCCCTCGAGAGCGAGAACAGCGGATACCGCCTAGCTGTGATCGATCGCGATGGCAGCAACCACCAGGTGCTTTTCCCACCGCAAAACCAGGAGGGGCTTGAACCCGCAAGACCCGGACCGGTATGGTCGCCCTCAGGCTCGCGAATCGCGATCATTTACCAGGGCGACCTCTGGATTGTGGACATCGCGACGGGTGCAGGCCAGCAGTTGACCGCCGATGGCCAGGTCGAGACGCTGGCTTGGGCTCCATGATAGGATAGCAGGGGCACGATCATTCTCGGGCCTCCATGAGAGCCCGCATGAAGGAGGAACACTTGCGAATACTCGTTACGGGCGGAGCCGGTTTTATCGGATCGCACTTATGTGATCGCCTCCTCGCCGAAGGGCATGAAGTCGTCGTCGTTGACAACTTGGTGACCGGCGACCTGGCCAACATTGCCCATCTGGCGGGTCGCGATGATTTCTATTTCATCAAACACGATGTCTCGAACTTCATCTTCATCCCGGGCAAGGTGGACGCCGTTATGCATCTTGCCTCCCCGGCAAGCCCCAACCCAACCTCCCCCTATGGCTATCCACAATTGCCGATCCAAACCCTGAAGGTTGGCGCCCTGGGCACACACAATGCGCTGGGAGTTGCCCGGGCACATCAGGCCCGCTTCCTCTTGGCCTCGACTTCGGAGGTCTACGGCGACCCTCGTGAGCACCCCCAAAAGGAGGACTACTGGGGTCATGTAGATCCGGTGGGGCCGCGCTCGGTCTATGATGAGGCCAAGCGCTTCGCCGAAGCCATCACCATGGCCTATCATCGCTATCATGGACTGGACACCCATATCGCCCGCATCTTTAACACCTATGGTCCCCGCATGCGACTGGATGATGGACGCGTGGTCCCGAACTTCATCGTTCAAGCGTTGCAAGGCGAACCACTGACTGTCTATGGTGATGGTTCCCAAACCCGCAGCTTCTGCTACGTCGACGATCTGGTTGAAGGCCTCTATCGCCTGCTCTTTGCGGAGGAGAACTTGCCCGTCAATTTGGGGAATCCGCGGGAGATGACGATCCTCGAGCTGGCCGAAGAGATTAACCGGCTCACGAGCAACCAGGCAGGCATTCGACGCATCCCAGATGCCCGCGCCCCCGCCGATCCACAGCGCCGGCAACCTGACATCAGCAAGGCGCGCAAGGTGCTCCAATGGGAGCCAACAGTAGACCTCGAAACCGGACTGCAGCGGACCATCGAGGATTTCTCAAACCGGCTATGAAGCGGCTCAATCCCAAAGCCCAGCGAGAATTGATCCGCTTCCTGAAGTTTTGCGTCGTGGGAGTCATCGGCGCGGTGGTGGACTTCGGAACCTTCAACTTGCTCGCAAACGCGCTTCACGTTTGGAGCGTCGGGGCTAGCATGGCCTCGTTCACCGCCGCGGTGTGCAGCAATTTCCTCTGGAACCGTTATTGGACTTATCCCGATTCACGCTCCAAGCAATTGGGGGCCCAGTTGATGCAATTTACTCTGGTCAGCCTGGCTGGTCTGGCGATCCGCACCCCTATCTTTGCGTTGACCGAGCAGCCCCTGATCCGGTGGTCTGCCGGTTTCCTGCCTGGGCTCCAGGCGAACCTCGCCATCCAGGCGACCTGGCTGTCAGGCCTGCAGCCCACCTGGCTGGGACGCAATCTGGCCCTGGCCATGGCTGTGATCGTGGTTCTCTTCTGGAACTTCGGCGTGAATCGCGTCTGGACCTACTCGGATGTAAGCTAGGCCGGCTCGTGCAATGCGCGGGCAGGTGGTCGATTCGCGCTGATTGTATAATTTACTCAGCCTTGATCCCTCCCAGGAGAAGTTGATGGACGGTACGTCGAAGAGAAAGCCCATCCCGGTCTACACCACACCGGGGGACTGGTCAGCCCTGCTGGTATACCCCTATCTCTTCAACACGATCGGTGAATGGATTGGGTATGTCACGCCTGACCGCAAAGTCTTCGATGTGGATGGGGTCTATGTGGGCTGGCTTACAGACGAACCCCGCATCTTGCGCAAACGCATCATCGAGGAAGAGCTGCCCCGCATCGATCCACCCGCCCCTCCGGCCCGTATACGGCCGCCCGCCACGGTACCCTTGCCCCCAATGATGGCGGAACTGCCCTTCGAGGTCATCGATGTGCTGGAGGAAGAGCCGGAGCGTCTTCATACAACCGATACCGGTGAGTTCAAGGAGGACATGGATTGAGCCAGGCGGCGAGAGCCAGTGAAGGCAAGCCGGTGTGCGCTTCACGCATCACCCTCAGCCAGCTTATGCAGCCCCAGCATGCCAATTCGAGGGGCGATGTCCACGGGGGATGGATCATGAAGCTGGTGGACGAGGCCGGCGCGCTGGCTGCGATGCGGCACGCGCAGTGCCGGGTCGTCACCGTCGCTATCGACCAGATGACCTTCCATTCGCCCATCCGCATCGGGGATCTTGTGACCTTAGAGGCCGAGGTGAGCTACGTGGGCAGCACCTCAATCGAAACGCGCGTACGCGTTACCGCAGAAGATCCCGTTTCAGGAGAGCGCACGCATACCAACACCGCCTATGTCGTCTACGTCGCCCTCGATGATGACCGCCGACCAATGCGGGTGCCGCGCTTGATCCCCGAGAACAAGGCTCAGCGGAAACGCATGGAAGAGGGCGCCCGACGCCAGGCCTACCGCCTCGAGCAACGCCAACGGGCAGCCGCCGAGGAACTGGCATGACCCAGGGTATTCAGACCCTCACCGACCTGCTTGCCCACGCAGGCGCGAAGCGGTTCCTGGAGGCGCCTCCGCCGGAGGACATGGGACTGGCCGAGCACCTGCCATTCCCCTTCCTGGCAATCGTCAATCAGCACGAGATGAAGCTGGCGCTGATTCTGGCGCTCATCAATCCCCATATCGGCGGGGTGCTCCTGATCGGGCCGCGCGGCACTGGCAAGACTACGGCGGTCCGCAGCCTCACCGATCTCCTCCCCGTGGTTGAGCGCAGCCGCTGCCCATACGGATGCCTGCCAGAAGATGTTGAAGCGGGAGGGATCGATGCCATCTGCCCCGATTGCGCAAAGCGCTATGCAGAAGGCGAGCCCCTTACCTTCACCGATCGCGTGCGCCTAATTGAGCTTCCGCTGAACGCCCGCCTGGAGGATGTCATCGGAGGGATCGACGAGCGGGCGGCCATCCATCACCGCGTACGCACCGAGCGCGGCATCCTCTCGCGCGCCGACCGCAACATTCTGTACGTCGATGAGGCCAACCTGCTTGAAGACGATATCGTGGATGCAATCCTCGACGCCGCAGCTCAAGGCACCTATACCGTCCACCGGGGGCCACTCGCCGCCACATACCGCTCCCGCTTCGTCCTGATTGGATCGATGAACCCTGAAGAGGGTCATCTGCGGCCGCAGATCCTCGACCGCTTCGGGTTACGCGTGATCGTCGAAGGCCTCGAAGACCCGGAGGAGCGGCTTGAGGCCTATCACCGCTCCATAGCGCATCGGAACAACCCGCGTAAATTCATCGAATTGCACCGTGAGGCCACCGAGCAGATCCGCAGCGAATTGCAGGTCGCCCGCGATGGCCTTAAGAATGTAGAGCTTTCCAAGCCGGCTGAAGAGTATGGCCTGCAGCTTATTCACGAAATGGGCATCCATTCCCTGCGAGCCGAGATCACGCTCTTCGAGGCCGCCCGTGCGCATGCCATCGCAGATGGACGCGAGGTTGCGGTTGAGGAGGATATCGACAAGACCGCCCGCATGGCACTGCGGCTGCGCCGGTCCGCTTACATACTGGAGTATCTTGAAAGCCAGGTTCAGGAGGATGAGGAGATCGCCAAGCTTCTTAGAACGCTAAAGAAGCACGCCCGCGAGCCGAAACGCGGCGGGCCTCGCGGTTAGCCATACCGGCCCCGGCAAGCATGAAGAAAGGGCCGGCCATCCGGCCCCTCATGAAGACCCCCGGGTGGGAACATGCCCCCGCCGCGGTAGCAGGCATCGCGGCGGCAGGCACCAGGATTGGCTAAGCCTTAAGATGCTCCTCGATGTATCGAACGGCTTCGCCTACAGTCGTGATGGTCTGGGCGTCCTCGTCGGAGATCTCACCGCCGAACTTTTCCTCGAAGGCCATGATCAATTCGACGAGATCCAACGAATCCGCTTCCAGATCCTCGCGGAACTTGGCCTCAGGAGTAACCTTCGCCTCATCGACCCCCAGCAGCTCCACGATGATCTCCTTGACATCCTCAAACGTATCCGCCATGTGCCGCCTCCTTTTTTTTCGCTTGGCGCTTCAATGATTGTAGCGAAGCATGCCAGTTGCAGCAAGGTTGACATGCTCCATCATGGCCTGTAAGATGGCCTTCTCACACTAGGAACACCCTGCCATGTCCGAAGTTACGCCCACATCCAGGCGAAAGGCCGACCATATCCGCATCAATCTTGAGGAGCCAGTTCAGTCGGGGTTGAGCACCGGGCTTGAGGACTATCGCTTCGTCCACAACGCGCTCCCCGAGCTGGACCTGGCGGAAGTGGATACCCGCACAACCTTCCTCGAGAAGCAGCTCCACGCTCCCTTACTCATCTCCTCCATGACCGGTGGCACCGGGGCAGCATTTGCAATCAACGCTGCCTTGGCCGAGGCCGCGCAGGCGAGGTGCATCGCCCTGGCGCTCGGCTCACAGAGGGCAGCGATCGAGGACTCATCGTTGGCATCCAGCTTCCAGCTCCGCAAGGTTGCACCTGATGTCCCCATCCTTGCCAACCTGGGAGCGGTTCAACTGAATTATGGTTATGGCATCGACCAATGCCGCCGGGCGGTCGAGATGGCAGAGGCGGATGCGCTCATCCTTCATCTCAATCCGCTCCAGGAAGCCCTCCAACCGGAAGGGGATACCAATTTCGCTTCCTTATTGCCAAAGATCGAAACCATTTGCCGCAGTCTGACTGTGCCGGTCATTATCAAGGAGGTCGGATGGGGAATCTCGGCCAGCGTGGCCAGGCGCTTAGTTGATGCCGGTGTTTGGGCGATAGATGTCGCCGGCGCCGGCGGCACATCATGGTCTCAGGTGGAAATGCACCGCGCCGAGGACATAGCCCGTGCCGATCTCGCAGCCACTTTTCGCGCCTGGGGCATCCCAACTGCCCGAGCCATCCGGGAAGTGCGGGCCGCCTCGCCGGAGACGCTCATCATCGCCTCCGGGGGCCTGACCGATGGCTTGGACCTGGCCAAGTGCATCGCCTTAGGGGCCAACTTGGGCGGCATGGCGGGAATCTTCCTGCGGGCTGCAGCGCAATCCGCCGAAGCCGTGATCGATCGGATCGATCTAATTCAGGAGCAATTGCGCGTGACGATGTTCGCAATCGGCTGCGCGGACCTCGACGCGCTTTCCCGCGCCGAGCTCCGCCATGAGGGGCCCGCCCGAAATGGCTGAGGGCTCGCCCAGCCGCATGCTGGCAGCACTTGAGCAGAGCCTGCAGCGCTCGCTTGAGCCGCTTCAGAGCGGTCCCGGCGCACCTATGGTGGACATGATCAACCATCATCTGGGTTGGAGCGATGGCGGGCACGCTGGGGGCAAGCGGATCAGACCCTTGCTGCTCCTGCAATCCTGCCAGGCTGCGGGAGGATCGTGGGAACGCGCCCTTCCTGCAGCCGTTGCCGTCGAGTGGGTGCATAATTTCTCGTTGATCCACGATGATATTCAGGACCAAAGCGCTCTCCGCAGAGGCAGACCGACGGTCTGGAGCAAGTGGGGATTGGCCACTGCCCTCAATGTCGGTGATGCCCTATTTGCGCTTTCGCGTCTTGCAACCCAGGACCTTCGCCGGGAGGAGCATGCACCGGAACTGATCCTTGAAGTGCAAGCCTGCATTGACCGAGCTTGTCTTGATCTGACGCAAGGGCAATACCTGGATATGGCTTTCGAGACGCAGACCGGCGTGCAGCTGCCCGAGTATTATCAGATGATCGAGGCCAAGACGGCTTCGCTGATCGCGACAGCCTGCTATTTGGGCGCAAGACTGGCAGGCGCCTCCAAGGAGATCGCCTCCCATTATGAGGCCTACGGCCGCGATCTGGGTCTCGCCTTCCAGATCCAGGACGATATTCTCGGGATCTGGGGCGATCCTGATCTCACCGGCAAACCCCGGGGCGATGATTTGCGCGCGCGCAAGAAGACCGTGCCCGTTCTCTTCGCCCTGAGAGAAAGCCCCCGCTTCGAGGCGGCATGGCTCACTCCAGGCAGCCAGGATCCCCAGGTCGCTGAACTCACAGGCCTGCTTGATGCCTGTGGTGCCTATGACTATGCGCAATCCGAGGAGATGCGCCTCACCCAAACGGCCATTATGGCGCTGCAAGAAGCCCGGCCGCAAGGCGAAGCCGCGGATTGGCTCCTTGCGTTACCAGCACAACTCTTGCAACGGGATCGTTAGTTCACAGACGCTGATCCATCGACATTAGCCTCTGGCCTGGCCGCGGCCGCCGTTGCGGGGCCTCCCTATCATGCTATAATCCGCGTGGAAATCAGGAAAGTATGCAGAGAACTACTCGGAAACTTGACGATAAAGGCGACGAGAGTATCGACCGGCTGCAGGCCGGGACGACCCTGCAGGACCGCTACCTCATCCTTGGCATGCTAGGCTCCGGCGGCATGAGTTCGGTGTACAAGGGCCGCGACCTGCACTTCCCCAATGTAACCAAACTTGTGGCCATCAAGGAGATGGTTAACCTCATCGCCGACCAGTCGATGTACGACATGGTCGTGAGAAATTTCGAACGGGAAGCCGACCTGCTTGCCACACTCTCGCATCCGGCTATCCCAACCATCTATGACAACTTCACTCACAAGAACCGCTCGTACCTGGTGATGGAGTTCATCGACGGCCAGGACCTGGAAGAGATCCTGTCCGAGTATAAGGAATTCATCCCCGAGGACCGCATCGTCAGTTGGGCCATCGAGCTTTGCGATGTGTTGAGCTACCTTCACAATCACAAGCCCCAGCCGATCATCTTCAGAGATATGAAGCCCTCCAACGTGATGATCGACCAGCATAGCCATGTGCGCTTGATCGACTTCGGCATCGCCCGGCACTTCCAACCCGGCGAAAAAGGAACCATGATCGGCACCGAGGGCTATTCGCCCCCCGAACAGTACCGGGGAGAGGCTTCCCCGGCAGGCGACATATATGCTCTCGGCGCGACGCTCCACCACCTGCTCACGAAGCGCGACCCGAGAATCGAGCCACCATTTTCATTCGCCGAGCGGCCTATCCGTGATATTAACCCACTCGTTTCGCCTGAACTCGAGAACGTCATTAATACCGCGCTGGCCTACGACCCGAAGGACCGGTACCCCAGCGCGGCCCTCATGAAGGAAGCCCTGATCTCGGCCGCCAAGCGCACCGGGCTGCTTAGCAAACCCTCCGTAGCAGCCGTGATCAAGCAGGCCGATAAGATCCAAGAGCTCTGGTCCTTCAAGTGCGAGGACGAGATTCGCGGCAGCCCCTTGGTCTATGAAGACATGGTCCTCTTGGGCTGCTATGACAATAACCTCTACGCGCTCGACAAAGAAACGGGCGGTTTTCGCTGGAAGTTCGCAACCGAAGGCGGGATCACCGGCAAACCCGCAGCCGAGGACGGCACGGTGTTCATCGGGTCGGAAGACTCCCGCCTCTATGCCGTCACCGCCAATCGCGGCAACCTGGTCTGGACCTACTACACCGAGGGCCCCATCCGCTCCTCGCCCGCCCTTTCAGACGGGCATGTCTTCGTCGGCTCGGATGACCGACGCCTGCATGTCATCAACCAGGTCAGCGGCCGGCGCGCTTGGCGTGTGGAAGCCAATGGGCCCATCTGGTCTACTCCACTAGTCCAAGAAGAAAGAGTGTATTTCGGTTGCGAGAGTGGGGACTTCTATTGCTACGACTTCAAGGGCGAGCTCAAGTGGCGCAAGAAGGCCAAACGCGCCGTGACTTCTTCCCCGATCATGGTCGAGGGCATGGTGTACTTCGGTTCCCGCGACTGGACCCTCTATGCCCTCGAGGCGGAGAATGGTTGGCAGGTATGGCGCTTCCGCATGGGTGGTGCCACCATCTCCACACCGGCCTATGCCGATGGCATGATATTCATCGGTTGCGGGGACAACAACATCTACGCAGTCGACGCCCGCCACTCCCGGGAGGTCTGGCGCTACGAGGCCGACCACCAGGTAACAGGCTCCCCCATCGTACATGAGGGCAGTGTCTATGTGGGCTCTGTCGATGGGTCGCTCTATTGTCTTGATTTCCGCTCCGGCCGATTACGCTGGCGTTTTCACACGGACGGGCCCATAACTGGCACACCCGCCATCGCTGAGAATGTCCTCTACATCGGTTCGATGGACCATAAGCTCTACGCGCTTCTGATCTAGGCTGGAAAGCCGAGGTATTCGTGCGCATGCAATCCATGATCCGATTCTTCCGAGGCATCTTCCATCGGAGGAGGCCAGACAAGCCGGAGATTATCACTCGGCGGGAAACCCGCACGTATCCTGCGCCCAGCCTTCATCGCATCGAGGTTGGAACCGGGCAATCGGCCGGAATTGAACGCAGCCACAACGAAGATGCTTTGCTGGTGCTGACCAGCGCCTCGGCTGGCGAGGCCTCACTGCCCGACTTCGGCCTGTTTATTGTCGCCGATGGCATGGGCGGCCATCGCGCCGGTGAAGTTGCCAGTTCGGTCTCGATCCGAACCGTCGCACGTCGCCTGACCCAGCACACAATCCTGCAGATGCTCGACCTGGATCCGGAGGAGGATCTCACACCCCTCCAAGATCTGCTGCGCGGGGCCCTGGAGGAGGCCAACGAGGCCGTGGTGGAGCAGGTGCCCGGAGGCGGGACGACTCTCACCGCCGCAGTCTTGCTCGGCAACCAAATCACGATCGGCCACGTCGGCGATAGCCGCGCCTATCTCATTCAGAACGGCAAGGCCGAAGTCGTCACCCGTGACCACTCGCTAGTGGAAAGATTGCGCGAATTGGGGCAGCTGACCAACGAAGAGGCTGCAATCCATCCCCAGCGAAACGTGCTCTATCGCGCCATTGGTCAGGGCGCAAATCTGGAAGTAGACGTCTTGAGCTTGCCCAAACCTAAGGGTGGCCATCTGCTCATCTGTTCAGATGGATTATGGGGCGTGGTCAGCGACGATACGATGCTGCAGGTCATCGCTCAGGCCAGCCATCCCCAAGATGCCTGCGATGAACTCGTCCGGGCTGCCAACCGCGCGGGCGGTCCCGACAATATCAGCGTCGTGCTCGTCCGCTTCCCGGAAGAATGAGAGGGGGCAGTGCCGCCGGGGAAGGATTATTACGCCATACTGGGTGTACCTAGGAATGCCACATCGGAGCAGCTCCGGCGTGCATTCCGAGAGGCCGCTCTGCGCCTCCATCCAGACAAGAACATTGCCCCTGGTGAAACCGAGCTCTTTCTCGAGGTCAGCAAGGCCTATGAAACCCTGATCGATCCCGACTCGCGCGCCGCGTATGATGCAGAGCTGGCCGCGCTAGAAGCCGACCTGGCGGCTTCATCTCCCTTCAAATGCGAGATCTTACACAGCCGCGAAGCCCTACTCCGGCTCGATGAGCCCCAGGTGCACTACCTGATCCTCGACATTCATGGAGCCGAAGACCTCCCGGAAGTCCGTCCCCCGATCAATCTAGGCATCGTGATCGATCGCTCAACCTCGATGAAGGGCCAGCGGCTCGACCAGGTCCGATCGGCAGTGCTCACTATCCTGAGGGACTTGCAACCGGAGGATACAGCCTCCATTGTAGCTTTCTCCGATAAGGCAGAGGTGGTCATCTCCCCCACCCAGGCGAAGGACTTGGCCGCCGCGCGTGCCCGGCTCAGCTTGCTCCAGGCGGATGGTGGCACGGAGATTGCCCGGGGCTTATCTCTGGGACTGGAGCAACTCCATCGCAGCTTCAGCAAGGAAGGCGTCAGCCACCTGGTGCTTCTCACGGACGGCCGCACCTATGGAGACGAGGACCTCTGCCTCCAGCTGGCCGAGCAGGCCATGCAAAGCGGGATCACGATAAACTGCGTGGGGATCGGCTCCGATTGGAGCGACCGCTTCCTGGATGATATTTCCAGCAAGACTGGCGGTGGCGTTATCTTCCTGAATTCTCCCAAGGCCGTGACCGATTTGCTCCACCGCATCTACGAGGAGTTGAGCAAGGTTGTCGTCAACCGGGTGAGATTGGACGGTTCCATGGGTCAGCAGGTGGATTTGCGAACGGCCTTCAAGCTCCATCCCGAGCCCATGCCGCTCGGTGATTCCTTTCCCATGACGCTCGGCAACTTGCCCAAGGATTCGTCCATCCGTGTGCTCCTCGAGATGGTAGTTCACCCCATCGTAGGGCAGGACGAAGTGGTGCTTACACACCTGGTAGTCGAGGGCACACCAGTGGCACAGAAAGGCGAGGTCCATAGCCTTCCGCTGGATATCATCCGGAGGCTAACCAGCGAGCCGGACACAAATCCGCCACCGGAGGAGATCGCCTCGGCCCTGAACCTGCTGGCGCTGCACCGCCTGCAAGAGAAGGCCCGTCACGAGGCGGAGCTTGGACAGGTAGCCCAGGCAGCCCGCCGCCTGGAGAGCCTCGCCACTCAGCTCTTAGCCGCAGGGGAGAAGGACCTGGCCAAAGCCGCCCTCAACGAGGCAGTTCAGCTGGCACAATCCCGGCGGCTCTCCACGGAAGGCGAGAAAACACTCAAGTATGGCACTCGAGCCTTGCTGCTCCTGCCGCCGAGGAGAGAGATATGATCGAGTGCCCGACCTGTAAGCACCGCGAATTCGTCGGAACACTTTTTTGCAGCGAGTGCGGCACCCGCCTGATACATGTCACGCCGGTGCCCACGATGAACATCTCTCGCGAGGAACTGACAGAGGAGGCCAAGGCCACCCGCCCCTCTCCGCCAACCGGCCCTGAACTCTCGAGCGGGGCTGTCATCGGGCTGCGGGTGATCCCCACCGGCGAAGTACTTTCGCTCATCGGCCGCGAGAACTTCACCCTTGGCCGTTCTTCCGAAGGTCAGGCCGTAGTCCCCGATATCGACCTGAGCCGATATGACGCATATGATTATGGCATTTCCCGCATGCATGCGGAGCTGAGGCTCGGCGACGAATCTCTCCAGATCGTCGATCTCGACAGCTCCAATGGAACCATCGTGAACGGCAAGCGCCTGGATCCCTTGAAACCCGAGCCGTTACGGCATGGCGATATTCTGCAATTGGGCCGCTTGAGGCTCCAGATTATCTCACGCCAGAAATCTCACCCGAGGTAGACCATGTCATATACTGTCCTAGTGCATATTTCCGGAGAAGATGCAGTGCTCGGCGAAGTCGAGGAGCTGCCCACCTCCACCGATACCCTAATTACCGTCAACAATCCCCGCAGGCGAGATGAAAAGGACCTGCCCTATTTGCATGAGACGGTAACCAGCGTGATCTGGCCGATGCATCGCATCAACTTCATCGAAATCATGCCTACCCGCGAGGAAGAGGAACTCATCGGATTCGTCCGGGAGTAAACCCGCTTATGAAGAGCACTGATCGCAGAAGGAGGATCCTGGTCGTCGACGACGAACCCAGGATGATCCATTTTATCCGCCTCAACCTGGAGCACGACGGCTTTGAAGTCTACGAGGCGCGTTCAGGAACGGAAGCCCTGGCACAGCTTCGGGACCAGCTTCCCGACCTGATCCTGCTCGATGTCATGATGCCCGATCTGGACGGTTTCGAGACCCTGCGGCTTATCCGTGAGATTTCGACCGTCCCCGTTATCATGCTGACCGCCAAGGGGGAGGAAGAGGATCGCGTCCGGGGCCTTGAGCTCGGGGCAGATGATTACATCACCAAGCCCTTCAGCCCCCGGGAACTCGTCAGCCGGGTGCGGGCCGTCATACGCCGGACCGAGATGCCGAGCCAGCCCACGCATGATGTCATCGAGGTGGATGAGCGGCTGAAAATCGATTTCGATCGCCGGGAGGTCTGGGTCGACGGCGAATTGGTCAAACTGCGCCCCACGGAGTACCGCCTGCTCTACCACCTGGTGCAAAATGCCGGCTGGGTCGTGCCCCATGAGCAGTTATTGGCGAAGGTATGGGGTTACGAATACCGCGACGAGACCCACTACCTTCGGCTCTACATCAATTACCTGCGCCAGAAGCTGGAGCGTGACCCCTCCAACCCGGAGTATATTCTTACCGAGCGCGGCGTTGGGTACCGGTTCGTGGATTTTCGCAGGAAGAAGGAGTAGCCACGGCCTCCTAGGTTGCCTGGGAGGCTTCTATCCCTTAGAATTCCCAAATTGGAGAAACCGGCGCAGATTCGAGGCGTAGCTTGGCAAGACAACGCATCCTCATTGTTGACGATCATGAGGTCGTCCGGGTAGGGCTGAAGGCGCTGCTCGATAAGCACCCTCAGTTTGAGGTGGTCGCAGAAGCAGCAAGCGCTCGCGAGGCTGTGGAAAAGACCAAAGCCCATGAGCCCGACGTCGTGGTCATGGACATTCGGCTCAAAGGCGGTTCAGGCATCGAGGCCTGCGAGGAGATCACTAGCCAGTACCCGGAGACCAAGGTCATTATGCTCACTTCCTATGCAGAAGACGAGATGCTCTTCTCGGCCATTCGCGCCGGCGCGTCTGGGTATGTACTCAAGCAAATCGGCGGGGATGAGCTTATCCGCGCCGTCGAGTCGATCGGACGGGGTGAAGCCCTGCTTGATCCTGCCGTCACTCAGCGCGTGTTCCAGGAAGTGCGCAAGGCGGCGCGGGAGGAAGAAGCTTCCGCCTTTGCAGAGCTTACGCAGCAGGAGATGCATGTGCTGCAACTCGTCTCTGAGGGTCGCACAAACCGCCAGATCGCGGAGATGCTGTACTTGGGTGAAGGCACGGTCCGTAACTACGTGAGCAGCATTCTATCCAAACTCAATGTGCGGAACCGTGCCGAGGCTGCCGCATACGCCGTGGAACACAATTTGAAGGATTATCTCTAAACGCCTGTTTCCGGCCGGCGGACTGCGCGGAGATTTTTCCGGGCCCTGCGTTTCCTGGGCGCGGTTTTTTCTTTTTGGGCCCAAGGCCATTGTGGACGTTGACTGGGGACGGTGCGGTGTCGCCCCGAGAGGCCACTAATGCGAGTAGGGGGGAAGCGTCAGCCACCATTGAGCGTTGGCATCGTGGGCCGCCTGATAGGCCAAGCCATCCAGCCAATCGAGCACAGACCTCTCGAGCTGCCGCAGGATCGCCATGCGGCCGGCCAAGTTCATAACCTTATTTCCGGCCTCGATGCAAATCTCGTCCAGCAGGGCCTGGTCATCATGCCCCAGCCCCCCGGCTAGTTCGCGGACCCTTTCGCGCAGCTCATGGCTGCAAATTTGCCGGAAAGCGGCCGGGGCGTCCGTGGAAAGCAAGCCGGGCAGGGCCACGCCAAACTCTGCCATCGCTTCCAGCAGATCCCTCCGGAGTGCCAGACCCTCCTGCGAGAGATCCGCCTTCATTGTCCGGATGACGCCAAGCACTTCCCGCAGGATCCCCAGCGAGCCGGTTCCGGCCAGGACCAATTCCTCCAGGAGCTTGAAGAAGGGCGCCGCATCGCCCCAATCCAGGCATTGGGAAACGAGCTGCTCCGCCTCGAGGCGGATGTAGGAGCGCTCTGTGATCGAAAGCAATTCGTCCAAAGGATCCGTCATCATTCGATGCTCGCTATCCAGCGTGCTCCTCGCACGGGCAGATCTGGCGCAAGTATGGCCAGGCGTAGATGCCGTACCGGTGGCCATCCCCCCAGACGATCTGAATGGCGTAGTTCCCGATCTTCTCGATGGACTCCAGACGCGTTGCGGCGGCGTCCACCAACGGCAGACTGAGCAAGTTCGCCGAAGGCTGCTTCGTGCCTGATTCTCTGCGCTCGCGGCATTCGGCGCAGGGACAGTGCGCGCGAAGGTAATCGAAGGTGTATTCGCCTCGATGGCCATCCTCCCACTCAATGATCAGACGCTTCTTCGAGCGCTGCGCCTGCACGCGTTTTGGCTTGGTTGTATCCATCCATATCTCCAGCGGCGCAGACTATAGCCCAGCTTTCCCGCCGATGCAAATCAATGCGATTCGATCACCCGCAGGTAGTTGGCCACAGCCCAGCCGGCTTTGTTGGTGTCATAAGGATTGAATAGGTACCACCAGACATAGCCATCCTGCTCGCGTGGGCCGGCTCCAATTTCCAGCACCTCGTTCTCCATGGCAAGAAACGCCACCGTGGAGGAGAGCCCTGGCTGATTGCGGAGCCGCAAGCCCTCTCCCTCCGTGCCGCTGACGGATACCAGAACGCCCGGGCCAAAGCCTTCCTGCCTTAGCGGCGGAGGGACGGGCGTCGCCGTAGCTGTCGCGGAAGATTCGGCAGGGAGCGTGGGTGGCGTTTCCGTCGGGAACACCGGCGCGCGAATGGTCACAACCGGCTGAATGCCGACATGGGCGAAGGCAGAGCCCCGGAGCAGAGGGCCAGCTGCTATGGCCACAGCCAGAAGCAGAATGCCAAGCCCTATCCCGCCCAAGATCCACCCAGCGATGTCCAGCCTCCTACGCATGCAACTCAGCTCAGTGCAGCAGGAAAAATGCCAGCGCCAGTATCAGATAGAGCGAGATCAACACTGCTCCTTCCATCCAATTCGCCTCGCCATCGGCGGCCACCAACGCGGTGATGAGCACTGCGCCGATCAACGCGATGATCTCAAAGGCGTTGAAGACAAGTGTGAGCGGGTTGCCTATCGCCAGGCTCACAAAGACGAGCGCGGGCACAACGAACAATGCGATTTGAAGGCTTGAGCTCACGGCGATTTCGACCGAGAGGGACATGCGGTTTCTCATCGCCACCGTGACCGCCACCATATGTTCTGCGACATTGCCCACCAGCGGGACCAGGATGATGCCGAGGAAGAATTCCGAGATCCCTAATTGGGCAATGACCGGCTCGACCGTGCCCACCAGGATTTCGCTCAGCCAGACAACGCCGGCCGTGGCCAAGAGGAGCAGACCCACTGCGAATCGCAGGCTCCATATTGGCGCATGGACCACCTCCTCCGCCGAGGTGCGGCTCAGTGGTCCACCTGGCATACGGAAGCCATAGATCAATCCCAGCACATAGATGACGAGCATCAGCCCAGCGACACCCAGGCTTAGAATCTCAACATCCCAAGGCTCGACGATCCCCTCCGCGCTTTGGCTAAAGAGCGAAGGGATGGCCAAAGCAGTCACCGAAAGGGTAAGTAGGATGCTATCGCTTGTGGCCTTACGCCGATCAAAGGATTGTAGGCCATTCTTCAAGCCGCCCAGCAGCATACTCAGGCCCAGCACGATGAGTAGATTGCCCAAGATCGAACCCGTGATGGATGCCTTCACAAGATCGAGCAGCCCCTCCCGAATGGCCACAAACGTGATGATAAGCTCGGCCGCATTTCCGAAGGTCGCGTTCAGCAGGCCGCTCAGCCGGGGTCCGGTGAGCGCGGCGATGGCTTCGGTGGCCTCCCCGATCAAACCAGACAGCGGAATGATCCCCAGGCCGGCCGCCAGCAAGATCCAATAGGCAGGAAGGTGCAATCGGTCAAGCACAATCGCAGCGATGGCAACTGGCAAGAGGTAATACATTGGGTTGCGCGTGATGGCCTTCAGGGGGGAACGGGCCACTATGCCTCCAGCTCGACATCCGAGGAGATGGAAAAGAGATGTGGTCCTGCGTCGGCAGGGACAAGGACCCGGAGCGCCTTCTTGCGGACCCGAAAGTGCAGTGGAGACGCCATCTGGATCGGCTCGCCATCGCACTGCATGGGTAACTCGCCCTGAGCTTCAAAGCGAGCCTCGCTGGCCCGGAAATGCACGACGCCAGGCGCGTCCACATGGGTGCCCATGAAAATCTGTGCCACCCGCACCAAGACATCGCGCAAGGACTGGCCGCCGAGAAGCCAGAAATCGAGCAAGCCGTCGTCCACCTTCGCCCCTGGCGCCAGATTCATCAAACCCCCTGCGTAGGCAGGGATGTTGCAGGCCACCGCTGCCAGGAAGCTCCCTTCCCATACATTGCCTTGCGATTCGGCCCTCAGGTACACGCCTTCCCAGCCGATCGAGGTCCAAAGCGCCAGGGTCGCATAATGGACACTTGCAAAGGCCTTTTCCCAGCGCTCCCGCGGTTCGATACTGTTGACGATATGCGCGTCCAGGCCCACGCCAGCCCATAGCAGGAAGGCCCGACCGTTGACCTCGCCGATATCGACCAGGCGGGTATCGCCGCGCGCCAATTGGACCGCCGCCTGTTCGAGGGCGAACCAGTGAATCCAGTCCAGACGCGGCAGGCCCAGCTCCTGGGCCCAGACATTGGCTGTGCCAGCCGGGAGAACTCCCAGAGCCGTCTCCGTGCCCGCTAGCGTGGCCGCAACATGCCCGACGGACCCGTCGCCCCCTGCCACGAAAACCGCCTCACAGCCTTCGCGCACAGCCTGCTCGGCTGAGCGGATCAACCCCTGCTCGTCGCGGCCCTCCATGGTGGAGACATCCCATCCAGCCGATTTGAGCGCTCGCTCAGCCCGCCTCAGGAATGGGCCGGCTGGAAAGCGGCCCGCCATGGGGTTATAAAGAAGCCAAGCCTTTCGTTTTTCCATGGGCATCCGGCGCCCATTATAGCCCAGTTCTCCCTCCCGCCTGGATTGCAGGGCAACCGCGAGGAGATTAGAATTCACGCTCAGGAGGCGCTGTGCCTGAAATCCATCCGCGTATCTTCGGCGGCCGGTATCGGGTGCTCGAGTTGCTCGGTTCCGGCGGCATGGCCAATGTCTATCGCGCCCGTGATGCCAACCTAGAACGCGAGGTTGCCGTCAAGGTTCTGCGCGATCCGCTCGCCGATGATGTTCGTTTCCAGGAGCATTTCCTGCGCGAGGCCCGCGCCGCCGCCAACCTCTCCCACCCAAATATCGTGACGATTTTCGATTTCGGGCAGGAGCAGGCGGCCCTTTACATCGTCATGGAGTACATCCGCGGCACCGACCTGAAGACTTACATCCGCCGTCGCGGAAGGCTTGGGGTCGAAGAAGGTCTGCAATTGATGATAAAGATCTGTCAGGGTGTTGGCTATGCGCACCGGGCCGGGATCGTGCATTGCGACTTGAAGCCTCAGAATATCCTGATCACATCCGACGGCAGCGCCAAGATCACCGACTTCGGGATCGCCCGCGCCCTCGCAACCATCTCCCCCGATGAACAATGGGAAGTCGTGTGGGGAAGCCCGCAATACTTCGCTCCCGAGCAGGCGGCCGGAGGACCTCCCTCGACCGCCAGCGACGTCTACAGCCTGGGAGTCATGCTTTATGAGATGCTCACGGGGCAATTGCCCTTCTCCGCGGACGATCCAGAGGCGCTTGCCGAGGCTCACCTCACATCCATTCCCACTCCGCCCCGCAATCTGAACCCCGCTATCATTCCAGAGCTTGAGCAAGTACTGCTCAAGCTGCTATCCAAAGAACCCTCGGCCCGCTACCGCACGGCAGACCAGCTTGGCAGGATCATCACCACGCTTGTCACGCAACCGGAGGAGATTGCACCGGACGCTTTCTCAACATCGCCAGAGCCTTCCAGAGAGGCGACTGTGTCCATGACAGTCGGGCCTCTCCGGGAGACCGACTGGCTAGCGGTGGCTCTGGGGCTGATTGCATTCCTGGCCGTGGGGGGCTTGATCCCGCTATGGCTCTGGGTCTGCCTGCTCTATCCCGCCTGTCCACTCGGCGCTGGCGGCTGACCCTCCAGCGGCATCCGGACCGCAGGACCCAAGGCTGACTGGTCGCGCCCACCCGCACGAGGTATAATCCGGACGAACGTTCTAGATAATTCAATCTTTTCGCTACCCTTTACCCATTGGGAGGATGATTGTGAATTCACCGCGGGGCAGAAATTCGCTGGTGCTCTTTATTCTGCTCATGGTCGTCGCGGTCCTGGTATATCAGTTTCGAAGCGGCGCGACACAGCCGGAACGGATCCCACTCAACGAAGTCGCCAGCAAGGTCAAGACCGGGGAGATCGTGCGTATCGTTGTAGATGAGAACGAACTGGAACTTGTTTTTAATGATGGCACGAAGGCCCTCTCCCGCAAAGAGCCAACCAAGACGACTGTTGAACAACTCAAGGACCTGGGCGTGACAGAGCAAGACCTGAACGCCCAGCAGATCGCCCTCGAGATCAAGGAACCCAGCGACCTAGGGACCATACTCAGCCTGGTGACCTATATCTTCCCAGCGCTGTTGGTGGTGGGCCTGATCTGGCTTATGCTGCGCCAGGCGCAGGGCACGAACAACCAGGCGCTATCCTTCGGCAAGAGCCGGGCGAGGATGTTCGCTGGCGATCAGCCTACGGTCACTTTCGATGATGTGGCCGGCGTGGAGGAGGCCAAGGAGGAGCTCCAGGAGGTGGTCGAATTCCTCAAGGAGCCGGATAAATTCATCACGCTCGGTGCCCGCATCCCCAAGGGCGTGTTGCTCATCGGCCAGCCAGGCACCGGCAAGACCCTCATGGCAAAAGCCGTCTCCGGCGAAGCGGGCGTGCCGTTCTTCTCGATCTCCGGGTCGGAGTTCGTGGAGATGTTCGTGGGTGTGGGCGCGAGCCGGGTGCGCGATCTGTTCGAGCAGGCCAAGAGACATTCCCCCTGCATCGTCTTCGTCGACGAGATCGATGCAGTCGGCCGGCAGCGGGGGGCCGGCCTGGGCGGCAGCCACGATGAGCGCGAGCAGACCCTCAATCAGATGCTGGTCGAGATGGATGGCTTCGACACCGATACCAACGTCATCATCATGGCGGCCACCAACCGTCCAGACATCCTCGATCCGGCGCTCCTGCGGCCGGGCCGCTTCGATCGCCGGGTGGTGCTCGACCGGCCAGACATGCGCGGCCGGGAGGCCATCCTGAAAGTCCACACCAAGGGCAAACCGCTCGAGCCGGATGTGGACCTCTCCATCATCGCCAAGGCCACACCCGGCTTCGTGGGTGCCGACCTGGAAAATCTCGTGAATGAGGCCGCCATTTTGGCTGCCCGCCGGAATAAGCGTACCATCGGCCAGGATGAGTTCGAGGAGTCGATCGAGCGGGTTATCGCCGGCCCGGAGCGCAAGAGCCGCATCATCAGTGAGGATGAGAAGCGCATCGTCGCCTATCACGAGGCTGGCCACGCAGTTGTGGGCCACGTCATTCCCGAAGCGGATCCGGTTCACAAGGTCAGCATCATCGCCCGTGGCATGATGGGCGGCTACACCCTGGCCTTGCCGGAGGAAGACCGGACACTTGTGGCCCGCAAGAAGATGCTGGCGGATATGGCTTTCCTGCTTGGCGGCCGGGCGGCCGAGGAATTGGTCTTCAGCGACATCACCTCCGGCGCTTCCAACGATCTCGAGCGCGTGACCAAGTTGGCGCGGTCGATGGTCACGCGCATGGGGATGAGCGAGGAGTTGGGGCCCATGGTCTACGGCCAGAAAGAGGAGCTCATCTTCCTCGGACGGGAGATCTCCGAGCAACGCGATTACTCCGAAAGCGTGGCCGAGAAGATCGATATGGAGGTCCGCCGGCTCGTGCATCAGGCTCACGAACGCGCCCGCTCCATCCTCACGGAGTACCGGGCCCAGCTCGACAAGATCGCGGAGCGCCTGATCGAAGTGGAGACGATCGACCGGGAGGAATTCCTCAGGCTCTTCACGGCTCCAGTGGAGGCCAAGAACGGCGCCACGCCCGTGCTGTCAACCGCCTCCTAGGGCTCCTCTCACCCATTACTGGAACGCACAAGCGGGGCTGGCCGGATAAGGCAGCCCCGCTTGATTCTCAGGAGTCGGCTTGGCGTCAGGCTTCGGCTCCGGTGGCTTCCGTTGCGGCACGTTCGCGGTCCTGCCGCACGAGCTCGCGGCGCAGGACCTTGCCAACCGTGGTTTTCGGAAGCTCCGAACGGAACTCGACATGGGTGGGGACCTTGAAGGGCGCCAGGCGTTCCTTGCACCACTCGCGGATCTCCTCAGCCATGGCCGTCTCGCCCGGCTTGAGCACCACCCAGGCCTTCACGGTCTCCCCGCGGTAGGCGTCAGGAATGCCGGCAACCCCAACCTCCAGCACCTTGGGGTGCTCGCTGATCACTTCTTCCACCTCTCGCGGCCACACCTGATACCCGCCCGGTTTGATCAGTTCCTTCTTGCGGTCGACGATATAGAAGTAGCCATCCTCATCCATGCGGGCAATGTCTCCTGTATAGAGCCAGCCATCGCGCAGCGTATTGGCCGTCTCGGTGGGCATATTCAGGTAGCCCTTCATCACCTGGGGGCCTTTGATAACCAGCTCCCCAATCTCGCCCACGCCGAGCACCGTCTCCCCATCCTCAAGTGAGACGATGCGGGCGTCCACATCCGGCAAAGGCACGCCGATTGAGCCCTCTTTGTTAACCCCATATAGTGGGTTGCAATGTGTGGCCGTCGGCGCTTCCGAGAGACCATACCCTTCCACAAGCTTGCCGCCGGTCAGCTTCTCGAAGGTGACCTTGGTCTCCCGCATCAGAGGGGCCGAGCCCGAGATGCAGCCTCGGATCGAGCTCACATCCACCTCGCCGGCTTGGACCTTGGGGTGGTTGTTGATAGCGTTGTACATGGTCGGCACGCCCGGATAGATGGTCGGGCGATATTTCTCTATGGAGCTGAGCACATCATCCATATCCCGCGGATTGGGCACCATGACAAGACTGGCTGCAGCCGAGATGCCGAAGCTCATGCCGGCCACGAGCCCATAAACATGGAACATCGGAATGGCCATCAGCACCGTTTCCTGGCCGCGCTGGATGTCCGGCATGAAGGCGCGAATCTGCAGCGTGTTGGCGACCAAATTGCGGTGAAGCGCGATGGCAGCCTTTGAAAGCCCGGTTGTCCCCCCACTGTATTGGTAGAGGGCTTCGTCGTCTGGACCAACATCCACCTGCGGGCGCTCTTCCGGGGCATGCTTTGCCAGGAGGTCCTGAAGCCATAGATCCCCTTCCTCCAATTCGACGCGATGCCCGTCCTTCTTCTCCCGCGTGAGCGTGAAAAGGAATTTCAGCAGGCCCGGCAAGTATTCCTTGATATTGGTTACGATCAAGGTCTTGAGTGGGGTCTTGTCCTGCACCTCTTTGAGCTTCTTGTAGAAATTGCTCATCACGAGCATGATCTCGATACCCGCATCATTCATCTGGTGTTCGATTTCACGGCCCGTGTAGAGCGGGTTCGTGGCGACCACCGCGCCCCCCGCCTTCAGGATCGCGTAGAAGGCCAGGACGAACTGCGGCGAGTTCGGCATAAAAATCGCCACCGGAGTGCCCTTCTTGACACCCATGGTGGCGAGCGCCGCTGCCAGGCGGTCCGTAAGTTCGTTCATCTCCCGATAGGTGACTTCCGCTCCTTTGAAGATTGTGCAGGGCCTGTCGGGAAACTCCTCTGCGGCTTGCTCAAGGAACCTGTAGAGCGGTATCGGCGGGTACTCCAGGCTCGTGGGCACGCCTTGGTCGTAGAACCTATGCCACGGTCGCTCTTCCATCGCCATTTCTCCTTTGTGCAGAGCAGGAAGGAAACGAGAGAACCTGCACTTCCTTTATACAACGGAAAATCATGCGGGCAAAGTCGGGATGTTATAATTCTTTGTCTGGATGGATGGTGGCCCACGCCAAGAAAGCCTTCATTGTGACTATGCGCATTCGTGGCGCCGGCCCCTCCGCTCACCTGGAGTGCAGGGCCGAATATGCTGCCTGATTTTCGAGTCCGCCAACGAGACTACCTACTCGAGATCAGCCGCGCGCTTACCGAGGAATTGGATCTCGAGCGTGTGCTCACGCGCATCGTGCGGGTTTCCGCCGAATTGCTTGGCGCGCACGCCGGCCTCATCGCACTCCGCGATGAGGCTGGTGGCTGGCGCATTGCCTCCTCCTATGGCATCAACCCGCGCTTTCTCAAGTACCTCGAGCCACTCCTCGCCGACATCCCCGATCACGGAGATCCCACCCGCTTCGCCCTGCCGGAGATCAATCGCCGGCTGCAGCGCATCACCCAGGCCGCCTCGATGGGCCTGCTGACCGGCGTAGGACTGCCACTGATCGCTCAGAACGAGGTGATCGGAGTCATCTTCGTCTTCCGTGCCTACCGCGCGCATTTCTCGCGCGAAGACCGGAATCTCCTGAGCGCCTTCGCCGCACAGGCAGCCATCGCCGCCCAAAACGCCAAGCTGTTCACTGCCATACGTCAACAGAAGCAGCACCTCGATGCCATTCTTGAGTCGGCCGCGGACGGCATTCTCATCCTCGATCCCGCGTTCCGCATCCTGCGATTCAACCGGGCCTTCGCCCGCCTCAGCGGTTACGAACCCGAGGAAGTGGTCGGTCAGAAGCATGCCGAGGTCATTCGCTGGCTGCGGCGCGAGCCAGGCGGGATGACGCTGGAGGAGGCCGAGGCCGGCGGCTGGCCGCTCACGCCCCAGGCCACGCTGTATGTCGAAGGGGACCTCATCACCAAGCAAGGCGGAGCGATCAGCGTAGGGATTACCTATGCGCCCGCGCTGGACGAGGGAGGTCACTTGCTGAGCATCGTCGCCACCGTCCGCGATATCACCAAATTCAGGGAGGCCGAGGAGCTGAAGAGCACCTTCATTTCCATTATCAGCCACGAGCTCCGCACGCCGGTGGCTCTCATTAAAGGCTATGTCGGCACACTGCGCCGCGAAGATGCCCAATGGGACCCGAATGTGATCGACGAGAGCCTGGCCGTGATCGAAGAAGAGGCCGACCGCCTGGCTGGTCTAATCGACGATCTGCTGGACGCCTCTCGTCTGCAGGCAGGCGCGCTGCAATTGAGCAAATCGGACGTCGCTCTCGATCGTCTCGCCGGGCAGATGGCCGACCGGTTCAGGACACAATCTGAGAAGCACAGCTTCGAAGTTGATTTTCCCAGGGATTTCCCCGTGGTGCAGGTTGACGAAACCCGTCTCATACAAGTCTTCGGCAATCTTCTCTCGAACGCCGTCAAGTACTCGCCGGACGGCGGCACGATTACTATCAGCGGCCGGACGAAAGGCGGAGAGGTCATCATCTGTGTGCAGGATGAGGGGCCCGGTATTCCTCTCGAGGATATGCCCCGGATCTTTAATCTCTTCTACCGCTCCAATGAGGCGGCCCGCCGCACAAAAGGCGCCGGATTGGGTCTCTTCCTGGCAAAGGCTGTCGTCGAAGCCCATGGTGGCCGCATATGGGTGGACGACCGGGTAGAGCGTGGCGCCCGCATCTGCTTCTCGCTGCCCCGAGCATGAATTCCATTGAGGATAGATAAACAATGATTATGAACCAGCGTCAAATCATGTGCCCCCAATGCGGCACACCCCTGCAAGCCCGGATTCAACAGCTCGTCGATGCCCGGCGGGATCCTACCGCCAAAGCCCGGCTGCTCTCCGGCACGCTTAACCGCATTCATTGCCCGACATGCGGCTTCGAGGGGTCGATAGCCGCTCCGCTTGTGTATCACGACCACGAGAATGAACTTCTGCTCACATACATGCCCATGGAAGCCGGCCTAAACAAGGACGAGCAGGAGAAGATTATTGGCGGGCTCATCAACCGGGTGGTGGAGAGCCTGCCTCCCGAGGAACGGAAGGGATATCTCTTCCAACCGCAATCGGTTCTCACGCTTCAGGGGCTGATCGAACGAATTCTCGAGACCGAAGGCATCTCCAAGGAAGATCTGGAAGCCCAACGCGAGAAGATGCGCCTCTTCGAAGAGTTCCTCAGCATACCCGATGAACATCTCAAGCCGTTCGTTGAACAGCACGACGAGCAATTGGATGCGACCTTCTTCCAGATCGCCAGCCTCGCCCTGCAATCCGCCCGAGATCCAAAAGCCCGCGAGGCGGCAGCCAGCCGCCTTGAGCGCGCCATCGAATGGAGCACATTTGGGCAGCGGCTCAAGGCACAGGAACGAGAGCTCAAATTGGCTACGCAGAGCCTGCAGGCGCTCTCCGAGAAAGGGCTCACTCGCGAGGGCCTCTTGGACCTCTTCCTGCAGGCTCCCAACCACGAGCGTGTTGTGGCCTTGGTCAACCTCACTCGCCCGGCGCTGGATTATCTCTTCTTCCAGCAGCTTTCTGAACGAATCGACGCCGCCGCAGGTGAGGAGAAACAACGGCTGGAAACCCTGCGCGGGCAGATCCTGGAAGTCACCCAGGAAATCGATCAGATGCAGCAAGCGCGTGCGGCCCAGGCGGCATCGCTGCTGCGCTCATTGATCGAGGCCCCCAACCTGGATGAGGCCCTGCGTCAGGCCATGCCCCTCATCGATGACCTCTTCTTGGGCACCTTGCAGGCCAATCTGCAGGTAGCCGAGGAGAGAGGGGACGGAGAAACGCTTGAGCGCTTGCGGCAAATCGATCAGCGGCTGCGCGCTATTCTGCGCGACTCGCTTCCGCCTGGGCTTCGCTTCGTGCAGCAGATTCTCGAACAGGAAGATCCGCAGGCGGCGGAGGGAATCCTGCGCGCCGAGCCAGAGCGCATTGACGAGGAGGTCCTGAACAGCCTTATGGCAACCGCTCAGCGGCTGGAGGATGCCGGCGATACGGAAAGTGCGCAGCGCATCCGGGATCTCTACAAATTGGCGCTGAAACTCTCCATGGGAGCGAAGATGGAGGGGGCCAAATCCTAAGGCCGGCTTTGCTCCCTACTCCCTCCGCCGACAGATGAGCCCCTTCAAGTAGCGGCCCTCTGGGAAGTGAAGGGCAACCGGGTGATCTTCTGCTTGGCTCATCCAGCCCTCGATTACGGCCCTCACCCCCGCATCCAGCGCCGCATCGGCAACGATTTTTTGGAAGAGGTCTGGGCTGAGGCCGCCCGAGCAGGAGAACGTAAACAGGCGTCCTCCGGGCTTCAGCAGCTTGAAGGCCAGGAGATTAATATCCTTATAGCCTCGAGCAGCTCGATGCACCTGGGAGCGGGTGGCCGCGAACCGCGGCGGATCCAGGATGATGGCATCGAATGCAAGCCCCCGGTCGCGCAGCCGCCGCAGCTCCACGAAGGCGTCTCCCTGGATCCACGTCGCGCGCTCCGCAGAGATCCCGTTGTGCTCGAGATTGGCCTTTGCAAGTTGAATTGCGGGAGATGAACTCTCGATAGCTGTGACCCTCTCAGCCCCGCCCGCCAGGGCATTGACGGCGAAGGCCCCCGTATAACTAAACACATCCAAGACCTGCCCGCCAGGGATCAAGCCCCGCACCCGCAGCCTGTTCTCACGCTGATCCAGGTAGAAGCCCGTCTTATGCCCGGCTTGGAGGTCCACGGCGAAGCGCAGACCATACTCTTCGATCATCAAATGTGAGGGCGGGGCCTCACCCCACACCAGGCCGGCTCTAGGCTCCAGCCCATCCAACAGCCGCGCCTCGGCATCCGATCGCTCGAAGATCCCTCTGCAGGAGTCATTCGAGAGCTCCCCGAGAACCGTTTCCCGCCAGTGCTCGGCTCCCGCACTCAGGAATTGCACCACCCGAAAGCTGCCATAACGGTCGATGATCAGACCTGGCAGGCCATCCGATTCGGCATGGACCTCACGGTAAGCTTCAATCTGGGGATCCTCGGCCAGCCGCTGCCTGGCCCGGACTGCACGCGCCAGTCTGCTCTGGATCAGCCCGGCGTCGACGATCTCATCTTCATCGTGCGTCCAGATACGTGCCCGGATGCGGGAACTCGGGGAATAGGCCGCTCTTGCCAGCCACCGTCCGTCGGCATCGAAGACCTCGAGCGTGGCTCCGGGGGCGGGGTCGCCCCCCTCGATCCTTTCCACCGCGCCTGAGAAGATCCATGGATGATGCCGCAACACGGCCCGCTCGCGGCCTGCACGCAGGATCAACCTGGAGGCCATAGCCTACCTCTCGCGGTCGCCGTTTGGGGATCGCTTGCGGATGGGCTCAAGAGGCAGGTTCCGAACGCCCCTCGATCAGCGCCCGCAAACCGACCTCATCCAGCTTGGAGATACCCAGTTCCTCGGCTCGCCGAGCCTTGGATCCGGGCGAGTCGCCGACGACAACGTATGTGGTGCGCCTGCTTACGCTGCTCGCAACCCTGCCCCCATGGCGGGTGATGAGCTCTGCGGCCTCCTGCCGGGTCAGGGTCGGGAGCGTGCCAGTCAGCACGAAGGTCATCCCAGCCAGCGGACCTTCGGCGGCCACAGAGGTCTCCTCCTGGGGCTGCACGCCGTATTCGGCAAGCTTCTCTAGAATGCGGCGATTGGCGGGCGAGGCGAACCAATCCAGGATGGCCTGCGCAACGATCGGCCCGATCCCCTCGATCGACTCCAACTCCTCCCGGCTGGCCTGCGCCAGCCGTTCCAAACTGACGAAGTTGCGAGCCAGCTCCGCTGCAACCGTGGCGCCCACATTGCGAATCCCTAAGGCGGTGATCAATCGGCTCAGCGGACGGTCCTTCGTGGCTTGGATCGCAGACACCAGATTCTCCGCCCGCTTCTCCCCAAAGCCCTCCAGAGATAGCAAATCTTCCTTCTTAAGCCGGTAGAGATCAGCCACATCCCTTACCAGTCCCTCTCGCACAAGCAACTCGGCCACCTTGATCCCCAATCCCTCGATATCCATCGCGCCGCGCGAGGCAAAGTGCTCGATATTCCGCACCAGTTGGGCAGGGCAGGCTGCATTCACGCAATAAACCGCAACTTCTCCCTCAAGCTTTTCGAGCCTTTCCCCGCAGGCTGGGCAGCGCTCCGGGTGCCTGAAGGGTTTCTCGTCGCCCTTCCGGGCCTCGGCAACCGGCCCAATCACATAAGGGATGACATCTCCAGCCCGTTTGATGTAGACGCGATCCCCCACGCGAATATCCTTCTCGGCGATATAGTCGAAGTTGTGGAGCGTTGCCTGGCGAACCGTCACACCGCCCACCTCTACAGGCTCCAGGATGGCATAGGGCGTGATGACGCCGGTTCGCCCGATATTCAGCCCGATATCCAGCAGTTGCGTGGTGACCACCTGGGCGGGGAACTTATAGGCAATGGCGCCACGCGGGCCTTTGCCGACCACCCCCAAGGACTCCGAGAGGGCCAGGTCATTGATCTTGATCACCACTCCATCGGCCTCATACGGGAGAGTCTCCCGGCGCTCCAGCCAGCGCCTGTAGGCCGCCAGCACACCCTCGAGATCCTTTTCCAGCGAAACATCATCCACGACGGGGAAGCCCAGCGCGCGCAGCCTCTGAAGCACCTCCCACTGCGTCCTTGGCACCTCTCCCTCCGCCTCCACGATGGCATAGCAGAAGAGCCGGATCGGCCGGGATGCCGTCAGGGCAGGATCCAACTGCCGCAGGGAACCGGCCGCGGTGTTCCGCGGATTCACGTAGGTGCGCTCCCCAGCTTCTTCCAGCCTGCGGTTCAATTCCTCGAAGTCCTTCAAGAAGATGATTGCCTCTCCCCGCACCACTAGCCTCGAGGGCGCCGGAGGCTTCTCGGGGTCGAGGGGGATGCGCAAGGGAAGACTGCGCACCGTGCGCAGATTTGCGGTGATATCCTCGCCGACCTCACCATCGCCGCGGGTTGCCCCCCGCACAAAGAGCCCTTGTTCGTAATGAAGCACCACCGTGAGCCCATCGAGCTTCGGCTCGACCACAAACTCGGCCTCACGCACCCGCGGGTCCAATCTAGCGATGCGGTCATACCAGGCGCGAACTTCCTCGTCGTTGTAGGCATTGCTCAAACTTAGCATCGGCGCAGGATGCGGAACACGCTCGAAGGCTTCGACCGGCTCAGCGCCGATGCGCTGCGTCGGCGAGTCTGGTGTCACCAGCCCGGGATATTCCGCTTCGAGCGCTTGGAGCTCACGCAACAACTGGTCGTACTCGTAATCGCTGATCAGCGGGGCGTTGAGGACGTAGTAATGGTAATTGTGTTTACGGATCTCCTTGCGCAACCATTCGACGCGGGCCCGCACATTCTCATCTGCGCCCATGCCTCTTCCTCCCCAACGGATCCACCACAATCAACTCGAGGGGATCAAATCTGGCCAGACGGGCAGAAACATCATCCATTCTTCGGGGGACTGGCGGATATAGTCCGCCAAGATATCCGCCACATGCTGCGCCAGCTGGAGAATATCCCGCTTCTGATCACCGCTGCGAGCCGGCTCGATGATGCGCGGGCCAGTCACATGGTAGCCATCCGGACCCTCGCGCCGCACCACGCCCACGATCATATGGGCACCCGTGCGGATCGCTAAGCGCGCGTGGCCTACCGGCAGCCGCACTTGCCGTCCAAAGAAGCTTAGCAACTCACCACCTACGTCTGGACGGTCCACTCCCGTGAGCACAAAGCCTCGCTGCTTGAGCCTGCGAACAGCTTCGCGCAGGGATTCCATTGAGATCGGAGAAACGTCGATCCCCAGTCGATGACGGAGATAGTTATCCGACTTATGGCTGCCGCGAGCGCGATGATAGGAGAGCACCTGGATCGGAAGCGATTCGTAGCCCAGCACGGCCAGGAACATATTGAAGCTGCTCATATGCGCACCGGCGAACACGACCCCGTGCCCGCGCTCGCTCGCCCGCCAGGCATCTTCAAGGATATGCTTGTCCACCCGCACCTTGGCGCGCACATAATCCGGCCCCTCGGCGATGGCCCGGAACCAGTCCGCGTAGCCCCGCGCCGCGTTTCGAAGCACTTCGCCCACAACATTATCCAATTCGGGAGAATCATAGGGCAGGCCCCGCACTACGGCCTGGTTGGCTCGGATCGCCTTGCAGAGCGCCGTTTCTGGCCTTGCCGCAAACCGAGCCGCAAGCCAGTCTGCCAAGCGGTAGGAGCCTTCCGGCGAAAGCCGGCGGGTGAGCCAGGCTCCCAGGATCGGTCCGAGTTGGCTGTTGATGAGATCGTTGAGGAACATCCCGTAACCGGCCTTTCCCTAATGCTTGGATCGCATGCCGCTCAGCCGGCCATCTGCCTCCGCAGGGTGCGATAGCTGTGGTAGGCATGCCAGACCATGCCTAAGAATTTAAGGCTATCCGAAATGGGGTGAAAGTAGCTCGTCTTATTAATGCTATAGATCGTCCGGATCTCCACCCACCCAATTAGAAGCCCGTGCACCACAGCCTGCAGGATAACATCCACTTCGAATTCAAAGCCAGACATTCGCAGGTCGAGGGATTCCAACAGCCGGCGCGAATGGAGACGGTAGCCGCTCTGGTTATCGTATATGGGTGTATGGAGCACCCTCGAAAGCATCCATGATCCGATTGCATTGGCCTGTGCACGCGGGAAGGGCATCTGGCGGAAATCGCGCCTTCCGATGATCAGATCACCTTCGCCGCGCTCAAAGGCTTCGATGAACTTGCCCGCTTCGGAGGGATCATGCTGGCCATCGGCGTCCAGTGTGATGACGGCGCGATAGCCCGTATCCAGCGCGTACCGGAAGCCTGTGGCGAGCGCCACGCCCTTCCCTTGGTTGTTTTCGTGTTGGATGACCTCCGCACCCGCCTTGCGGGCCACCGCGTCCGTACCATCCTCGGAGCCGTCATCCACGACCAGAACTGGCAGCCCTCCGCGAAATGCTTCCACGACGGCGCCAACACGGGTGGCCTCATTCCAGGCCGGGATGAGAACCAAAATGCCCGACTCGTCTCGCATGCATGCCTCCAGCGGCTCTTCCTGACAAGCATGATTATGGCGCTCTTGCTGACAACCACTCTGGCGGGTGGAAATCACCCTCATGTCAGGTGCCGAGGGCTCCCTCATTCTAATCTAGCTTATGCACGGGTCAAGTTGGGCTCGAGGAGAGTGGGCCCCTTCGAGGCCGCTACAGCCTCGCCGCTTGCAAGGCTCGTTGTCGCATTTGGATGGATTTGCTACACTTGACTCAATTGACGGATGGGAGGTGGAATGGGCGCAGGTCGTATCATCGCATATATCGCAGCCGCAATCCTGATCTTCTTCGGTGTGCTCTTCGTATGGGGCGCATTCAGCCCCAGCGGCTCGCCGGGCTGGATCCTCGTCGGCATAATCAGCATCGCAGCCGGGTTGCTTCTGATTTGGCTTGCCGGAAGGTGGGCCAAGCAGGCGAAGGCTGAGATCATCCAGAAGATCGAGCTCTCAGGCGATATCAATCTCGAGACGCTCACCTGCCGGAACTGCGGGGGCGCCCTCTCCGCCGACAATATCAAAATGGTCGCCGGCGCTCCTGTAGTGACCTGCCCCTATTGTCAGTCCACGTATCAATTGGCCGAGGAGCCGAAGTGGTAATATTCGCCAGGAGCGCGCGATGAAGCCTTCATTTATCCAAGAATCCACTCGCCAAATCCACATTTCCTCGCGGAGAAGAATTGGGATTGGAGCAGCATTCCTCTCGTTGCTCCTTTTCCTGCCAGCCTTGGGGCTATGGACCGGTGACGCCCAGGCCCAGTCCTATTCGTTCTCCATCGAGCAGGAGACCGTCGATGTGTTCTGGGAGGAGGATGGGACTTCTCGCATCTTGTACACTCTGTTGTTCGTCAACGACCCCTCGGGGGCTCCCATTGATTTCATTGACATCGCCACGCCCAATGAATACTACGACCTGGAGAGCATCGCCGCCGCGATTGACGGCCAAACCATTCAACACATCGCGCCCTCGGAGTATATCGACATTGGGATCGAACTCGGCCTGGGGAGCCATGCCATCCAACCAGGGCAGCGAGCGCTGGTTGTGGTCCACATCGGGCGGGTTGAGCGAGTGCTCTATCCCGACTCGGAGGGCGATGAGTATGCCAGCGCCGTCTTCTCGCCTACCTGGTTTGACCGTTCGCTCGTCCACGGCACAACGGATCTCACGGTCCGTTTCCACCTTCCTCCCGGCGTTAAGCCCGACGAACCCCGCTGGCATGGCTCGCCGCCCGGCTGGCCTGAAGCCCAGCCTGCCGCCAATCTCGACGACCAGGGGCGGGTTCAATATATATGGCATGACCCCCAGGCGAATGCCTACACGCAATATCTCTTTGGGGCCTCTTTCCCGGCCAGCTACGTGCCTGCCCAAGCCATCCAAACGCGGGCTTCGTTCCGCATCGACGAGGACCTGATCTTCGGCCTCTGCTGCGGCGGCGGGCTGCTCGCCGTCCTAGCGGGCGTGATCGCAGTGGCTGCCTACGCCAGCCGCCGGCGCAAGCTCGATTACCTGCCCCCCAAGATCGCCATCGAGGGCCATGGCATCAAGCGCGGCCTGACCGCAGTCGAGGCTGCGGTTCTCCTTGAAACCCCGCTCGACAAGGTCCTTACCATGATCCTGTTTTCGGTAGTCAAGAAGGGAGCCGCGCGCGTCATCAAGGAGGACCCGCTCACGCTCGAACGTCTGCCGGACGGCGGAGAGCTCCGCGATTACGAGGAAGAATTCCTGAAGATCCTCATCGACGGTCCCAAGAACAAGCGGCGCTCCAGCCTTCAAGCCATGATGGTCAAGCTGGTCAGGTCCGTGCAGAAGAAGATGAAGGGTTTCAGTCTGAAGGAGACCCGCGATTACTATCAGAACATTATGCGCAAAGCCTGGCAACAGGTGGAGGCCGCGGATACACCCGAGGTCAAATCCGAGCGCTTCGCCGAGGCCATCGAGTGGACCATGTTGGATCGCGACTTCGACGACCGGACTCGCAGGGTATTCCGCACGGGCCCGGTTTACGTGCCGCACTGGTGGTGGCTGGCGCGGCCATCCACGCCGGCTGGCCGCCCTGCGACCGCGAGCGCTGCGCCCTCGGCGCCCGGCTCCCGCACGGTCACGCTGCCCACCCTGCCTGGAGCCGATTTCGCCGCTTCGGTCGTCAACGGCGTTCAGAAGACCGCATCCGGACTTGTATCGAACCTTGTGGGCTTTACCAATGGGGTAACCAGCAAGACCAACCCGCCGCCTCCCCCATCCCGCTCCTCCGGTTCCGGACGGTCCAGCGGCGGAGGCTGCGCGTGCGCCTGTGCCTGTGCCTGCGCGGGCTGTGCCTGCGCCTGCGCTGGAGGCGGCCGATGAACTGGCTTCCACTCAGATCGAAGGCGCATGCACCCGTGGCGCCACCCGGTCTCCACGCGTATGTCATCAAGGATCACGGCGGCGAGGCCCGAGTCCACCTGAGAATCGAAACCGATGGCCGCGGTCTGCTGCTGGTCAATGCCAACCGCGCCTACCACCTGAACGAAACGGCTGCCTATATGGCCTGGCTGGATCTCGAGGGCATCGAAGCCAATGATGCCGTGCGTGCGCTGCGCCGCCGTTTCCGCGTCTCCAGGAACCGCGCCCAGGCCGATTTCGCCCGCACGAAGGCCGATCTCGAGGAGTTGCTCCGCCCGGATGGTGCCTGCCCCATTCACGGCCTAGACCTCGAAATCAGCCCGCCCTTCGCAACCCCACCAAGCGCCCCCTACCGGATGGACCTCGCGCTCACCTATCGCTGCAACGCCAACTGCGCGCATTGCTATAACGCCCGGCCTCGCAACTACCCGGAGCTCGACACCCAGACCTGGCTGCAAATCATCGACCTGCTCTGGGAGATCGGCGTGCCGCATATCTGCTTTACCGGCGGCGAGGCCACCCTGCGCCCGGATTTGCCACAACTGATCGCGCATGCCGAGTCTAAAGGCCAGATCACGGGGCTCCTGAGCAACGGCAGGCTCCTTGCGGACGCGGACTTCCTGGCCTCGCTGTGCGAAGCCGGGCTCGACCACGTTCAGATCACGCTCGAGTCGGCGGACGAAGCAATCCATGACCGTCTCGTTCGCGCCCCAGGGGCCTGGAGGGACACCGTCCAGGGCATCCGCAATGCGCTCGAAGCCGGACTGTACGTGATGACCAACACCACCCTGCTGGCCGGGAACGCCGCCACAGCCGAAGCCACGATTGACTTCCTGGCAGACCTGGGCGTGCCCACGGTTGGATTCAACGCGCTGATCTACGCCGGCAAGGGAGAGCAGGTCGGCACCGGTCTGCCCGAACGAGATCTGGCACCCCTGCTCGAACGCGTTAAGGCCCGCACGGAGCATCATGGGCAGCGACTAATCTGGTATACACCCACTCAATATTGCCACTTCGATCCGGTGCAGATGGACTTGGGAATCAAAGCCTGCACGGCGGCTCAATACAATATGTGCATCGAGCCGGATGGTGCAGTTATACCCTGCCAATCGTTCTATGAGCCACTGGGTAGATTGCCGGAAACTCCCTGGGATGAAATCTGGAATCACGAACTCGCCCGTTGGATTAGGGAGCGGCGGTACGTCCCCGAAGCATGCCAGGATTGCAGCCTCCTGCCAGAATGCGGAGGCGGCTGCCCGTTAACCCTCCGTCACCAATCGCCGTCTCTGACTATCGAGGAACTCGTGCTCGCCGGCCTGGATGTAGGATGACAATATGGATAAGCTGCTTGACCGCCTGACCCCGAAAGCGCCCATTCCCCAACCGCCCCCTCCGGGAATCTATTCCACCGCCTTCCCCCCCGAGGCAGAGCGCCCCACCCGCTTGCACTTGCGGCTGGAGGCCGACGGCCGGGGGATACTGATCGTCAATGCAGCCACGGTCCTGCACCTGAACCCGACCGCCGCCGAACATGTCTACTGGATGATTCGGGGCCTCGATGCGGCCGAAGCAGCGCGCACGATCGCCGGCCGTTACCGCGTCAGCCGGCGACGCGCCCTGCGGGACCAGCGCGATCTGCGGGCGCGCATTCTGCGGCTTGCCGAGGCCCCAGATCTCGATCCGGTGCTATTCCTGGGCATGGAACGCTTGGAGCCCTATGGCAGCCGCAGCAGCGCACCCTACCGGCTGGACTGCGCCCTCACCTACCGCATCGGCGAGAGTGGGGAGCAAGACCCTCTCGCCCGGGAACGCGTAGACCGGGAATTGAGCGAGGCGGAGTGGAAGCAAATCTTGGAGAAGGCCTGGACTGCGGGCATTCCACATGTCACCTTCACAGGCGGCGAGCCGACGCTCCGGCCTGATCTTCCAGGGCTCATTCGCCATGCCGAGGAGCTGGGGCAGGTCACGGGCCTGCTCACGAACGCTCGCCAGCTGGCGGACGCGTCCTATTTCCAAGCCCTCGACCAGGCCGGGCTGGATCACCTTCTTGTGGCCTTGATCCCGGGCGACCCATTATCCGAGAGCGGGCTGAAGCAAGCCCTCGAGAGCGAGCTGTTCACAGCCGTTCATCTGAATCTCACACCTCTGGGCGAAGAAGAAGCCGTGGATTGGATCCATCGCCTCTCAAGGCTTGGTGTCCCGGCGATTTCGCTCTCGGTGGCCGTGGCGGACGAGGAAGGGCAACGCCTGCTGCAAGAAGCGCGTGACTTGGTAGCCAAATTGGGGATGGATTTGATATGGGATCTTCCTGCGCCCTACTCGGAGAACAACCCCATCGCAGTTGAGCTTTCTGAGTCGCCCAAAGGTGCTGGCTCGGCCTGGCTGTATGTTGAACCCGACGGGGACGTACTTCGCTCGCAGGGTACGGCGCCCGTGCTCGGTAACTTACTCATCGACCCATGGCAGGCGATCTGGGACCGGGCCGCCTCTCCAGCCGGCCCGGAAACCGCCTGATTCGTAGCCTGGCGTCGGGATTGAGCCCCGCCATCGAGTATGCAACAAACCGGACTTTCCATAGAGGAACTGCACATCCGATACAGCGTCCAGGCTCGCTGGACGGCCGCGTTGCGACGGCATCTGCTCAAGCGCGCGCAGATCTCCCCTTCCGACCGAATCCTGGATGTCGGTTCCGGCACAGGCGTCGTAGCCGCAGAAAGCAAAGCCAGCATCGGGGCGAGGATCGTGGCACTTGACCTCGATCCCGAGGCGCTTCGCTTCTCCCGGCAGCTCCATGCAGATTTGGCCCACATCGCGGGAGATGGCTTCCAGCTGCCGTTTCGGAACGGCTGCTTCGCGCTGGCTTACTGTCACTTCCTGCTGATGTGGACTCCTCCGCCGGAGAGCATCCTGCGGGAGATGCGCCGAGTTGTGCGGCCCGCTGGCTGGGTGATGGCGCTCGCCGAGCCCGATTATGGTGGCCGGCTCGATTTTCCTCATGAGCTTGAATCGCTCGGTGCGTTTCAAACGGAAGCCCTGCGCCTGCAAGGTGCGGACCCAGTTATCGGCCGGCGGCTTCGCCACCTGTTGGTCGAAGCCGGGCTGGAGAACGTACGAGGTGGCGTCTTGGGCGGCGAATGGGCGGATCCCCCGGACCATGCTGAACTCGATTCCGAATGGCGGACGCTCACAAAAGACCTGGCGGGGCGCCTTTCCCCGGAAGCATTGGCTCGCTACCGGCAGGTGGATTCGACCGCCTGGAACGAGCGGCGCAGGGTGCTCTTCGTCCCTACCTTCTACGCCGCCGGCCGCGTCCCCCAGATCGCATAGCAGCTGGTTCCTCCTATCGCCGGAAGGCAAAAGGCAAAAGAAGGGCTGGCGATGCCAGCCCTTCTTGTCGGCCGGGAATGGATCTAGAACAGGCCGACGATCTTGCCCGTTTCAAGATCGATATCGATATCCATGAACGCCGGCCGGGTCGCCAAACCGGGCATCGTGCTCATCGTCCCGATGAGAGGGTAGATGAAGCCCGCGCCCACGCTGGCGCGCACTTCCCGCACCGGAACGGTGAAGCCCTTCGGTACGCCTTTTAGCGCCGGGTCATGGCTGAGGCTGAGATGCGTCTTGGCCATGCAGATGGGCAGGTTCCCGAAGCCGGCTTTCTCATACGCCGCGATCTGTTCCTCCGCCAGTGGCTCATAGGTAACGCCATCGGCGCCGTAAATGTCGACGGCGATCTTCTCGATTTTCTTCTTGATCGGCCAGTCGAGCGGGTAGAGGAACTCGAAGCTGCTTGGCTGCTCGCAGGCTGAGACCACCGCCTCGGCCAGCTTGGCCGCGCCCTGGCCTCCATCGGCCCAGTGGGTGGTGACCTGCGCGTCATAGGCACCCTGCTCCAGCGCGTAGTCACGGACCATCTTAAGTTCGGCCTCGGTGTCATCCTTGAAGCCATTCACGGCGACGACGACGGGGATGCCGAACCTGAGCGCGTTCTTGATGTGGGCCCCGAGGTTCGGTAGACCGGCTTTAAGTAGCTCGAGGTTCTCCTTGGTATAGGCTTCGTCGAGCGGTGCGCCGGGCGTGACTTTGGGGCCGCCGCCATGCATCTTCAGCGCCCGCACGGTTGCCACCAGCACGACGGCGTTGGGGATCAGCCCCGAGTAGCGGCATTTGATGTCGAAGAACTTCTCCATGCCGATATCGGCGCCGAAGCCGCTTTCGGTGACGACATAATCGGCCAGCTTGAGCGCGATCATGTCGGCGATGATCGAGGAGTTGCCGTGGGCGATGTTAGCGAACGGGCCGCAATGCACGAATGCAGGCTGGCCTTCAAGCGTCTGCATCAAATTGGGCATCAGGGCATCCTTGAGCAAGACGGTGACCGCGCCCGCGATGCCGAGCATCTCGAGCGTCACCGGCTCGCCCTTCTTGTTCATCGCCACCACCACTTTGCCCACCCGTTTCCGCAGATCAGCCAGGCTGGTTGTCAGGGCCAGGATGGCCATAAACTCGCTGGCGACGGTGATGTCGTATCCGGTCCGCCGGGGGAAGATGGGGCTCGGGGAGCCATCGCGCAGCTTGTCGTCATTGAGGCCGATCTCGATCTGGCGCAAGGAGCGATCGCACACATCGACAACCCGGTTCCAGGTAATGGTATCCGGGTCGATGTCGATGCGGGTCACACCGCGGCGCTGCAAGGCTTCATCCGATTGCCGGCTCTCATGATACATGCGGGTATCCAGCGCGGCGGCCACGAGGTTGTGGGCCACGCTGATGGCGTGGATGTCTCCGGTGAGATGGAGGTTGAAGTCCTCCATCGGAATGATCTGGGAATAGCCGCCGCCGGCCGCGCCGCCCTTTATATTAAACGTCGGGCCCATGCTGGGCTGGCGGATGCAGGCCATCACGTTCTTGCCGAGCACGGTTCCCATCGCCTGGGTAAGGCCGACGGTTGTTGTTGTCTTCCCTTCTCCCAGGGGCGTGGGCGTGATGGCAGTCACGTCGATGTACTTTCCCTGCGGACGATCTTTTAGTCGTTCAAGGACATCCAGATGAACCTTGGCCTTGTATTTGCCATACAGATCAAGGTCATCCATGGCGAGGCCGATCTTCTCGGCGATTTCGAGGATTGGCCTCAAATCGGCTTCTTGTGCGATTTCGATATCGGACGGGACCGGACGCTTGGGCTTGAGAACCATGCAAACACCCTCCTTTGAATCTAGATACACGCGAGGCGATCAATGGGAACGGGCCCAGCCCTTAGTTTGCCCTGCAACTGTCAATTGGGCAAGCGACATCTTTCACAAAGCGCCGCGCCGACTCTCCTTGCCTCGTGGTCCGCTCAATGTTGCCCACTCATGGCAGCCCGGTCATATTTACGGTCATATTTATGGCATATCTGCTCGAGACGACGCAGGCCTGCAATGCCCCTAAGGCTCCAATCGCAGGTTTAAGCCGATTGTCAACATCCGCTGGTATCTGCGGATCACAGTCCTTATGAGCAAGATTTCGCCTTCACTGGCCACCCGATGGATGCTCACAATTGTATTTGTCATCATCGCGACAGCGCCGGGCACAGCCATTCCTGCTACACTGCTCATACGCCAAGAGCTCGACCGCCAAGCCCAATCCCATCTTGTCGAAATCGTCCATAACACTGAGAGCCTCCTGGCCGCCGAAGCAGCCCGCCTGACAGACATCGCAGAGCACGCCGTCGCTCGACCCAGCATCCAGGATATCCTGCTCTAAAGGAATGCAATTGCCCTGGATGCATATCTCCAGGTCTTTGGCGAAAGCCTTGAATTCGACAGGATAGCCATCTACGATGATGCTGGATGGATGCTCGCCGGCGATCCACCCGGCATGGGCACTGAGCCACTGCTTCATCAGACCCTCACCTTTCAATACATTGCCTCCCCAAGTCCCGAATACCACCTGCTGATGCATGCTCAATCCCCCATCTTCGATCGTCAGCGCGGGGGCCTGAAGGGCTTTGTCACGATCGAACGCCTCATCGATGATGCTTTCTTGAAGCATTTGGCCTCCCAGACCGGCCTGCAATATAGCCTGATCATAGGCCGCACTCGGATTGCATCCAGCGAACCGTCAATTAGGGGATCCAGGGAGGCTCTGCCAGCTAAGGAGGCCGAAGATCGTGGCGAGATCGCCGAGTGGGTCATGCTGGGAGGACATCCCTATCTGGTCCATCGAATCGCATTAACCCCGGAGAAGAATGTGGGAGAGGCTGCCTTTCTCGAAATGGGGCTCCCAATTGATACTATCCTTTTTGCAGAACGGCGCGCGCTAGTTTCGATCCTTATCGTGGCGGTCTTGGCCGCTTTAGCGGGAGCCTCCATCGCGGGCTAGTATGCGCGCCGGGTGACTAGTCCTCTAAGCCAACTTACCAAGGCCGCAAGGGATCTCGGGCAGGGCAAGCTATCAAGACCCATGCCTTTGATTTCTGATCCACCGGAGATTGCCAGCCTTTCAGAGGCGCTTGAATCCAGCCGGCTGCAATTGAGGGAAGCCCTGGCCGAGCTGGCATCGGCTCGAGACTGGTTAAACACGATTATCCAACCCATTTCGGAGGGCATACTCGAACTCGACACGCAAGGACGGATCGTCTCTTTCAATCGAGGCGCGGAAAATATGACTGGGTATAGCCGAGAGGATGTTGAAGGTAGAAGACTCGATAGCGTATAAAGACTTGCTGGCGATTACACGGGCTTGCTTTCTGACCACCTTCCTGGCCCACAGCAGAAGAGGCTTATATCTATCCTCTCGAAAGACGGGGATCCTCTCAGCCGGGAATCTACCACAGATCAATTGGCTCATCCATCCAGCAGCTCCGAGTTCACTGCGCTCGTCCTGCGAGACATCACGGAGGAGGAAGCAGCCCGACATCTACGGTCTCAATTCCTGGCAAGCATTACGCACGAGTTCCGCACACCTCTCGCAGCCATCAATGCCTTGGTAGAACTCATCCTTTCAGAAATCCAGCGCCTCTCAGCACCGGAGGTAAGCAGGCTACTTCGTGCAATCCACATGAGTATGAGTGGGCTCCAGACGCTCATCGACAATCTGCTCGAAAGCCACAGCATTGAAGCAGGTTACTTCACAATACAGCGCAGATGGGCATGGCTTCCTGAAATCATCCAAGATGCCTACCAGACTTCCCGGCCACTAGTGGACCGGAGGGACCAGACTCTAGAGACGCCACAGATGACCGAGGATCTCTATCTCTATGTGGATCCCGTGAGAATCAAGCAAGTCATCGTCAATCTCCTCTCCAACGCAAGCAAGTATGGTCCCGTTGGCGAACCCATAGAAATCGGACTAGAAATCTCGCACGAAGGGGAGATCAAGATATCCATCGCAGACAGAGGACCGGGGATCTCGGAGAAGGATCGCTCCAGGATCTTCCGCCGCTTTGTGCGAAGCGGAGGCCCGGGAGAAATGCCTCTTGGGGTCGGACTTGGGCTTTCGGTCGTCGAGGTGATCATTTAGGAACATGGAGGCAGAGTCGGAGCTCAGGACCGGCCTGGCTGCACTCGAGCGCTGGCAATCCAATCGGCCCGACCTTATCCTGTTGGTTCTGAATATGCCCAAACTCGATGGCCTGCAGGTCTGCCAACGAATTCGGGCCCAGGACACCGCACCAATCATCATCCTCAGTGTTGGGAGGGAGGAGGACGATATCGTGCGAGGCCTGGAACTAGGTGCAGACGACTATATCGTGAAACCCTTCAGCCCGAGGCAGCTGACCGCCTGCGCAGAGGCCATCCTGCGCCGTGCCAAGATTGGGCCTACCGTTCCTGGGCGGCTTACCGCCGGCGACCTTGAGCTTGATCGTTCGCGAAATCTGCTCTTTCGGGAAGGAGAGATCGTGGCCCGTCTTACACGCCTGGAAGCGCCTCTCCTCGAAACACTCATCATCAATTCGGGCCAAGTGCTAACATACGGCCAACTCATCCATTCAGTGTGGGGGCCGCAGGGCGTTGAAGCAATTGGTCTACCGAGTCCGCCGCAAGATCGAGCCGATTCCATCTGAACGGCGCTATCTGCAAACGGTCCCAGGCATCGGCTACTCGCTCTCGGCCTAGCTCGCCGACGCACGTATTAGCCTCTCCCATCCCAAATCCGATCAATCCGCTGCTACCTGCCTGTTACTCATCCACGACCAGCGCTGTAACCCACAGGCGATAGAGTGCATGTGAGAAAAGGCACAATATGTGTCGATCGCGGCAGTATCCAGACCGTAATCAGAAAGGGCGCATGCACGCGTAGCAGGCCGAAACCACACCTCACAAGCTATGTGAGGGAGGAAGTGTCTGCATAGAGCCAGGGCCAGCCACACATAAAATCCCGATACCGCTCGGCCATTTGCCCCCGGATCGCGCAAAAGGCTCCTTTGCACCACCCTAGGGCTCCATACGGCTATGCGGGACCCATGCCTATCGCCTTCCATATCTCCCCACCGCCACATAGATCCCTTCGCATTCAAGCGGCCATTGATAGCTTCGATGGGATTCTATCAATTATATGTTGACCTTCGTCAGGTTCTGAGTTGCCTTATGTCACTTCGCGATTAGTGCTAAAAATCACATAATCAAAATGGTAGGCATTCACAATTCATAAGCCCGTTCCCCGCACGCTTATGGGCAAGGATGTCGTCTTCTTCGAGGCGCATCCTTTTCTAGATGCTGCGATCCGCCAGAACGCGAGGTGCCGAATGATTCAAGCCGACTCGAATGGCTCCTTCCTTCACGAGGTCATGGCGGCGACCCCCGGCGGCAAGGCACTCATGTCCTGCCTCCAATGCGGTACATGTGGCGGCTCTTGCCCCTCCGGCCCGGACATGGACCATACCCCCAGGGAGATCTTCGCCATGATCAACGCCGGGATGCGGGAGGATGTGCTGCGTAGCAACACCCCCTGGTACTGCGTCTCATGCTATTACTGCATGGTGCGCTGCCCCAAGGAGATCCCCATCACCGACCTCATGTACACCCTAAAACGGATGGCTGTGAGGGCCAAGCTCTACGATAACAGTGATGCGCCCGATTTCTCCGAGAGTTTCATCGGCTACGTGGAGAATTACGGGCGCAGTTTCGAACTAGGACTGGCCACACGCTATCATCTGACCCATCAGCCGCTCAAGAAGGTGGGATTGGGATCCTTCGCTGTGGAGATGCTGGCGAAGAACCGCCTTTCCCTCCGCCCTGAGAAGATCAAGGGGGTCGATCAACTTCGGGCCATCCTGAGCAAGGCGAAGCAATTGGAGGCGGCATGATGAAATACGGCTACTACCCTGGCTGCTCGCTAGGCAGCACGGCGAAGCCCTACGATGTGTCCACCAAGGCTATCGCCGGTCCCTTGGGAATCGAGTTGGAGGAGATCGAGGATTGGAATTGCTGCGGCTCGATGGAGTACTTTGCCCTAAATGCAAGCGCCGCCTACGCCTTGGTGGGCCGCAACCTGGCGCTTGCCAGCCATCAAGGCGGGCTTAACCAGTTGGTGGCTCCCTGCAGCGCCTGCTACTTGAATCTGAAGAAGGTCGACAACTACATGGGGCGATATGAGGATCTCAACCGCCGGACCAATGAAGCGCTTGCAGCCGGCGGTCTTTCGTATCAGCCCGGATCGCTCCAGGTCCGCCACCTGATCGATATCATCGTTCATGACATCGGCTACGAGACACTTCGCGAAAAGACGGTCAAGCCGCTGCAGGGCTTGAAGCTAGCCCCCTACTACGGTTGCCTCATCGTGCGGCCGGAATTCAAGGGTGACCAGCCGCTCGATGATCCCGAGTATCCCACCCACCTAGATCGACTCC
>CAZBLT010000002.1:0-52464 GCA_964492745.1 uncultured Anaerolineaceae bacterium
GACCAGCGCCGCTGAACAGCTTCCCCCGCCATCACAGGCCTGATATCGGAAGGAATCCGACCCATTCCAATGAGGGGTGGCAAGGTATGTGAAAGATCCATCCCCTTGAAGCGTCAGGGCCCCGTACTGAGGCGTCTCAATGACCGATGCCGTCAGCGTATCCCAGGGATCATCGACATCATTGGCCAAGATTCCGGGCGCGGGGGTCGTAAGCGGGACATCTTCATCTGTGAAATAGGAATCATCATTGGCCACCGGCACGCCGGTGGGCGTGAAGGTCGGCGTGGGCGTGTAGACATAAACACGCTCGACGTTCACGGCTGTTTCGAAGCTTTCAGGAGCCCCCACAGCACCGACACGGTTCTCATAGATCTCGCCAGCGGGGGCGAAGCTCACGTCGGCCTCAAAGATGAAGCGCCGGAAGTGGCCGCGGGGGATGTACTCGTCCACGCCCCAGCGCACCTCGCCCGGCGTGGCGATGCAGGGCGCAGGATCACAAGTTCCAGGACGATAGCTCATCCCGCTCGGCAGCCAATCGATCACCTCGACCAGATGCGCATCCACCGGGAAGCCGAAGTTAATCACGTAGATGTTGAAACGCACAACAGAACTACCTGGCGGGATCTCCTGCGGGTTGGCGAGCTTCACCGGATAGACCAACGGCGTGGGCGTGGGCGTGTTCGTGGGGGTGTTCGTGATCGTAGGCGTGATCGAAGGCGTGAAGGTCGCCGTCGGGATGAAGGTGTTTGTGGGAGTGGGGGTATCGGTCGGCGTGGGGGTATCCGTCGGAGTGGGGGTGATCGTAGGGGTATCCGTCGGGACGGCCGCCGTCGGCGTGGGAGTCGGAGCGCAGGCGCCAGGCAGGAAGCAGCCCTGAGCAAAGCGCCGGATGATGTTGAGCTGCAGGTTCTCATCCCGGGCGACGTCCTCCAGGATGCCGGGATTGATGGCGCCGAACCGCAGCCCGTCCTCCCAAACGCTATAATCCGCCTGCAGCACGGATTGCACGGGCACATTGATATCGGCCGTGCTCATCCATGTGGCGATCTGGCCGCAGCCGAACAAGATAAGGAAGACGAGCAACGCCCACAAGAGCCAGAGCAGGAATACGCGTTTGCTCTCCCGCTCACTCTCGTCCTTGCTCCGGCTGTCTCTCAAACCCTCAAGCGTGCTCATGCATCCTCTCGGCAGCTATGGCCGCGCGGTTTCACGCCGCCGATGGCGCCTCCACATCATTATCATCAAGCACCTCGCCCGCAGAAGGTTCCTTCTCGAGAGGAGGCACCTCGGACTCCAGATCCGTCAGCTGCACCTCGGACCAAGGGCCGGCAGCGCCGACATCGGGTCCAGCCTGGGTGCCAAACCCGCGCTCGAGATTCTCTAGCAGGGATAGAAGTTCCACCGCCTTCTGGGCAGCCACTTTGTCAAGCGGAAGCCTACTCAGCCAGTTCAGGCCCTCCCGCAACGCAGCCCAGGGAGAATGGATCCCTTGCTCCGTTTCCGATTCCTTAATCACGACAACCTTGCGTTCCTTATCGGCCGGTTCTTTGAGATCCGAGACTGTGAGGTGGAGTTCATGTCCCGCCACCTCGAGATCCCACTCCGGCTCAGTCCAAGCCTGGTGAATGCGTTCCAGATAAGCTTGCAACGAATGCTCGGCTGTGACCCGGTCCATCGCCAGCCAGGCATCGGCGGCGGGGTTGGACATGATCACCCGACCGCCCTCCTCCACCACTAAGACGCCATCCGGCAGGCTCGAGAGCAAGGCCATCATCTCGCGCCGGCGCCGCTGAAGCTGCTGGACGCGTTCGGTCACTTCTTCCTCGAGCATGTCACCCCGGCGGCGCTGGATTTCCGCCATGCGCTGATTGTCGAGCAGCGCACGGCGAAACTGGAGTGCCCGGGTAACCGTATTGTCGAACACGCTGAAATGGTCGAAGGGCTTCATCAGATAGGCGAAAGCGCCGTTGTTGAGCGCTTCAATGGCGTTATCCAGCGTTGCCCCCGCAGTCACGACGATCACCTGCGTGTTCGGATCGGCCTCTTTGGCCTGCCGGAGCAGCTCCAGACCGGTCACACCAGGCATGTAAATATCGGTCACGATCAGGTCATACGCCGAGGCAGCGATGAGCTCGAGAGCCTTTCGGCCATCTTTGGCCGAGTCCGGCCGAAGCCCCTGCCGCGCCAAGCGTCTAAGCATCAAATCCAGCAATGCCGGATCATCATCGGCCACCAGCACCTTCAACTCATTCATCACTCATCCCCTCTTTCGCCGGCTGAAGCCGAGAGCCAGAGCCTCCTGCTCCGGTCTGACCCTCCCTCGCGGCCACAGGGAGGGAGACCGCAATCGTGCTGCCGTGCAGGCCATGGCCACGAACCCAGACGCGGCCGCCTATGCTATGGGCAATCGCCCGAACCATCTCCATGCCCACTTCATCCTCAGGAGAAAACGGCCTCGCCTCGTCATATGGTTCAAGCTGAGGATCCCTATTCATCCCCTCATCGGACACCTGGATCCATAGGGTGTCATGCCGGGCGCGTCCTTCTGCCCTGATTTCCCCCCCTTGCATACTCCTCGTCGCGGCCCTGCGGACCAGGCCTCGGATCATCTTTTGCATCAGACCAGGGTCAACCCGGACCGAAGGCAGATTTGGGTCCAGATCGACCGCAAGCTTCAGCCGCTTATCGCGGTATGTCTCCTCGAACTCCCGTTTGAACTCCTCGTTCAGCACGGTCTCCAAGGCCACCTGCTTCTGCTCGAAGCCCAATCCCGCCTCGATCCGGACGAGCCCCAAGATCTCATCGATCCAGCCTTGAATCTTCGCCAGCACCTCTGAAAGCTGATAGATCGCCGCCCGGGACTGCTCCTCGGATGAAGCAGCGGATGCCAATTGTGCAAGTTTCGTCGTGGCCTGAGCGAGAGGCAGCCGGATTCTTCCCGCAGCCTCTGTTAGCATGCGCAATTTCAGCTCATCCAGCTGTCTAAGATGGGTGATGTCTCGCAGGACCATGAGCCACCCGTGGCCGGCGGTCGTTCGTCCTCGAATGGGCGACAAGCTGACGCTCTGCACGGCGGTTGCCGGCCAAGGCACCTCCACGACCGTAGGCGCAGAGGCCCCCATCGCCTTCCAATCTTCAATGAGGTCCAGCAGTTCCTGTGGGAGGATCTCTCCCGCCGCGCGACCTTCGACGTTCTGCCGGCCCAGCAATGCCTTAGCGGCCGGGTTGGCTACGATGATGCGATCGCGCTCATCCGCAGCGAGCATGGCATCGCCTGTCGCCTGGATGACGGCGTCGAAGCGGGCAGCCTCGTCTGCGAGCCGCTCTGAAAGGCGGCGGCTCTCCAGCAGCAGGTTCCTGTGCTGCACAGCCCGTCCGACGGCGAAGGAAAGCTCGCTGATCGAGCTCAGCGGCTTCAATAGGTAGTCGTAGGCGCCATCCTCGCGCATCGCCAGGACGGCGTTCTCCACATCATCGGAGGCAGTGATGACGATGACCTCCATCTCCGGCCGGCGACGCTTGACCTCCTCGAGCAACTCCAGGCCTGACATGCCGGGCATCATTAGGTCGGTGACGAGCACATCGAAGGGCTCACTCCCTTCAAGAACCGCGAGCGCGGTCTGGCCATCTCCGGCACTCTCTACCTCGAATCCTTTGCGCTCGAGATGCTTGGCCATGAGCCTGCGATAGGCTTCTTCGTCATCAACCACGAGTATGCGCGACATCGCCCTCGGCCTCGATGGCTTCTTCAGCCTGCACATGCAGCTCTGCGGGCAGATAGACCGTGAAAGTAGTTCCTACACCAACCTGGCTCTCGACCTCGATGCGACCTCCATGTTGGGTCACGATTCCGTAGCTCACGGAGAGGCCCAGGCCGGTCCCTTCGCCCTCTGGCTTAGTGGTGAAGAACGGATCGAAAATCTTCGGCATGTTCTCTTTAGGAATGCCAATGCCCTTGTCCTGCACCGCTATCGCTATTTCCCCATCTGAACGGCGCAACTCCAGCCATAGACGCCCACCCTGTGGCATGGCCTGTACTGCGTTGGTGATGAGGTTGATTAGGACCTGCTCAATCTGCTGTGAGTCATAGACTGCCATCAGCGGCTCGTCCGGGAGCTCACTCTCCACCGTCACTTTGGCCTTTCGGGTGAGGTACTCGGTCAGGCGCAAGACGGATTGGATGGTTTCACGCAAGTCCCGGCGCTGTTTCTCGGGGGTGGACTGGCGGGCGAATTTGAGAAGATCGGTAACGATAGTATTAGCCCGGCCGGCGCTCTCCCGAATCGTCTGAAGCCCCTCGAGCGCAAAGCCATCTAGATTCGATTCCTCCGCCAGTTCCTCCGCCAGCCCCTTAATGACTGCCAGCGGGTTCTTGACATCGTGCACAATGCCCGCCGTGAGCTGGCCTACTGCCGCAAGTTTCTCTGATTGGATTAATTGCGCCTGAGCGGCTTGAAGCCGGTCGTTAATCTCAGCCAACTCCCGATTACGCTGCACCGCCTCGGAATACAGGCGGGCGGCTTCTTCCGTACGCTCTCGCAGCCGCAGGGTCATGATGTCAAAGGCGTTTGCCAATTCTCCGATCTCATCGCGGCGATCCAAGCCGCTGCTCTGTTCCAGATCTCCCCCTGCCACGGCCTGCGAGATCGAGCGCAGCCGCAATATGGGCCTGGCAATATGCTGTGCCAGGAGATATCCCAGCAGGATGACCGCCAGGGTCCCCAGCGAGAAGATCAGACTAAAACTGGCTCGACTGGTTGCGATTGTCGAGACGATGTATTCGCTGGGCAACACTACGCCCAGGTAGCCCGCGGGGGTCCCTCGCACATAGAGCGGGTTGTAATGAATGGTATAGGGTCGACCATAGAGCTCGCGCTCAATCGTCAAGGCCTGCAGGGATTCAGATGGGGAGATGCGGCCCGCGAGCCCAACAACCTGGTAGCCTCCCTCTGGCTCGACCAGCGTCGTCGCCATCATCGTACCGTCCGGCGCCAGCAGCAGGATGTCGGCCAGGGCTTGCAGCTTCATATCCGCCACAAGCGTGCTGAGCCGGGTGCCCACCCAAAGCGCACCAACCAACTTGCCATTCACCCCCTGGACCGGTGCGGTGGTAATCAGGTAGGTCCCCTGGGAAGATTCGAGCAGGCCCGCGAATTTGTCCCCGCGGGCATCCGCCTGTCCTTCCAGCACCCGTTCGATGGAGTCAACGCTGGAAAAATCTGCCCCGGAATAGGCCTCGATTTCTCCACTCTGCAGGTCAAGCGTAACCGTGATAATCTCCCGGCCACTCAGATCCACCGCCGAGATGGCCTCGATCCGATTATTGGCCGCGATTCCGGCCAAAGTCTGGACCAGCGCCTCGCCCTCCCCTTGCTGCAGCCCCTCGGGAATGCCCTGCATGTTCGCCAGCAGCCGCAAGGTCTCTAGATGGGCTTGTTCCTGACGAACTATCGCGTCGGCGGCCACGCGGCTCGCCTCAAGCAATTGATTGCTGAAGCGTTCTTGAAACGACTCAGAAACCAACCGGGTGACGACAAACATGCCCAAGGCGGCGATGATGACTGTCAACAGAACGTAGGGGAGGATCAGCTTGGCGCGCAGGCTGGCGATGCGAGGCTGGTTCAGCACGGCCTTTCGCAGCCGATCCAAGCCCCCTTGCAATGTGGCTCTCAATCTCCATCCTCGATCCAACATGCCTTTTCCAAACTAGCTCGCGGTCTGTGGCCTAAAGGGCAGCGCGGCACTCCGCATATACGCGCCCGAAGGCTCACTGCACCAGACCCCCCGAAGCCCCAAGCCTGAGCCTGGCCGATCACGCCCAGGCCCCTGTTTTCTCGCTGGCGGCGCATGGTTCTCGGGTCGATTTTCTTTCGCCGCGCGTCCTATTCGCCGGCCTCGGATGCCAACGAAAAATGCCGGTCCCCTCCAGCCCGTTTTGCAGCGTACATGGCCGCATCTACGGCCTGGATGAAGGCCTCAGCGGTTGCATATTCCTCGTTCCACTGACCCACGCCTATGCTGACCGATAGCCTGCCCTGGTCGAAGCCTTGCTTGCCTATTTCCTCCAGGACGCGCCGGGCGACCTTGGCGGCTTCCTCCTCATCCGCCTCCGGAAGAACAATCAGGAATTCATCCCCGCCAAATCTTGTGGGGACGTCGACCTTCCGCACACAGCGCCGAATGGCTTGCCCCACGGACCGGAGCGCTGCGTCACCGGCCGAGTGGCCGAATTCGTCGTTAATCGCCTTTAATTCGTCCACGTCGATTATGATTATCGACAGCGGGCGGCCGTAGCGGTGGGCGCGCTCGATCTCCATGGCCAGCGTTTCCTGCAGCTTATGACGGTTATAGAGCCCGGTGAGCGGATCGGTCACGGCGAGACGCTGAACCTCCTCGAAGAGCCGCTTGTTCTCGCTCAGCAGGTAGCGCCGCTCGAGCGCTCGCGTGAGCGCCAGCTCGAAGCTGGCCATCGAATCGAAGGGTTTCGTAAGATAGTCATACACCCCGGCTCGCAGCGCCTCGATAGCGCTCTCCACCGTGGCGCTCCCGGTAAGGACCAAGGCCTGGATATCGGGGTCAAGCTTGCGGGCGGCTTCCACGACCTCTAGGCCATTGTGCTCCGGCATATATAGGTCGATGATCAGAGCATCGAAGGCATGCCCGCGGAGCGCATCAATGGCCTCCTTCCCATCCTCAGCCTCGACCACCTGCAAACCCATCCGGCTTGCCCGGCGCGCCAGCAGGCGGCGGAAATCCGGGTCGTCCTCTGCGATAAGCACCGTCCCGACAGGCGGGCGAGATGCTTCCTCTGCTTCAGTCACCTCATCGCACCTCGATATCCATCCAACATTCGTCGTGATCCGAGCCAAGATCCATCTTCATCTTATAGGAGATTTGCACCGAGGGCACCTTTCATCCGGCCTACAGCGAGCTATCTGGCTGGCTTGCAATTCTATGTGACAGGGGAATGCGAAGCAAGCCTCCCATGCAGAGGGCAGATTCCACGCGGCCCGTCGCCCGAAATCATCGGCCGGGCGTGGGAGCCCGGCCTGCTCTTGCTCAAATAGGCCATCTCCATGACTCCGGCTTGCGCCTGTGCCCATGCGATGCAGGGCACAGCAAGAAGATGAAGGGGCACGGTGGCGCCGTGCCCCTTACCCAAATCGCCTTCCAACGCCTTTCAGTCGAATATCGGCAGCGTGGGCGTGATTGTCGCCGTGGGCGTGGCTGTCGGCGTCTCGGTCACGACCGAGGTCTGCGTCGGCGTAAACGTGGACGTCACCACCGGCGTATTGGTGGGCGTCGGTGGTGGTTCGGCCCAATAGCTTCCAACCACCTGGCAGGTCCCCCACCCCGGGAACTCAAAGGTGAGTGTGCCGCGGTAGAAACCGTAGAACGGCTGCCCTTGCAGCGAGAAATAGGCCTCCCACCAGCGGTCGGCGCCCGTGGAAAGAGCAATCGAGGGCGCCGTCGATGTATAGGGCGAGGTGTACGAATCACCGCCATACTGATTCCCCTGGAATTTGAAGAAGTCGAAGTACATTGGCGGCGCGAAGTCGGTATTCCACTCCAGCCGGGTCGTAGTCAGATAGGCGGTTTGCGCATTGTGGTTGATCAAGCGGATGCCGAAGGCGTTGTTTTTAATCCGGGTGCCGATATTCTGCAGCAGATTGCAATTTGGTGTGGGCGTGGGCGTCGGCGGCTGAGTATTCGTGGGCGTGGGGGTCTTTGTAGGCGTCGGCGTCTTGGTCGGCGTGGGGGTGATCGTGGGTGTATTCGTCACCGTCGGGGTGTTGGTGATCGTGGGCGTCCGCGTAGGCGTGGGCGTGTCGGTCGGCGTGGGCAAGGGCACGTCCAAGGCCGAGGAGGAGAGATTGCAGGCCGGATCGCTGAACTGCACCGTGAAGCCGAAGGAGGTTTGGTTGAAATTGAGCGGCGGCGAGGAAAGATAACCCTCATACCCGCCGTCGAAATCGATGTAAATATAGGTCGAGTTCGTGCCCTCCGGGAAGGGCCGTGGGAGTCTGCGATTGGCGGTGGTGGGCGATGTATAGTCATTGCCACGATGGACCCGGGTGGTGTAAACCCGCATCCAATCCAGGTATTCATTCCAGCCATAGAGATCGGAGGCATCGTTCAGCGGCCCCCAGTCCACTGTGACGCCTGTGATCTCCAGGCCGGGATAGGTGGTGTTCGTAAGCCACTGGGCGATCCGGGAGTAGCTGAAGAAGCGGAACATGCCAAATTGCACACCGTCGCAAGAGGGCGTCGGAGTGGGACTGGGCGTAGGTGTGTCCGGAACCCCCAGGGTGAACGTGACTTCCGTCCAATCGCTCCAAACGCCCTCATCGTCCAGGGCCCGAACGCTTAGCTTATGCAGTCCGGACTCCATCGAACGACCGTTAGGCCAATTCCCGGTGGAGACCGGGTGGGCGTTGCATGTTCCGCTGCCGCCGAAGGCACAGAAAATGGATGTGTAATCCACGGCCGTGTAGCGCCAGGCCCAGCCATTGCCGTCCCACCAGAAGAACTGGAATTCGACTTGCCAGATCCCATCGCCGTCGGGTCCCACACCGGCGCAGTTCGTGGGGTCGGCGTTGTCCGGGTCATAGGCGGTGGCATGGGCCGGCAGCTTGGAGCCTGGCCCTTCGAAATGGTCCCCCGGATTGGGGAGCTGGATCTCGACCACTGGCGGCACCTTGCAAGGCGTCAGAGTGGGTGTGGGCGTGTCGGTGGGGACCGGCGTGGTCGTATTCGTCGGCGTGAGCGTGGCGGTGGCGGTATTCGTGGGCGTGAAGGTGGGCACGGAAATCGTCGCCGGCAGGCCGATGACGCGTGAGACACGATATTGCTCAACGATACCCTCACGCTGGGCGGATAAACGCACCTGCGGGAGCCAGGCGCTGATGATGGGACTGATGATAGGGTGGTCGAAATCGACCGTCACCGAAACCCGGTCGCCCGGCCCGCCGGGATCCTCCGAGGGTTGGCAATCGGCCGTGGTGGAAGTGCCCGCATCCGGAGGGAAGTAGACGATGCCCGCCTTATTGGAGCAAACCGTGACCTTCAGGAATCCAGGCTGGCCGTCGGCAGCGCTCGGATCATGCCAGACAGACGAGGCGCCCGCCATTGCGGCGTCCTTGATGGAAGGGATGCGTGCGCTCTCTCGCTCGGATTGATCGTCGCACACTCCGCCAGGGAATCCGGCGCAATATTGCAGATCATACTCGCCCGTCACAGCATATCGGACTCCAAAGCGGGCGGCGTTCTCGATGGAAATCCAGGCGTGGAACAGCCGTGCGATCTCGATGATGGCGAACAGCAGAAGAAGAATGGTGGGCACGACCAACGCAAACTCGACTAGAGTCTGCCCCCGGAACCGCCGACCTCTCGCCCGAAATGCGCTCATTGCAGACCGCCTTGCTGCCAATGGCAAATACGCACGCTCCGACCAAACGCTCGGATTGCCTTCAGTCTACAATGGGGCGAATTGTGTGCGACTTACAGCTTCCTTACGGTTGCTTCAGGCGTGGGATCGGGCGAACTCGAGGTGGCTCAGATCGCTTCGAGACGGTAACCAAAGCCTCGCACGGTGAGCAGGCGACGAGGCCTCGAGGGGTCCTGCTCGATCTTCCTGCGCACCAGCCAGACATAGCGGCGCAACGCACTGCCAGCTTCGGATCGATTCGGCCCCCAGACCAACCGATTCAGCTCCTCCTGCGAGACGGTCTCTCCCGCCCGCTCCGCTAGCGCGGCGAGCAGGCGGTATTCCGTTGGGGTGAGATCCAGCACCCGGCCGGCAAGCTGAGCTTCGCGCCGGCGCTGGTCGATGGTGAGCTCACCCGCATGCAATAGGCCCTCTGACTCTTCCCTTGCAGCGCTGCGAGCCAGAACCGCCCGCACTCTCGCGGCCAGCTCCGCCAGACTGAAGGGCTTGGTCACGTAGTCATCCACACCCAGGCGGAAGCCGCGCAACTTATCAGCTTCGGAAGCTTTGGCCGTCAGCAATATGATCGGGACGTCCGCCAGCTCACGCAGTCGCGCGCATACCTCCCAGCCATCCATGCCAGGCATCATCACGTCCAACACTACCAGATCCGGGCGGGTCTGGTAGAACAGGCGCAAGCCCTTGGGCCCCCGATCCGCCACCTGGACCTCGAAACCCTCCTTTGTGAGGTAGTCCTGCAGGAATTCCAGCAGCGTGGTGTCGTCGTCGATCACCAGCAATCGGGTGGCCATTGGATCACTCCTCCCGGCGCAGCCAGAAGATCATACGGGTGCCGCCATCGGGGTTGTCTTCCGCCCGAATGGCGCCCCTCATCGCCTCCAGCAGGCGGCGGGCCATGGGCAGACCTAAGCCATGCCCATAGATTTCGCGCGCATCACTGGCATCCAAGCGGTGGAACATCTCGAAGACCTGCTCCCGCTCCCCAACCGGGATGCCCGGCCCCCGATCCGATACGGTCACAACGACTCGACCTCCCTGCGCCTCCGCCGAGACCTCGATATCTCCCTCGGCCGCGTACTTTACGGCGTTGTCCAGCAGATGGAAGAAGACACTCGTCAGAGCGGCGGGATCCCCGAGAGCGAAAGGCAGATCCCCAGCCAGGCGGATGGCAATGCGATCTCTCTGCGACTCTGGCACCATCTCCAGAGCTGATGCGGCACAATCCGCCAGGCTCACGCGGGTTTGCTCGAGTTTCAGCCTACCGGCCTCGAGCGCCGAGAGGTCCAGGATGCTCTCCACGAACTGCGAGAGCCGCTGGGTCTCGGCCTGAACCAGCGCCAGGGATCGCCGCGCCCGTTCGGGAACCTCGGGATGGGACTCAAGAATGAGTTCGATCCCGCTGCGAATATTGGTTAGCGGGGCGCGCAACTCATGCGAAACAAGCGCCACGAACTCGGACTTCAAGCGATCGAGCGACTGCAACTCTTCGTTCAAGCGCGCCAAATCCGCCACCATCTCCTGTAATTCGAATGTGCGCGCCTCCACCTTGGCTTCAAGCTCGGCATTGAGCTGAGCAAGCTCGGCGCGAGCGCGGTCGATCTCCTCAAGCGCATCCCGTAGCTCATCTTCGCGCCGCCGGATCGTCGTCAGATCGTGCGCGGTCCCTGCCAGAAGGCCATCCCCGCTTCCCCGCCCGCCGACCGGCCGCAATGATAGGAAGGCCGGAAAGGTCGTGCCATCCGCCCGAAGGAAACCCACCTCGCCGGACCATCCCTCACGTGATCCAGCCTGAAGCATCGCCGCCAGCTCCAATCCCGCATCGGGATCGAGCCTCAAGAACTTGCCCAGATCGAGGCCTCCCACTTCGCCGGACGCGCCCACTTCCCGGATGAGCGCCGGGTTCGCCAGGCGTATCTGGCCGTTCTGATCACAGATGAAGGCCATGTCTGCGGCGGCGTTGAGCAGCGCGGCATACTGCCGCATCTCGCGCTGCCCAGCCAGTACGCCCTGCCGCACGAAAAGCAGCATGATGGCGGCTGAAGCGATGCCGGCCGCGAAGCCATCCAGGCTGCCGGTGAAGAGCCAGTCGAAGATGACATAGCTTACAACAGCATAGGTGAAGGCAAAAGGCAGCAGTGGTTCCATGCGGGCCGCGGCGTGCCCCCACCTCGCCTTCGCGGGCGCCGCCCGATCTGCGCCCTCGCCTGCCTCCATCCGCAGAAACCCAGCCGTGAGCGAAGCCATGCCGACCATCAGCGCAGCCTCGAGTCCGCTGGGCAGGGGCGGCTGGCGCGCCGCCCAGCGATAGGAAGATCCCAGGTCTCCAATGGCCAGAAGCAGGAATGCAAGCAGGATCATCGGCAAGGCACGGCTCTCGGGTGGATCGGGGCGCAAGAAGAGCTGGCGCAGGGCCAGAAGAAGCGCAGTCAGGTCGAGAACCGGGAAGATCGCGGACCAGAAGATCCCGGCTGCATGCATCCGGCCCACCTGCAATGCGGGCCGCCAGAAGAGCAGCCAGGCAAGCGCCACGACGGCCAGGCCCAAAATGATGACCTCCAGCGCCTCGCGGACGCGTCCGAAACGCTCCGAGTTTCCAGGGGGATAGGTCGCGAAGCCCGCCAGCATGGCGAGATAGCCAGCCAGGATGAGCAGCTCGCGGATAGAGGGGATCCCAAGCGGCCCTCCTCGAATGGCCCACGCAAGCAGGGAGGCGGAATCTCCTGCGACCCATAGGATCAGACCCGCCGCCAACATGCGCCACGCCGATCGCTCCCTGCCCGGGATTCGCTCAAGAGTGCGCAGCGCGGCCCAGGCCGCCAGCCCACGCACTGCAAAGAGCAGCAACGCAGAAATCAGGCCAGCCGTCGGCCGTTCTAGTCCGACCAGCGCCCAAAGGGCGCAAAAGACCGCAAGCACCAGCTCCGCGATTGGAGCGAGCCGATGGATGCTGCCATTAAGGGATTTGAATCTCTGCACGCTGGCGATTGTATGCCACCCACCCTGGTGGAGCAAGACGAGGGGCTGCCCTAAGAGATCGTGAGGGCATCCCATGGAGGAGGGAGAAGGAAATGAAGAGATTCGTGGGAAGGAAGCGTGCCCCAGTCTCTTGATGTCATGTCGAGGGTGCGCAGCGCCCGAGGGATCGCCGAGGCGCTGGATGTAAATCCCACCTTTCCTGGAGCTCTCAGCGTGCAGGCATCCGAATAGCCTGCCCTGCTTCTCGGCCCCGCGCCCGACACCGGAAGCAAGGCTCCGGACGTCGCGAAGAAGAACAGGGGCCGCCTGGAGAGACAGCCCCTGTCGCATCCATTTGTCTATCCACCCGGCTAGTCGAAGTCAGGCTCCTCGGTATCCGTCGGGGTTGCAGAAGGCGTCACCGGCGTCGGAGTCGGGCTGGGCGGCTGAGTATTGGTCGCCGTGGGGATGAGCGTGTTTGTTGGCGTGGGTGTATCGGTTGGTGTGGGTGTGACCGTCGACGTCGGCGTGCGAGTCGGAGTGTTTGTGGGTATCGGCGTGTTGGTCGGCGTCGGAGTGTATGTCGGCGTGGGGAAGGTCCTCGGAACTGCGCCGCGGCTCAGGTTGCAGGCCGGATCGCTGAACTGGATGCTGAAGCCGAAATTGCTGGCCGTCAGATTGAGCGGCGGGTCGCTGAAGTAACCCGAGAAAGCCCCATCCCAGTCGATGCGAATGTTATTAGAGCCCGTTCCCACCGTGCGGGTCGTGGAGACCGACGTCGTGGAGGAGTAATCGTTGCCACTGTAGATCGTGGATCCGTTCCACTGCACCCAATCGATATATTCGTTCCAACCATACATATCCGCAGCCGTATCCAACGGCCCCCAATCGATTGTGATCCCCGTGACCTGCAAGCCCGGATAGGTCGTATTGTTAACATAGAGCCTGAGGCCCGCGCTGCTCAGGAACGACGTGGAGCCTAAGGTGACGCCCGAGCAGGAAGGCGTGGGCGTCGGTGTGGGCGTGTTCGTCGGCGGCAAGGTATTCGTCACGGTTGGCGTCAGGGTGATGGTCGGCGTATTAGTGGGCGTGGGCGTATTGGTCGCGGTGGGTGTGTTCGTCGGCGTGGCGTAGAAGATACTGCTCGACACAGGACACACGTAATCGAAGGTCAATGTGGTCGAAAAATTGCCGTAAAGCTCCCCGTTGGGCACATTGCCAAAGTCCGCGTACCAATAGATGTAGGAGCCTGAGGGATGCGGGAAGGAGAAAGGATCCGATGGCCCGGCGATGGTGGGCGAATCGTAATCATCGCCGTTGTAGTACGGCACCCAGTTGAACATGCCTTGATCGAAGTAGTGGGAGGGAGACATCTCATTCCAGTTGGTGACCGAGTTCGTCAGGTAGATGGTGCGCGGGTTGGCGTTGTAGAGCCACATGTAGAGCGCCGTCCCGCTACGGAAGTAATTGATGGCGATTATATCGGTGCAGTCGATCGTTGGCGTAACGGTAGGAGTCGGCGTCTCGGTCGGCGTGCTGGTCGGCGTGGGCGTCAGCGTCTCAGGCACGTTCAACATGAACTGCACCTCGTCCATCGCCGTTTGGCCGTCATCGTCCGTCGCAACCGCCTGCATGCGGTGCAAGCCATCTCGCATGAGATCGCCGTTGGGCCAGGTGGCGGAACTCGTCGGGTGCTCGCTACAGGGGGCGCTGCCGCCAAAGCCACAGTACTCCACATTGAATTCGGTGTGATCATACATGCGCACCCAGCCAAAACCGTCCCACCAGTCGATGAAGAAATCCACGTGGTCTATTCCGGTCCCATCTGGCCCAACGCCTGCGCAATTCACCGGGTCGACGTTGTCAGGGTCGTAGGCGATGGCCTGGGCGGGAACCTTATCGACATAGGAGGCGCCATTGACGGGCGCGACGATCTGCACGATGGGCGGGACACGGCATTCCGTCGGAGTGGGCGGGGGCGTATGGGTGATGGTCGCCGTGGGCGTATTGGTGGCCGTATTGGTGGGCGTGAAAGTGGGGACCGAGATCGTTGCCGGCAGGCCGACCACTCTCGCCACACGGAATTGCTCGACGATGCCCTCGCGCCGGGCTGTCAGGTGCACATTGGGGAGATAAGTACTGAGGATGGGCACGATGAGCGGGTGCTCGAAATCGACCGTCACCGAGACGCGGTCGCCGGGGCCGCCCGCATCCTCGATCGGGTTGCCGGTGACGATTTCCTCGCACCACGCATCGAGGTGGTTTCCCGGGATGGCGTCATGGTAATTGTAGAGCAGCGAGCCGCTCCCTGTCCGGCTAGAACAGATGGTGATCTTGAAATGCGCCGGGAGTCCTTCGGGCACGGTTTCGTTTCGCAGGATGGCCACCGCCCCGGCACGGGTGGCGTCCTTGATGGAGGGCAACCGGGCGGCGTCCTCCTCATCGCGCTGGCCCGCTCCCCCGCAGGCCTCCGTTCCTGCATCCGGCCCATCGACACAGTAGGCAGGGTCGTACTCGCCGGTCACCGCGTAGCGCACACCGAAGCGGGCGCCGTTCTCAACCGCCAGCCAGGCGTGCAACAGGCGCGCCAGTTCGATGATGACGAAGAGAACCATCAGCATCACGGGCAGGACCAGAGCAAACTCGACGACTGTCTGGCCGCGGAAGCGTCGCCGGTTTCCCCGGCGGAATAGGCGTGGACTGGCTGGCATCCCATCCATCGCTAGGCTTCTTTCACTAATGGATGATGCGGGTGAAGATCCGGGAGGCAATGGCCTCGAAGACCTGAATCAGCCCCGCTCCGGTCGGTGAGAAGTAATAATTGCCACAGCTTTGCCCGGTGGCCACGGAGGCACATGGATCGGTAGAGGGGTCCCCGTCATCGCCGATGGCGGCGATGTAGCGCAAGAGCTTCTCACCTTGATCGGGTTCGCAGCCCCCGGGGTAGGCTCCGGCGTCGCATTTCTGATTGTTGATCACCTCATCGCCTAGCCCGATTGTAAAGACCACCGCGCCTTGACCAGGATTGGCGCAGGAGGTTGCCGTCGGGTCGAACGAATTGGCCTCCGGGCAACCGACGAAGTAGCCCTGATCGACGGCGGCATCCTCGGCATCGTAGCCGTAATCGCCGTCCCCGATCTCGAACTCGCTATCCTTGCAGAAGGGCTGCACCCAGGTCGGCACGCCAGCGCCCCCCGGACAAATGGGGTTGGGCGGCGTGCTGTTGTCTGTGGCGGCGTTGGCCGATCCATCGCTCAAGAGAATCAGGATTGGCACGGCCTCCTCGCGGAAAAAGGAGCCGTACTGCGTGCCGCCCACTTTCAGGCCGTCGGCGATATTGGTCGATGTGCAGCCGCTGGGGTTGGGCGGCCAAGTCGGGCAACCATGAAGCTTGAAGACCGTGAGGTTCCCAATGGCGGATTTTATGGCAGTCGGATCGTTGGCCATGTTGAGCTGTGTCACGGCGTTGCGGTCGAAGCTGATGACCGCCATGCGGTCGTAGGGGAAATACATGCGATCCACGAGCGAAAGCGCCGCGTTGCGCACCTCCTCGAATGGATGACATTCACCCTGGATGCCGGGAGCCGGGCTCACGTCATTGCAATGGTCCGGATCGCGCATGTAGTCATCCGCGAAACTGCCCACCACACCGCCCGTTGAGTCGCAATCGTCGACACCATCGGCGGATCCCGAGCCTAGATTGATCTCGGCCCAGGCATCGTCATCGTCGCCGTCGCCGCATTCGGCGTCATAGGCCATCGACTCGGAGGTATCGATGACCAGCACAACATCCACAGAAGCCGCTTCGGAGATGGCATCGGCGTGGATGTCGATCGAGCCAAACCCGATGATCGGCAGGAACGCGAAATCCACGGGCATCGACGCCCTCACCCGGACGAACTTGCGGGGCGGCGAGTCGTTGTGCACCCCATCGCCATTGTCATCCGGCGGGCACAAGTCGATGTCATGGTGGGGATTCGGGTTGGTTGCGGTGGGATTGTTAATATCGCAGATGAAGACATCGGCCGTCGCCGGATTGAGACTGTTCAGGTTGATGAACTCATCCGCGGCGGCCTCGATCTCGGCAATCGAGCGGCCCTCACGGAACTGATTGGCAGCCGCCAGGGAGGCCGAATCCACCGCCCGCCGCAGGTGGCCAATCTGGATGAAGAGGATGCCGGCATCCACCGCCAGGCCAATGAACGAGGCCAGGCCGATGAAGGCCAAAGCGATGAGCACCATCGCCTGGCCACGTGAGCGCCCCCGCAGACGCGGCCTAAGGAATGGGAGTAGGTGTAGGTTCCACATTGACATTCGGCATGATGCTATAGGCCCAGAGCGTGATCGGGTCGGGAACGAAAGCCTTGATCCAGGGCAGCCCTAGAACCATATGGTAATCGTAGAAAATCTCTACAGAGACCATCCCAGTATTGGGCGCCGCGGCGTCTAGCCGCGGGTCAATATCCGTGGCCACATCGAGCGCGGAGGTCTTGTTGTTGTAAAGCGAGACCTCATGGGTCCCATCCGCGTAAGGGTATCGCTTGTCCACGCTGCCATTCAATACAGAGTAGGCCGAGATCACCACGTCGTCTGTGGCGGGGTTGAGTGTGATCTGACCGCCGGAACCGATGCTGATCGATTGCAGTGCGACGGTTTGGGTGCGCAGGTAGAACCCCGGATTGGGGTCCTGGTAGGCGCCGGTAAGATCGTTGTGCAGCGGGTCGTCATTGGCCGCGAACCGCGCTGCCTCTCGGGCGGCATCGATCAGGTCCAGATAGTAGTTCAAGAGGAACCCAAATTCGATCAGTCCTGAGAGCATCATGAGCAGGACCGGCAAGAGCACCATGAATTCAACGATGCTCTGTCCACGCGGTTTGCGTCCCCGCCGCCGACGGGGAAATGCTAGGAATTGCTTGTCCAATCGACCTCGCATCGGATGCCCTTTCGGGATTTCATCCCTCCCCTTTATTATAGACACATGGTCAGCGAAGGGGCCTAGTACCGCGGCACCAGAGAGCGTCTCTGTCAGCCCGGGAGGACGCGATTGTAACGAAAACGCGACATCGGGATTGCTCAGCCCATGCCCAGCAGGCTCTCGAGCGTCGACCAACCCTGGAAGTAGACCCACCAGCCGCCCAGGAGGAGGAAGGGGCCGTACGGGATCGGGGTGAAGGCCTCATAGCGCCGGCGCAGAGCCATGATGGCCAGATAGGCAAGGCTGAAGATTCCCGCCGCCAGAATGCCCCGTATCAGGGCCTCGATCACGCCCGGGAAGCCAACGGTGACGCCAATGACCATCGCCAGCATAACATCCCCAAAACCAAAGGCCTCCTCCTGCGGGACGTCCGACCGCCTCCGGGCAATCCACCGCCCGAAGATGACACCTGCCAAATAGAGCAAGAAGAAGGTGAAAAAGCCAACCGCCCCGCCGAGCAAGGTGCGCTTGAGCCCCAGGTCGGCGTTCAGGCTATTGAGAAGCCCGATGAGCAAGGCCGACGGCAGGCTGACGACATGCAGGATCAGGCGGTGCTCGATATCGATGATCAGGATCAAGAGGAAAACCACGCTGATGAGCAAGGACTGAAAGAACGCACCGGCCGTGGGCTGCGTTAGGTAGAGCCATCCGGTTCCAAGCGTGGCGGCGATCTCCACTAGGACCGTCCGTGCTGGCCGGGGGCTCCCGCAGTAAGGGCAGCGCCCATGGCCCGCGATCCAGCCGAGCAGGGCCAGCCACGCCAGCGGTTCGCGAGGGGCGGTACAGGCCTGGCACCTGGGCGCTGTCACGCGCCGCGCGGTTGGCAGGCTGTCAGCGAGCAGATTGATCAGGCCCCCCAGCAGGAGGCCGCCCAGCATCGTCAAGGCCACCATGGCGCCCCATTATACATGGAGCTGTGGGATGTACCTGGCATATCGCGCCGCCATGAACGGGTTTCCTTCTGCTTTCTCTCCCAGCTCCCGCCAGGGGCGAGGGGTCCCTGAGGCGCGGCTGGAGCAGGTGCCGCGCCCGGCGGCCAGCCGCGTCTCCATGCGTTATAGGCTTTGCGTCATCATGGGGATCCCTTCCCAACTATGCCGGGGACAGGCAGCCAGCGCAGCCTCGGAATCCCCCTGATGGCGCGCGGGCAAATAAGTCTCATGGACGACCCTCGCCGGGGATGCTAGAATGCGTGCGTGGACCCCAGCCTGCCCCGCCCCGACCGCGACCGCTTGAGCGCCATGGCAGCGCTCGTTCTGCTGGCGTATGGGCTCCTGCGGATCGTCGAGCTGCCCACATTCTCGACTCAATTCACGCTCGCAGGCCTGCTAATCCGCTTCGATTTCAACACCCGCTTTGCCCTGCTAAGCCTCTCCGCCGCTCTCGCCGCCACAGGGACAGATTGGCTGCTCCAATCCCACCCAAGACTGCAAGGAAAACGCATGTCCGCCGAACATGGATTCATCCCTGCCCTGGCTTCCCTCGCCCTCGGCGCCATCCTCGGCCGGCTTCCAGAGGGGCCCGCTCTCTGGCTCGGGCTACCGATCGCAGCCATGCTCCTGGTGGCTGTCTTGGTTGCGGAATACATCGTTGTAGATGCCAGCGATCCACGCTATGACCTCGCGGCGGCCGGCCTTCGAGCCCTAGCTTACTTTCTCCTCGCCGGGGCATTCTTCGCGATCAAGGCCACGGACATGCGCGCCATCTATGGCGTCCCGCTCACGTTCCTGGCAGGATGGTTCGTTTCCTGGCGCCTGCAGCGCCTGGAGGGAGCGTCAATCCCGACGGCGATATGGCAGGGATCGATTCTGGCGTGGCTGGGCGGGCAGATATCCTGGGCACTCCACTATTGGCCCATCAAACCCCTGCAGGAGTCACTTCTTCTTGGGTTGGCTTTCTATTCTGGGAACGCCGCTCTCGCGGCCTGGCGTCAGGGCCGCACGGGGCGGGCCACGTGGCTCGAAATCACTCTGGTCACCGTAGCCGGTCTGGCCGCCATCCTGTTTGCCGCCTGATTTCCAGAGCGGCTCAATCGGCCGCCTCCTTCTTCTCTGCCTCGACCTTGACGCGTTTGCGACGGCTTGCCCGCCAGCCCACCAGCCGCTCCTGCCCATCTAGCAGCCGCCGGATGTTCGGGCGCAAGGCCCATACGATCAAGGCCTCGGCGGCAATCGCGAAGGCGACGTACTCCCAAGGGCACGAACCCTGTATCGCCCTCAGCGCGAATATCACGGCCGCACCCAGAGGCACGCTCATCGTCGTGACGGAGGCATAGCCAATCCCGTAATAGACCGCGCCCGCAAGGGGAAGCAAGATGAGGCCGGATGGCGGCCAAAGACCCACCGCGGCGCCAAAGGCGCTCGCTCCGCCTGCCCCGCCCTTCAGCCGGTAGCCGCCCACTCCTCTTTCCAGCAAGAAGATGGAATAGTTATGCCCCAGAACAGCGGCCGCGCCAGCCGCCGCCTCGAACCCTGCATGCCCCCCAGTGAGCAAGCGCGCCACGACGACTGCGAGAGTCGCCTTGCCGACATCCCCTAGCACGGTGACCAGCCCGGCCCAATACCCCGCCACACGCATGACGTTCGTGGCGCCAGTCCTGCCGCTGTACCACTTCCGAATGTCTCTGCCGCGCCTCGCCCGCACCACAAGCAGGCCGACGGGCACGGATCCCAGAAGGTATGCAAGCGCCAGTGCAAGCAAGCCCCATATCATGTTCCAATTCCTCCTTCGGCGCGGTCGGAACCCGGGCTCTGGCCCTCGGCGTCCATTGTGAGCAGGATGGCTTCAGGTCGCCCAGAGTCCAGGCGGAAGGCTTTGCACGACCAGCGGTTCCCAGATCGCGACCAGATGATGTGGATCACATCAGCGTATGCATGCTCCTCAAGGTCGGCGAGGGAAGGCCCTTCGGGGCCGTGGGGATGAGAGTGGAAGATAGCCAGCAACACCAATCCCTCCGCCTCAATTTGCTTAAAGGCTTCCAATTGAGCTTCGGGTTCCATGCGAAAGCGAAAGGGGGAGTGCAGGCAATTCTCTATGATATGAACTCGCAGAATGGAGCCATCCCTGCCGGCGAGCAACCCGCAACCCTCCTCCGGAAAGCAATGCTCCACATGCTGGAGCATGCTTTTCCATTGGTTTGGGGCCAGGCACAACCCCCGCTCACTCATCGCGAAGAGATTATACCCCTGGCGCAACCCGCTTCGCATCTGCACCGAGGCGGAGGATCCCGATCACATCCCAGGCCATCAGGTGGAAATCAGGAACAGGTCAGGAACCTCCCCGAACAGCGCTTATACTTGCAAGGATGAATTCACTGAGATAATCCCAGCGGAGGTTCCAATGTCGCAAGACCTCGCCATCGAGGTGGAAGGCCTGAAGAAATCCTATGGATCCGCCCAGGCTCTGCGGGGAGCTTCCTTTGAGGTCCGCCGTGGGGAGATTTTCGGCTTCCTAGGCCCAAACGGCGCAGGCAAGACCACCACAATCCGTTGCCTGCTGGATCTCATCCGCCCCAACGGCGGCACGCTGAGGGTGCTTGGAATGGATCCACAACGCCAATCGGTGGAGGTACGCCGTCGGGTCGGGTATCTGCCAGGCGAGCTCCAGCTCGATGGCAGTCTGACAGGCGAGGCGACTCTACGGTTCTTCAATGATTTGCGGGGCCGTCAAGCGGATCCAGCCCATATACGCCGCCTGGCGGAGCGCCTGGACGTGGATCTTCGCATGCCGGTTCGCAACCTGTCCCACGGCAACAAACAGAAGATCGGCCTCATCCAGGCCTTGATGCACAAGCCTGAGTTGCTCATGCTCGATGAGCCCACCACTGGCTTGGATCCCTTGATCCAGCGAGAACTGCTGGCCATCCTGGAGGAGGCCCGCCAGGATGGTGCCACCATCTTCTTCTCCTCCCATATCATCAGTGTTGTCGAACGGATTGCTGACCAGGTCGCCATTATCCGCGCTGGCGAGGTGGTCGAGGTGGCCGACACCCAGGACTTGCTCAACCGGGCGCTGCGCCGGGCACAGGTGCGGTTCCGCGAACCGGTGAACCTGCAGGAATTCGCCAACATCCGGGGGGTTAAGGTGCTCAACGGCGCAGACCCGCGATCCCTCTTGCTCCAAGTGGAAGGCGATATGGAGCCGCTGATCCAAGCCCTGGCAGACAAGCCAGTCATCGAGATCGAGACGGAGCGCCCATCGCTCGAGGAGATCTTCATCACCTACTACGCTGCAGGCGACAAGGAGGTCGAATGATGAGAGCCGTCTACATTCACGCGTTAAGGAAGGCCCGCGGCCAAATCCTGGGTTGGGGAATGGCGCTATTTCTGCTCGGGCTCTTGCTGATGCCCTTCTACGATTCGATCTCCTCTCAGAGCGAGCAGCTTCAGCAGCTTCTGGAAATCTATCCGGAAGAATTCATCGCCTTCTTTGGGGATTTCAGCGAATTCGCCACTCCCGAAGGATTCTTGAACATCGAGTTCTTCAGCTATATGCCCCTGCTCCTGGGTATCTTCGCAGTACTCGCCGGCAGCGGCCTGCTGGCTGCCGACGAGGAGAGCGGGCACCTCGATCTGCTGATGGGCCAACCCATCAGCCGCACGAAAATGTTCCTGGCGCGGTTGCTTGCCTTCCTGTCCACCGCCGCCGGCATATGCATCATCGCTTGGCTGGGGCTAGTGTTGCCCTTGCCGGCAAGCGGGATGGATCTGACACCCGCGCAACTGGCGCTGCCCTTCGTGTCGGTCTTGGCTATCGTCTTTCTCTTCGGCGCCCTCACGGCCCTCCTCAGCCTGCTTGTGCCCTCTCGCCGGCTGGCGGCTACCCTCGGCGGAGTGGTCCTGGTTGCGAGTTTCTTCATCGAGGGCTTCAGCCGCATGATCAATGAGCTGGAAGAAGTGGCTCGATATCTGCCCATCCACTATTATCAGGGCGGGGATGCGATGAACGGCTTGAAGCTGGAATGGGTCTTAGGCCTGGCCGCTGCGGGTCTCGTGCTCTCGGTGATGGCGCTGCTGCGCTTCCAGCATAAGGATCTGCGCGTGGGCGGCGAGGGCGGATGGTCACTTCCGCTTCTGGGGAGGCGTCGCAAGGCAACGGAGGCGGGCACCGGTGGTTGAAATGCAAGAGAGATGAAAGTGCGCCAGGGTCGGCTGTCCGAGATGGGGAAGTTCTCCACAACCCGCCGGGTCTGCGCACCAATAAGTGCACCCGCAGGTACGCTCATCTTTCCGAGGCTTTCCCGCTCGGTGCGGTACGCCTCCTATTACGTCGATCCCACCAAACCCCCCGCCTTATCCCGACTGGTAAGAAAGGCGCTGGCATGAAGATTCCAGATGCACCAAGAGGGAGCCAACCGGCTCCCTCTTTTCTTTCGGAACTTGCCCGTCTCCAGCAACTTCAACCAGGCGGAGATCGGCGGATTCGGATCGGCGAAGATCTCGCTTCCAGACCCGATTATTCCTCGAGGGCGCTATATCCAGGTCCCTTCTGGAAGTAGTCGTAATTGGGCTGGATGTCTGGCGTGAGGTCCACAACCTGGCCCGCTTCGAGAATGCGGGTATGCTCGAGGTGGACGGGTTCGCCGTGGTGGTTCTCCCCGTCGTAAACAGTGTCAAATCCTGCGGTTCCTGCGGGCATGCTCTGATATTCCCCGCCCTTGGCAGCATATTCGGACGGGACCTCATCCTCGGGGAAGATGGCCTCGTAAGGGCACTCCGGGACGCATGCACCGCAATCGATGCACGTGTCGGGATCGATGTAGTACCAGGGCCACTGATCAATTGGCTTCCCTGGCACGATGCACTCCACCGGACAGACTTCAACGCATCCGGCATCGCGGAGGCACAAACTTGTGATAATGTGAGTCATGTCTCAATCCTCCAGATTGTGTGCGTATGAGACGGCATCGACATCACCCCTAAGACCTACGCATCCCCTCAGCTTTCGTAGCGGCGGCTGACCTCGGCCCAGTTAACGACTCTCCACCATGCTTGAATGTATTCCGGGCGCCTGTTCTGATACTTCAAGTAATAGGCGTGTTCCCAGACATCGAGATTCAGGATCGGCGTCAGGCCCTGGGAAAGCGGCGTGTCCTGATTGGGAGTGGTCAGGATCTGAAGCCCGCCGCTCGAATCCTTCACCAACCATGCCCAGCCACTTCCGAAAACGCCGCCAGCGGCGCTCGAGAAGGATTCCCGGAAGGAATCAAAGCCGCCGAAGGCGGCCTCGATGGCATCCGCCAGGGCGCCTTGCGGCGCTCCACCCGCATCGGGGGCCATGATCTTCCAGAAGAGACTGTGGTTGGCCACACCGCCGCCATTGTTGCAGACCGCAGTGCGGATCGCTTCGGGCACCTGATTGAGATCAGCCAGCAGGGTCTCGAGCGGCTTTTCCTGCAGGTCCGGGTACCCTTCTAGAGCCGCGTTGGTCTTGGCAACGTACCCCGCGTGATGCTTACTATAATGGATCTCCATCGTGCGCGCGTCGATGTATGGCTCGAGCGCGTCATAGGGATAATCCAGCTTTGGAAGCTCCAACGGCATCGATACTACCTCCTATCCTTTGGCGAAGAAAAAAAGTTGACCCCAGCTGCCGAATCCGTTACCATCGGCCCTCACACCGTCGATAAGGCCATTAGCGATTGTATTCTCCCGTGTTTGCTTTTGTCAAGAAACGTCCTTCCAGCCCGCAGCATGAAAGCTCTCATCCAGCGCCGGCTTTGCCTCCAGCTGCGGCCATGACCATCGGCATCTTCGCCGCTTCCACCTCCTCCGTGCTCATTCGATATGCGCAGCAAGACGCCGATTCCCTCGCCATCGCCACCTACCGGCTCGGCCTAGCAAGCCTCATTCTGATTCCGGCCCTGGCCTTATCCCCGCAACGCTCGACTCTCAAAGCATTGACGCGCAGACAATGGTTACTGAGCCTGCTCTCGGGCCTGTTCCTTGCCTTGCACTTCGGCACCTGGATCACCTCGCTCGAATACACAACGGTGGCGAGTTCAGTGGTCATCGTCCAGACGACACCCCTCTTCGTGGCGGTGTTCTCACCGGCCTTCTTGAAGGAGTCCGCCCCCAAGAGAACCTGGATAGGCCTTGCCTTGGCGCTGGCTGGAGGCGTCGTCATCGCGGGAAGCGATTCCTGCAAGGGCACAGGCCCGCTCGCCTGCCTGCTCGGCGATGGAAGCTCCGGCAGCGCGCTCTTGGGTGATGTTCTCGCGCTCGCCGGCGGGATCGCCGGCGCGGCGTACCTAATCATTGGGAGGGACCTGCGCGCCCGGCTCCCCCTTCTGACCTACATCACTCTTGTGTATAGCTTCGCGGCGGTCGGCCTGCTGACCATCAGCCTCGGAAAGCATGTTCCGCTGAGCGGCTTCCAGCCCATGACCTACTGGCTCTTCCTACTGTTGGCACTTTTCCCACAACTTCTTGCACATTCGACGTACAATTGGGCCTTGCGGCATCTCTCCGCCACAACGGTCTCGGTGAGTCTACTCGGCGAGCCCGTATCGGCAGGTTTTTTGGCATACTTATTCCTGGAAGAGATCCCATCCGTCCTGCGACTAGCAGGTGCAGCCATAACCCTGGCCGGCATCGGGCTGGCCATAAGCAAACCTAAGAACTAGGCACACCAAGGAGCAGAAGATGCAGATTCGCTGTTACCGATGCGGTTGGAGCTTCGCCCTAAAACGGGAGGAAATCGCCTTTGCACTCGAAGCGCTCGAGGAGAGCAGGGGCACACATTATGATGCCCGATGCCCGCGCTGTAAGCACACCAACCGGGTCTCACTCGAGCAACTTCGGAAGGCGGCTCCGCCGCCAACGCAGTCCGAAGAAGAGGCCTAGGGCCTGGCCGACCTCTTACGCAAAAGGTGCGCGGCAAAGATGTTTTCCACCCTCGTGCATCCCACCACGCTGCATGCCCATTTGGGGGATCCTGATTGGGCGGTTTTCGATTGCCGCTTCGATCTGGAAGATCCGGATGCAGGCGAAGCGGCCTACCTGAGAGGGCATATCCCAGGCGCCGTCTATGTCCACCTCGACCGTGACCTGTGCGCACCGCGCACAGGCCGCAACGGCAGGCATCCGCTTCCACCAACTGATTTGCTTGCCGAAATCTTCGCCGAGTTGGGCATCGACGAACACGTACAGGTTATCGCCTATGACGATCGTGGCGGTGGCTTCGCGGCCCGACTTTGGTGGTCCTTGCGCTATCTAGGGCATCCGGCCGCCGCCGTGCTAGACGGCGGGATTCAAGCCTGGATCGAGGCCGGCTTCCCTCTCACAACGGACCCCGAAAGGCGGACGCGGCGAACCTTCATTCCCCGGCCCCGTCCCGACCGGCTTGTGACCGTGGAGGATATGATCGACGCTCAGGATCTGCTGCTGATCGATTCGCGCTCCCGGGAGCGCTACCTGGGAGAAGAAGAACCCCTCGACCCGGTGGCCGGCCATATCCCCGGTGCACGAAACCGCTTCTGGGGCACGAACCTCGATCCGCAGGGCCGATTTCTTAGCCCTGAGAGCCTGCGCCTCTCTTGGAAGCGACTGCTCGGCACACGCGATTATGCACAGGCGGTCGTATATTGTGGCTCAGGCGTTACCGGCTGCCACAACATCCTCTCGATGCTCCATGCAGGGCTGCCCGAGCCGCGGCTCTATGCCGGATCCTGGTCGGAATGGTGCAGTGATCCCGCGCGTCCCGTGGCCACAGGAGAAGAGCCGCCCTTATCGGATGGCTAGCCAGTCCCATGGATTTCGCGGCCTCGAGAGAAGGAGGGCCGTCTTCCTATTTAATAAGGTTTCGGAGAGCAGCGATGGCGATGATTTTGGCGCTTTGCAGGGCTTCGCCGGGGTCATCCAGGTTTACACGGACCTGGAGGTAGACATCGGCCGTGCGGACATGAAGCCCATTCCACAACTCCCCGCCCACACCGCCCCAGAACGCCTCATGATCGATGCCCATCACATCCTGCACCCGGCCTTCACCCACTCGCTTGCCCTGAAAGAGATGCCGGACGGTGTAGCCGTTCTGGACAAGCACTGGATCCATGCCTTCCTGAAAGACGGTTACCACCTGGACCAGGGGCTCTGAAGGATCCGAAGCGCTTGGGAAGACGCACTGCCGCTCCCCCAGAGGGTTATCCACCTCCAGCGACTGAGGATCGCCCACTGGGAGCCCGACCGCTCGGGCAACCGTCTCCTCGCTCAGCAAAGAGCAGGGATCGACGGGCGCCGTCGGCCGGCCCTCGCCCAAGTAGGCGTAGCGGACTGGGTCCAACGGTCCCCCTGTTTGCGCGTTCTCTGGCGCGCGAATCGTCCGTACGAGGGCGAAGATAACCAATGCGGCGGCAAACACGACAAAGAAGACTGGAAGAAACCAGCGCGACGAGCGAATGGTCATATTCATGGCTAACTCCCCTTCAGCCCCATGGTTTGAACCTGCGAACGATGCTGAGCCGCCCCCATTGTAGACCTGCATAGCGGCGGCGGCTATCACACCTTGCGGCTAGTGTCCCGCATGCAGGAAAAGGGGAAGTCTCATACAGGCGGCCCACGGAAGCAAGCCTATCGCAATCCGGCGCGCGGAACGCTAGTGGATGGTATGCTCCGGCGCAAATCTGGCCTGGACTTCGAAACCCCGCAAACCGAGTCCTAGGAGCCCAGATAGGGCGGCAAGGCCTGCGAGGGCGCCATAGAATACTTTAAACCCCGCAAGGTCGACCAGTATTCCGCTGAAGAGGGCGCCGATCGAGCCGCTCGCGAACGTAAAGCCTAACACCAATCCCGAAGCCATCCCCTCCCGGCGAGGTAACATGTTTTGGCCGAGGACGACCAGGATGCTATAGGAAATCCCTAGCGCGCCACCCGCCAAAAATGTCAGCAGGGCGATCATCCCCGCCGATTGATAATTCGGGATCAGTACCAGGGGAGGTGCAGACAATAGCAGCGAGAGGCTGACCACGGGCCGTTTGCCATACCGGTCGGCGAGCACACCACCGAGGACGCCGGCGATTGCGGCTGATCCCATGAAGATTGCAGTCACGCTTCCATACAGGCTGGGGCGGAAGCCGAGATCACCCAGGTACTTCGGCAGGAAGGCGGACATAGACATCTGGACCCACGAGCGGGCCGCAACCACGCTCGTAAAGAGCAGCAAGACTGTCAGAGGTACCGCGAGCTTGCTCGGTTCGGGGTTCGCGGCCTGCGCCGTAGGGAAGGCCACCGGCAGGCTCCGGCGCTCATGGCCAAGCAACAGCCACCCAATCGGGATCAGGATAAGCAACAGCAGGAGTAGTGCGCGGCTGCCGCCCCAATCGAGCAAGGCCCCGCCAAAGAGCGGCCCCAGAAACAGGCCTCCCTGGCCAAAAAGGAAAAATAGCGATGCGGCCGTATTCTCACTCCGATCTAGGTGCACGCGTCCGCGGCGGGCAGCCTCAGCCGCGGCGGCCGGATGGAAAGCGGCCGAGCCGACGGCCATCAAGATTAGGATTCCCAGGGTTGCCGCGCTCTTCAAGAGCAGGGCCGCGGAGAAGGATAGCAGCATGAGCAGCATCCCGCCGGCGGCAATGCGCCGATGGCCCACATGGTCGGCCCAGTGCCCGAAGACAGGTTGCGATAGTGAACCGCTCAGGCTGTAAATGGCGCTCAGGATGCCGACGATGGTATAGCTGAGCCCAAGCGGCCCGCTGAGCGCAGCCAGGAGAAGCGGGTATTGGCTGTTCATCAAATCCACAGCCCAATGCGCAGAGGCCGCAGCACGGAAGGCACGATCACGCAGCAAGCTCATCGATAGAGCCCCTGCTCAAGGATGTAGGTTGCGACTACAGGATGCAGGAAATAGCGAAAGGCTCTGCCCTTCCGGACTCTTTCACGGATGTCTTCCGAGGAAATTTCGAGCGAAGGCACCGCGAGAAGATGAACCTTTTCACGCACGCCGGGCACCGAGGCTTCAATCTCATCCAGGTCAACTTCGACGCCTGTGCGCACCATGACCACCAGCTTCTCGCAGGCTTTCAGGAACGCCCGTGGCCGGTGCCATTTTGGTAAATCACGCAGCGAGTCTGCGCCCATTAGATAGGCGAAGCCTGTCTCTGGGAGCCTCTCGCGAAGCCATTCCATGGTTCCGAGGGAATAATGGGGCGGGGTCCGATCCAAGTCAGCCCTGGAGAGCTCGAAGGCCGGATCCGCCGTTGCCAGGCGTCGGATCATCTCCACCCTGTGTTCGGCTGCGGTGATGGGTCTGCCCGGCTTATGCGGGGGCACCGCAGTGACCACCCAGAGCACCTTCTGCAAAGCCAGTTCGTGGCGGGCCTCATCCGCCAGGATCAGATGGGCCAGGTGGGGCGGATCGAAGGTCCCGCCGAAGACACCAATCAGTCCACCCATTCCAGCTCATACTCCCCGATGCGCACGGTATCACCGGGCTTCACCCCTGCCTCGCGCAATGCGTCGTGGATCCCCAGACGCTCGAGCGTCGATTGAAAGCGGCGGATGGCCTCGTCGTATTCCCAATAGGTCATCGCCGCGGCTCGTTCGATTGCCTTACCGCGGACCCTCCAGCCTCCATCCGGTTCACGCTCCAGCGTGAACTCGCCTGCAGCAGGCCCAGGACGATAGACCGGCAGCTCCTCCTCAAGCGCAACCGGTCCCTCCTCGGCCAGCTTGCGTGCGGCAGCGTAGAGCAGTTCTCGCAGGCCTTCTCCGCTGAGCGCTGAAACCGCCATGACATCATGGCCAAGAGCCTTGAATCGCTTCTTCAGCTTTGGGATCGTTTCTCTGACCTCCGGCAGATCGACTTTGTTGACTGCCACGATCTGCGGCTTTGCCCCTAAGCCCGGATCGAAGAGCGCCAGCTCGGCGTTGATCTGCGAGTAATCCGCCAGAGGATCCTTGGACAGACCATCGAGCAGATGAATCAGCACGCGCGTGCGTTGCACATGCCGCAAGAAGGCCGTCCCCAACCCTATGCCCTGGTGCGCTCCTTCAACCAGCCCGGGAATATCTGCCAGCACCAGGCTGGTCTCCTCGTCCAGGTCGGCAACGCCCAGGTTAGGAGCCAGAGTTGTAAAGGGGTAATCGGCAATCTTGGGCTTGGCGTTGGTCACCCGTGATAGAAGGGTCGACTTTCCAGCATTGGGGATCCCGATGATGCCGATATCGGCGATCAACCGGAGCTCCAATTCCAGCTCGCGCTCCTGGCCCGGCTCACCCTTCTCGGCCATGCGAGGCGCTTGGTTCCGGGAAGTCGCAAAACGGGCATTCCCTCGTCCCCCGCGCCCGCCCTTGCATACGATAAGATGCTGGCCCGGATGCACCAGATCTCCGAGGATGTGGCCGCCGGCGGCGTCCCGCACCAGGGTGCCCGGAGGGACTTTGATCACGAGATCGCTCCCGCTCCGCCCGGTCTTGTTGCTGCCCCCGCCTGGCCTGCCATTCTCGGCCCGGAACCGCCGTTTGCGGCGGAAGGGCGCGAGGGTGTTCAAGCGCGGGTCCACCTCTAGGATGACATCACCGCCCTTGCCCCCGTCACCGCCATCGGGGCCCCCGCGCGGCACGTACTTCTCGCGCCGGAAATGGACGATGCCGTCGCCTCCTCGTCCGGAAGCCACCTCGATCGTCACCTCATCCAGGAAATTCGGGCTACTCATGCTCATGCTCACGCTCAACCCCCGCAACCGCGCCATTATAACCCTACACGTCTGCGCCACGATATGTTATGGTTTGCACAATCCATAGATGTATACTTGATTGGGTCCATCTTTGCCGATTTCCAAAGGAGGGTGCCATGGCCGCTAGCAAGATCCCAGATATCGTTATCGGTCGTCTCCCCTTGTACCTGCGAGAGCTCACCCAAATGGCTTCTGAAGGCCAGGAGATCACTTCGTCGCAGGAGCTTGGTGGCCGCCTGGGCATCTCCTCCGCCCAAATTCGCAAGGACCTCTCTCAATTCGGCGAGTTCGGCAAACAGGGCACGGGCTACGATATCAAATTCCTCGCCGAGCAGCTTCGAAGGATCCTGAAGGTCGACCGCATCTGGGATGTGGCCCTGATCGGCGCTGGCGACCTGGGCTCGGCCATCGCGCATTACCGAGGCTTCGTAGACCGTGGGTTCCGAGTCATGGCAGTGTTCGACAGCGACCCACAGAAGATTGGCCAGAAGGTCGGACGCTTTATCGTACGGGATGTCAGTCGTCTGGAGCAAGACCTCCGGGGAATGGAGTTGCGGGTGGCCATGCTCGCAGTGCCAGCGGGCGTGGCTCAGCAAGTGACCGAGCGCCTTATTTCAGCCGGCATCGAAGCCATTCTCTGCTACGCGCCAATCGCGTTAGTCGTTCCGGATCATGTCAGGGTGCAATATATCGATCCCGTGCTGCACCTGCAACAGATGACCTACTATCTCGATTAGGCCTGGCCCTTGCCTAGCGTTCATCTCGCCGGCCGCCAGGAGGCGGCCGGTTCTTCTTCAAACCCCGAGGTTCAATCGCAGGCCCAAGGGAACGTCGGCCGCACATAAAAGAAAGAACCGCGCCCCAGGGCGCGGTCTGGTTTCCTCAGGAATTTCATACAGCCGGCAGGTTTCGACGCAGGCGTTCCAGCATGGTCAGACCTCGGGCCGCACCCTTGGCGATGCAGGCGACAGGCTCATCGGCGAGATAGGCGGGAACGCCCGTCTCATGCGTGAGCCATTTATCCATCCCCCTAAGCAGGGCGCCGCCGCCACAGATGACCATGCCCCGATCGATGATATCCGAGGCCAGTTCCGGCGGCGTCCGCTCCAGCACTTTCCGGACGGCTGCCACCATCAGATGAAGGCTTTCCTGGAGGGCTTCCACGATCTCACCCGTGGAAAGTGTTATCGGCCGGGGCAGGCCTGAAACCTGATCCTGTCCCTGGAGCTCGATGGACTTCTCCTCATCCTGTGGAATTGCGGCCCCGATGCGGATCTTGGCCTGTTCGGCTGTGCGGGGGCCGATGATCAGCCCATATTTCTTGCGCACATAGCTGGCGATGGCCTCGTCGAGTTTCAAGCCGCCTATGCGCACAGCGTCAGAGGCCACAATCCCGCTCATCGCCATCACGGCAGCCTGGGTTACGCCCCCGCCAAGCACAACCACCATGTTGCCCGAGGGCGTGGCGATCGGCAAACCCACACCGATGGCGGCCGCCAGCGGTTCCTGGATCAAATGGACTTCGCGGCTTCCGGCCTGCAAGGCAGCCTCATGAACCGCTCGACGCTCAACGCTCGTGGCTCCCAGGGGAGCGGTGATCATCACTCGCGGCTTGAAGAGCCTCGTGGGGCCGCTGACCTTCTCGATGAAGTGCCCCAACATGCGATGGGTGACCTCGAAATCGGCGATCACACCCTCTCTCAGGGGGCGCGAGACTTCGATCACCTCGGGCACCCGGCCATCCATGTCGCGTGCCGAGTGGCCGACATCCACGATCTTCAGTTCTTCGATATCGATGGCGACTACCGTGGGCTCATGGAGGACGATCTCATCGCCCTCACAGATGAGGGTGTTGACCGTCCCCAGATCGATGCCTAGATCCTTGCCAAAGAGTGGCATCGCTAATCTTCCGGCTCCGGCCTCGAGGGCCTATCCGGGCGCGCACCGCGCCCGTAGCGCCGCACCGCCTCCAGCCTCAGCTTCGACCTCCGCAGCGCAGCCTGGATCTTGAGGTATTCATCTGTGTCGGGAGGCGGACCTTTCGCCAGCAATTCCTCGGCACGAGCCCTGGCCGCTTCGGCTCGCCCCAGGTCGATCTCGTCAACCCTCTCGCCGACATCCGCCAGCACGATGACCACATCGGGGCGCACTTCCAGGACGCCGCCAGCGACCGTGAAAGCCCGTTCCTCCTTCCCATGCCGGACACGCAGGATGCCATAGCCCAGGGTCGTGAGCAAAGGGGCATGGTTCGGAAGAATGCCAAGCTCCCCTTCAGAACCCGGAGCAAGGACCATATCGGCAGGGCCTTCGTAGAGGGCGCGGTCCTGGGTGACGATCTCACAGCGAATGGGCATGCGCAGTCTCCCCGCTAGCCTTCCGTCGCAAGCCGCTCGGCCTTCTCTACGGCCTCGTCGATGTTCCCAACCATATGGAAGGCCTGCTCCGGCAAGTCGTCATGCTTGCCATCCAGGATCTCGCGGAAGCCCCGTACCGTCTCCCGCAGCGAGACATAGCGTCCTTCCTGCCCGGTGAACTGCTCGGCAACGAACATCGGCTGCGAGAAGAACCGCTCGATCTTGCGCGCTCGCGAGACCACAAGTTTATCTTCCTCGCTCAGTTCCTCGATTCCCAGGATGGCGATGATGTCCTGGAGGTCCTTGTATCGCTGGAGGACCTGCTGGGCCTCCCGGGCGACGGTGTAGTGCTCTTCTCCCACGACCTGGGGATCCAGGATACGGGAGGTGGACGCGAGTGGATCGACAGCCGGGTAGATGCCTTTCTCGGCGATGGAGCGCTCGAGTGCGATGGTCGCATCCAGGTGGGTGAAAGTCGCCACCGGCGCCGGGTCGGAGTAATCATCGGCGGGCACGTAGATGGCCTGCATGGAGGTGATGGAGCCGGTGCGAGTGGAAGTGATGCGTTCCTGTAAATCGCCCATCTCAGTAGCCAGTGTGGGCTGGTATCCCACAGCGGACGGCATCCGGCCAAGCAGGGCCGAGACCTCCGAGCCCGACATGCTGAAGCGGAAGATGTTATCGATGAAGAGCAGCACGTCCCGGCCCTGATCCCGGAAGTACTCGGCCATGGTCAGCGCCGTAAGGCCCACCCGCAGCCGCACGCCTGGGGGCTCGTTCATCTGGCCGAAGACCATCACGGTGTCCTTCATCACGCCCGATTCGAGCATCTCGCGATAGAGCTGAGTGCCCTCACGGGTTCGTTCACCCACGCCGGCGAAAACGGAATTGCCCTTATGGACGGTCGCGATCGTGCGGATGAGCTCCATGATAATGACCGTCTTGCCCACGCCGGCCCCGCCGAAGATGCCTGTCTTGCCGCCGCGCGTGAAGGGGGCGATGAGATCAATTACTTTCAGACCCGTTTCGAAAACCTCTACGGATGTGGATTGCTCCTCGAATGGGGGCGCCGGCTGGTGGATGGGCTGGTATTCCGATGCCTCGACCGGCCCAGCCTTGTCGATCGGCTGCCCTAGGACGTTGAATACGCGCCCGAGCGTGGGCTCGCCCACCGGGACGCGGATGGGCGCGCCGGTGGCATAGGCGGCCATGCCCCGTTGCAGCCCGTCGGTCGTGTCCATGGCAATCGCGCGAACGGCGCTGTCGCCAAGGTGCAATTGCACTTCAAGCACCAAAGGGTTGGCCCCATCCCTGGGCACTTCAATGGCCTCATTAATCTCAGGCAACCCGCCCGGCGGAAATTCACAATCGACAACGGCGCCTCGGATTTGCGCCACGCGACCCTTCGAACGTGCCATGCTTCCCTCCACTACCGGCTTCCGCCGGCTCTACTTCTTCCCAGCGCTGGCCAGCGCCTCAGCGCCGCCAGCAATATCCAGCATATCACTGGTGATGGCCTGCTGTCTGGCCTTGTTATAGATCAGGCGCAGCCCCGCCGCCAACTCCTCGCCGTTCTCGGTGGCGTTGCGCATCGCCACCATGCGCGCAGCATGCTCGCTTGCCAGCGACTCGTTAATCGCCTGGTAGATCTGCAACTCTGTCAGTCGCGGTACGATGCGGTCGATCAAGGCCTCCCGGCTCGGCTCATAGATGTACGTTGGCAGCGGACCTGACCGCTCCCCAGCAGAGCCAGGGGGCGGCTCTCCAGCGCCCAGCGGAAGCAGTTCGAAACTCACCGGAAGCAGCATCTTGGAGCTCGGCACTTGCCGGAGCAGGCTGACGAAATCGGTGTAGACCAGGAAGACCTGATCCGCCTTCTCCTCCAGGAATTCCTGCGTAGCCAGTCGACCGATTGCCGAGACATCGGCGAATGTGGGCTCGGCCGGCAAACCGCTGAACTCGGCGATCAATTCCTTGCGCCGCCGGTGCAGCATGTCCCGCCCACGGCGGCCAACCGCGATATAGCGGACGGGCACGGGGGCGGGATCGAACGTGTCCAGCGCGTAGCGGATCACATTGGTGTTGTACGCGCCGGCCAAACCGCGGTCGCCGCTGATGAGCACCACCAGGATGCTGCCAATAGGCTCGCGGACCGCCAGGAATGGATGCACGGCCTCCTTCGCCGGCTGCAGCGAGAGATGTCGCAGGAGTTCCCAGGCCTTTTCGGCATAGGGTCGGCTTTGCCGGACGCGGGCTTCGGCCTTGCGCACTCGGCTGGCACTGACCGCCTCCAGGGCACGCGTGACCTGGGAGATGTTCTGGATGCTCCGGATCCGGAGTCGCATTTCACGGGCAGACGACATCGCAGGTTGCTCCTCGGGTAGGCGTCAGGCTGCCCAGCTTCGATTGAAGGTTTCCACAGCCTCCCTGAGCTTGGCCTCTGTCTCCTCTGTGATCACCTTCTTCTCGGCGATGTCCCGCAGCACCTCTGGATAGGCCGCTTCCAAGTTTCGCAGCAAGGCGTTCTCCCAGGCCATGATCCCGTCGACCGGGATCTCATCGGCGTAGCCCTGCGTGGCCGCCCAGAGAACCGCCACCTCTTGCTCCAGTTCGTAGGGTTGATACTGTGGCTGCTTGAGGATTTCCTGCATGCGCTGGCCCCGGCTTAGCTGAGCCTGCGTGGCCTTGTCCAGGTCGGAGCCAAACTGGGCGAAGGCTGCCACCTCGCGGTAGGCCGCCATGTCGAGCCGCAGGCGCCCCGCCACCTGGCGGATGGCCTTGGTCTGGGCATCACCACCCACACGCGAGACCGACAGTCCGGCGTTGATGGCCGGTCGAATACCGGCATTGAATAAATCGGTCTCCAGATAGATCTGGCCATCCGTGATAGAGATCACGTTGGTCGGGATGTAGGCCGATACGTCACCCAATTGCGTTTCGATGATCGGCAGCGCGGTCAAGGATCCGCCGCTGCCCTTCAGCTTGGTGACCCTGTATTCTCCGGCCTTCTCCATCGCCTCCAGCGCCTGCCGGGCCTCCTTCTCGGCCAGCGGACCGCCATAGGCCACGCCATCCACCGAATCTTCAAGCGTGGCCTCCCCCTCATGCTCCTTGGGGACGATCACGAATTGATCTGCCAGCCTGACGGCGCGCTCCAGCAGCCGGCTATGAAGGTAGAAAACATCTCCGGGATAGGCTTCCCGGCCGGGAGGGCGGCGCAAGAGCAGCGAAACCTGGCGATATGCCCAGGCGTGCTTTGTCAGGTCATCGTAGACAACCAGGGCATCCTTTCCCTGTTCTGCGAAGGCCTCGCCCATGGCACATCCGGCGTAGGGCGCCAGGTATTGCAGCGCAGCCGGATCGTCGGCAGCGGCGACGACCACGATCGTATGATCCATGGCGCCGAAGCGCTGCAGGGTGGCGACGGTGCGGGCCACAGCGGCCCGCTTCTGCCCGATAGCCACATAGATGCAAAGCAAGTCCTTGCCCACCTGGTTGATGATGGTGTCGATCGCCAGAGCCGTCTTCCCTGTCTGGCGGTCGCCGATGATGAGCTCGCGCTGGCCCCGTCCGATCGGGATCATGGCGTCGATGGCCTTGATGCCGGTCTGGACCGGCGTATCGACATCCTTGCGCTCGACCACACCCGCGGCGATGCGCTCGACCGGCCGGTATTCATCGAAACTGACCGGCCCTTTTCCATCGATCGGCTCACCCAGGGCGTTGACCACGCGTCCCACCAAGCCTTCTCCCACCGGGACGGAGGCGATGCGTCCGGTGCTGTAGACCAGCATCCCCTCTTCGATCTCATCGTAATCGCCCATGATGAGCACGCCCACAGCGTCGCGCTCCAGATTGAAAGCGATCCCCATGACCCCATTTGCAAACCGGACCAGTTCCTGTGACTTCACGGCCGAAAGACCCGAAACGCGGGCGATGCCATCGCCCGCTTCCAAGACCGATCCGATATCCTTGACTTCAACTTCGGGGGAAAATGTGTCGATTTGACGCTGGAGTTCGCTGGAGAGATTCTTCACATAATCCGTCATGAGGCCTCCCAAGGAGCCTTCGCCTGCATGGCCTTTGCCCGAACCGCGTCTTCTCCGAAATCGCACCGGCCCATGCGCACTGCGGCGGTGCGGTCTTCCAGGCAGAGAAGACGCAGAACGCCCGAAATCATACCTGAACGCCTCCATTCTGTCCAGCCGGTCACAAATGGGGGGGGAGTCGAAGCGCTCTGCAGCCGCCAGAAGGCCCTAAATGGTCGGCGCCTGAGCTCGCGAACCACTCCTTTCACTTGAGATCCTCCCCAAGGCCGCCTAGCCGGCACGGGATCAGGCTTGGCTGCTGGAGGCAATCCGCCTCAGGGCTTGGCAAAGAAGCGCAGCGCCAGCCGCACCCGTTCCTCAACATCCTCCGGCGCATCCTCCGGGATGGCCTGGATCGCGGCCTGGGCCTCCACCAGGCTGTATCCCAGCGCCGTGAGGGCTTCGAGCACTTCCGTGTCCAGTTCGCTCGGCATGGAAACACCCGTGGGCGGTGCGGCGATCACATCCTTCAAATGGAAAACGATCTTCTCAGCGGTCTTCCTGCCAATGCCCGGGACCCTCGTAAGCACCTCTGGCTGGTTGCTCGCAACAGCCGAGCGCAAAACATCCCCCGATATATTCGAGAGAAGCGAGAGAGCCAGCTTCGGCCCCACCCCACTCACCCCGATCAAGACACTAAACAGTGCCAATTCTTCGGCCGAGCTGAAGCCGTACAGATAGAATTTCTCATCCCTGAGCATGAGAGCGGTATGAAGGAAGAAGGGCTTGCCCACCTGCGGGCCTGCATCGAGCACGGAGCGCGTTATGGCTATGCGCAAACCAAGGCCTCCGACCTCCAGGACCAGCGCCTCCTCTTCCACGTGCTGGACGATGCCGCGCAATGTGACGATCATGCGCCCTCCCTGAGCCGCCCGAGCGTCCGAGCCGAGTGCAGGTGGCATATCGCCACCGCCAGTGCGTCCGCGGCATCATCCGGCTTAGGGAGCGAATCCATCGATAGCAACGTCTGCACCATGCGCTGCATTTGGCCTTTGTCGGCAGCGCCGTAGCCCGTGACAGCCTGCTTCACATCCTGGGGAGAGTATTCTCCGACCGGCAGATCCGCCTGCGCGAGCGCCAGCAAGACCACCCCGCGGGCCTGACCGACGCTGATAGCCGTGGAAACATTCCTCTGAAAAAAGAGGTTTTCAACCGCCGCTTCGTCGGGTTTGTAGGTTTCCAATAGTTTGCGCAAACCCTGATAAACGCGCAGCAGCCGGGTGGGCATCGGCTGCTTGGAGGCTGTCGTCAGAACGCCGTATTCCAATAGCTCGAGGGCACCCTCCGCATCCAGCCGTACTAGCCCGTAGCCCGTCCTCGCCGTTCCGGGATCGATGCCGAGCACCACCATCCTGGGACCTCAGGCAGGGCCGGGATCAGGCGGTTTCCAGGAGGGCTACGGCTTCCTCCGTGATGTCCAGGTTGGAGTAGACTGCCCGGACGTCGTCGAGGTCCTCCAACTCTTCGATCACCCGCATAACCTTCACAGCCTGGTCTTCGGGAAGCTGGAGCGTGGTCTTTGGGACCAGCCTGAGCTCGGCCTCCTCAGGCGCGAACCCGGCCTCGCGCAAGGCGTCGCTGAGTTCCTTGAAGAGCTCCACCGGTGCAAATACCTCGACTTCTTCCCCGCCGATGATGACATCGTCAGCGCCGGCCTCCACGGCAATTTCGAAGACCCTTTCGGCATCGAGCCCCTCGATCGGAAGGTAGAAATAGGCCACGCGATGGAACTGCCAGGAGACGGATCCAGCATCGGCCAGGCTTCCGCCGGACCGGCTAAGGACATGGCGGATCTCCGCCACCGTGCGGTTGCGATTGTCGGTCAGGACCTCGATCAACAAGGCCACCCCATGGGGCGCATACCCCTCATAGAGAATCTGCTCGAAGGCGGCCCCTTCCTTGTCCTCACCGGTCCCGCGTCGGATGGCGCGATCGATATTCTCCTTGGGCATGTTGTTCGCCCGGGCGCGCTCGACGGCCAACCGCAGGGCGAAGTTTGCATCCGGATCTCCCCCGCCTTCCCTCGCGGCGATGGTGATTTCGCGAGCAAGGCGGGTGAAGATCGCGCCGCGCTTGGCGTCATTGGCCGCTTTCTTGCGCTTGATCGTGGACCATTTGGAATGTCCAGACATGGCTCACCCTTTCTCGTGCCCTTCCAACGGGGAGAACCCTTGATTTCTCTGCCAGAGAGGAGGTTCGCCTCGATTATACCATCGCAGGCCCAGCCGGCACCGCCCGCGGTGCCGGGCATTTCTAGGCCTCACCAAGCAGATTCTCTAACTTATGTAATGTATCCACGCTCTGGGCCCGATAATGGTTATTGGCGAAGACCAGCGTCAGTGCAACTTCCTTGTCGAGCGCCTGGATACGGGGAACCCACTCGCGGAGCTCCTGCTCGGAGTACGTGTAATCGTATCGCTCCCAGGCCTGCTCATGCTGCCACCAGCGGTCCGCATTGCGTCCATGGAAGCGGATATAGGCAACTGGACCGGTGGCGCGGGCGATGGGCGGCATCAAGCCCCTCAGCCGGGGTTCGTCCACGCAGCAGAAACCCAGGTCGAGCGCCTCCAGTTGCTGGAAGGTTTCCTCCGTCACCCAGGCCCGGTGCCTGAACTCCACCACGACCGCCAGGTCCTGAAGGCCCTCCCGCAGGCGCTCCAAATAGGCACGATTCTCCGGAGTGGCATGGAAGGAATGCGGGAACTGGGCCAGCACGCATGCCAGCTTGCCGGCCTCCCTCAGCGGATCCAGTGCCGCGCAGAACGCCCCGAAATCCGCCCCCTCACGGCCATGGGTAATATCTTGGTGAGCCTTGACGGCAAACAGGAATTCCTCCGGCGTCCGCTTCACCCAACCCTGGATCACCTTGGGCGAGGGGATGCGGTAGTACGTCACGTTTAATTCGACCGCGTCGAAGCGCTCGGCGTAGTAGCCCAGCCATGCCCAGCGCGGCAGTTCCTCAGGATAGAATGTCCCGATCCAATCATCGTACGAGAAGCCGGATGTGCCCAGCCGGATCATGGCAGGAGCACTCCGGCACCGTCAATGGCGCTCTTCTTCAGATCCAGAAGAGCCTGGTTAGCCTGCGTCAAGCGATAGGACTGGACCTTCGAGCGGATGGGGATCTCGACAGCGAGCCTGAGAAACTCCGCGCCGTCCTGGCGCGTGGCATTTGCCACGCTGCGCAGCGTCCGCTCGCCATAGATCAATCTGTAGGGCATCTCCGGGATTGGGCTCATGTGGATCGCATTGATCGCCAGCGTGCCACCCGGCCGGACCTTGGCGAGCATGGCCGGAATGAGATGGCCAGCCGGGGCAAAGATGACGGCGCGATCCAGCGGCGCGGGCGGATCGTCCTCTGCGCCGCCCACCCAAGCTGCCCCTAATTCACGTGCGAGGGCGCGATGGCTCACACTCCGTGTGAACACATAGACCTCGCAATCCCAATGACGCGCCACCTGAATGGCCAGATGCGCGCTCGCGCCGAAGCCGACCAATCCAAGCCTTTCCCCTGCCTGCAAATCCGCCAGCCGGAGAGAGCGATATCCGATGATCCCAGCGCAGAGCAGCGGCGCCGCCTGTAGCGTGTCGAGGCCCTCGGGCAGCCGTAAGGCGAATGCGGCCTCCGCCACGATATATTCCGCAAAGCCACCATTTCTATGGAAACCCGTGAATGCCGCCTCGGCGCAGAGGTTCTCTTTCCCCGCGCGGCAGAAGTCGCAAACCCCACAGGCCGCGTGCAGCCAGGGAATGCCTACAGGGTCGCCGAGGCTCCAATTCTCGACACCCTTCCCGAGAGCCTCGAGGGTGCCAACGACTTGATGACCTGGCGTGATGGGAAGCGCGGGGGGAACGATCTCGCCCTCCACGGTGTGAAGGTCTGTGTGGCAGATACCACAAGCCTGAACGCGCACAAGGATCTGCCCCGGTGCGGGCTCAGGCCGAGGCACTTCCTCGAGCCTCAGTGGCTCATCCTGGATGGGCGCCGGGGCATGCAGGCGCATGGCCTTCATGAACGCTCCCCGCGGGGCTTCCTCTGCAGTCCGGCCGCCCGAAGGCATCCCCATCCCTCTCCCTCTAATCCTGTGGGGTATCACTCTCTCCAGCGATGAAAGCCTCCGTACGGCGCCGGGCCTCATCATCCGAGAATTGGACCGGAGGAGTCTTCATGAAATAGGAGGAGGGGCCGATGACAGGCCCGGAGAGCCCGCGGTCCAGGGCGATTTTGGCGCAGCGCACGGCGTCGATGACCACGCCTGCAGAATTGGGCGAATCCCAAACTTCGAGCTTCAACTCAAGGTTGAGGGGGACATCCCCGAAGGCCGTGCCCTCCATGCGGATGTGGCACCATTTGCGGTCTGTAAGCCATGGCACGTAATCCGAGGGACCCACGTGGATGTTTTCCTCAGGCATCTCGTACGGGATCTCGCTGGTGACAGCGCCCGTCTTGGATATCTTCTTCGATTCGAGCCGCTCCCGCTCGAGCATATTATAGAAATCCATGTTCCCGCCGAAGTTGAGCTGATAGGTGCGGTCGATGTGCACTCCACGATCCCGGAAGAGCCCCGTGAGCACCCTGTGGGTTATGGTGGCACCTACCTGGCTCTTGATATCGTCGCCCAGCACCGGTAGCGAGCGCTCCTCGAAGCGGCTGGCCCAATAGTCTGAGCTGGCAATGAAGACCGGGATGCAATTGACGAAAGCACAGCCGGCTTCCAGCACTTGCTCGACGTACCACTTGGTAGCCATCTCCGAGCCCACGGGCAAGAAATTAACCACTACATCTGTCTTTGTCTCTTTGAGCGTTCCCACGATGTCATCCGTCGGGCCTGGGGCTTTCTCCACCACTTTCGAGAGGTACTTCCCGATGCCGTCATGGGTCATCCCGCGCTGGACCTTGACCCCCAATTTTGGCACCTCTGCGAATTGGATCGTGTTGTTGGGATGCGCGTGAATGGCTTCGCTCAGATCGAGCCCCACCTTGCTGGCGACGACGTCGAAGGCGGCCGTAAACTCGATATCGCGAATGTGGTATCCGCCGAGTTCAACGTGCATCAAGCCTGGCACGAAGTCATCTGGCTCGGCGTTCTTGTAATACTCCACACCCTGTACCAGTGAGGCTGCGCAGTTTCCCACACCGATGATTGCGACACGGACCTTCTTGCTAGACGACATCTTCATCCTCCTGGCGGGGCGGATGGCGCCCGGCCTGTCCATCATGAGATGGGAGATTCGGGACGTTGCTTTTCTTCACGCAGGCTTGCTATGCTACAATCGGCCGCGAGCCCGAGGTTGGCCTATGACAGAGCGTCCGGCACTTCATACGAAGATACAACGGCTAGAGAGACTCCTTGAGATCAGCCGCACGCTCGCCGCGACGTTGGACCTGGCAGAGTTGCTGAACACGCTCATCGGGATTGCTTGTGAGCTGACCCAAAGCGAAGTCGCATCGATCCTGCTTTATGATTCCGAAAGCGGCAGGCTTCGCTTTGAGGCCTCGCCGGGCAAGCACCGGAGCGAATTGCGCAAGATCGCCGTCCCGCTTGAGAACAGCGTGGCAGGCTGGATCTTCACCCATTCGCGGCCTTTGGTCATCCAGGATGCCAGCCAGGACGCCCGCATCTACCGTCACGTTGATAAAGTGCTTGGCTTTGCCACCCACTCCATCCTCGGAGTCCCCTTGCTTGCTAGGGGGGAACCCATTGGCGTGCTGGAGGCGGTCAATAAAACCAACGGGCGTCATTATACCGAAGAAGACCTGGAGGTACTAGAGACGCTCGCCGCCCAGGCCGCAGTGGCGATCGAAAATGCGCGTCTCATGGAGAATATCCGCCTGGCCAACGATGAACTCAAGCGCCTGGACCGCATGAAATCAGATTTTATTGCCATCGCTTCTCACGAACTGCGAACGCCGCTGGGTTTGATTCTTGGCCATGCAACTTTCCTAAAGGAGTTCATCCCTCCCAAGCATCAGGAACAGATGGACGTCATCATCCGCAGCGCCATGCGCCTGAAGACGATCATCGAGGATATGGCCACCATCGCCCACAAGGAGCAGGGCCAATCACGCGTCCGCCGGGAGCCCTTTTCGATGAGCAAGCTCATCGAGGGGACCGTGGATCGCTTTCGAGCGCAGGCTGCGGAAAAGAACATCGCGATCGAATTCGATGTCCCGGAGGGTGATGCCCTCATCGTAGACGGCGATCGCGAGAAGATCGACGTTGCGCTTACCAACCTGGTCAAGAATGCCATCACCTTTACCGACCCGGGCGGCCAGGTAGGGATCAAGGCCGAAGGCGACGAAGGTCTGGTCAAGGTCTTTGTCGTAGACACCGGCATTGGGATTCCCGAGAAGGATGTTCAAAGAGTCTTTGACCGCTTCTACCAGGTCGAATCCCACCTGACGCGCAAGCACGGCGGCATGGGGCTCGGCCTTTCCATCGCCAAGGCGATGGTGGAGATGCACAACGGTCAGATTTGGTGCGAGAGCAAGGAGGGTACCGGCAGTCTCTTTTGCTTCATGATCCCTGCAAGCCGCGAGCGGGCCAAGGCCGCGGCGCGGGTATTCCGCAATGGCTAGCTAGAACCGCGCCATCCACATCGACACTCAAGCCCGGGAGCAATCGGCGGAACGCGTTGACCTCAGACCCCAAAACCGGTATACTCCCGTTCGCCACGGGGCGTGGCTCAGCCCGGTAGAGCGCACGGTTCGGGTCCGTGAGGTCGCCGGTTCAAATCCGGCCGCCCCGACCAGCAAGGAGGGCAGCAAATCGCTTGCTGCCCTTTATCATTCTCACAGCCAATAGCTTCGATCCCTCGGACAAGTGTCCTGGGGCCATTCTCTATGGTAGAGTATCCCGGAAACCCCACAGGAGGTGTCTGATCCGATGCCTGAACGCCAATACTTCCAGGATTATATGCCGGGCAACGTTTGCTTTGGCTGTGGCAAGGAAAACCCCGAAGGCTTGCAGATCAAGAGCTACTGGGAAGGGGATGAAGCCGTCTGCCAATGGACCTCGCAGCAGAAATATCATGGCTGGGAGAAGGTTCTCAATGGCGGCATACTCGCCACGCTGATCGACTGTCACTGCATGGGAACGGCCATGGCGGCAGCCTACCGCCAAGAGGGCCGGCCTCTTGGCACACCTCCCTATTATCGGTACGCCACAGCCGAGATCACGGTGCGCTACCTGAAACCCACACCCAATGACCGGCTGATCGAGCTTCGGGCGCAAGTGGTGGAGATTCATGGGCGGCGGACCCGCCTGACCTGCCAGGTCTTCGTCGACGGGGTGAAAACCGCCGAGGCGGAAGCCCTTGGTGTGAGGGTTCTGGAGGGCGAGCCTAAAGAGGGCAGCCTATTCCGCTAGAAGCGGCACGAGCTCAGGTCTTGGCTCATGGATTGAGCTCGCGTGACGCAAAGCGCGACAGCAGCAAGAAGGAGCGGGCAGGAGGCCAAATCTAATAGCAAAGAAAAGGCTGGGCTATGTCGAGCTGGAATGGACCTGCCCGCACTGTGGCACCAATAATCCTGGGCCGCGCGGTTTCTGCCACGCCTGCGGCGCCCCTCAACCCAAGGATGTGCCCTTCCACCAGGCACCCGCAGCCGAACTGCTTGCAGATGAAGAGTCCGTCCGGCGGGCGCAGGCGGGAGCGGATCTGGTCTGCCCCTATTGCAATGCACGCAACCCCGCCGGGGCTACTTTCTGCGGAGCTTGCGGCGCAGGCCTCGGAGAAGCGGACCAGCGATCAAGCGGACGAGTGGTGGCAGCCTACCGCGCTGAACACCAGCTGGAGATCGCCTGCACAGCCTGTGGCACGCTGAATACCCGTGAGGACAAGTCCTGTCGCGGTTGTGGCGCCCCACTCGCCCGGGAGCGCGAGCGCTCACGCCCGGAGAGGAAGCCGGCCCGGACCAGGCGCATCTCCCCCGGAATCATCCTCGCCGCGAGCCTGGCCTGCGTGGCGTTGGCGGTCGCGGCCGTGTCCTGGCTTGCCCGGACCCAGCCCACAACGGGACGCGTCGAAACGCGGGAATGGCAACGCTCAATCTCCATCGAGGCCACGGTGCCCATAGAGAGGCAGGATTGGCGCAGCCTCGTCTCAGCCGGAGCGGAGATCTTGGCCTGCGAGTCACGCCTTCGCGAGACCAGCGATCAGCCCGCGCCGAACGCTATCGAGGTTTGTGGCACGCCCTATACCATCGATACCGGAAGCGGGTATGGCGAAGTGGTCCAGGATTGCGTCTATGAAATCTATGAGGACTTCTGCAGCTATACGGACCTGGATTGGGGCGTGGTGGAGCAGGTCACCGTGAGCGGCACAGACCTTGAACCCTACTGGCCGGAAACAACCCTGACCGGTGAGCAGCGCCTAGGCCCGCGGGATGAAACCTACTGGGTGATCTTCGCCACCGAGGAAGGCGAGCTGCGCTACGCAGCTGAGGATCTGGATCTTTTCCGCCAATTCACCTTGGGCTCCACGTGGACCCTCGAAGTTAACCAGCTGGGCCGGGTCGTATCTGCAAGCCCAGCCCCCTGAGCCGGGGTCATACTGCCAGCCTGTAGGTCCGGTATCGTTTGTAGACCTTGGCGCCAAATCGCTCCGCCAGCCCGGGCGTATAGGGATTATCTTCCGAGGTGAGCGAGAGGTCCGCCCACTGATACCCTTTAGCCGCGGCCCTGCGGGCGAGCTCATCGAACAACAGCACAGCCACACCGGTCTGCCAGTATTCCGGGAGCACGAGCACGCTCTTCACCGCAAGGCAGGCGGGCTGCTGCCTGAGGTGATAAGCAAGCCGCAGAGCATCCCAGGGCCTGCGCAGCCCGTTGGCATGAATGAGAGCTTCGTTCAAATTCGGCACACCCGGGAACCAGCCCACGGGCCTGCCCTCGACCTCTGCGAACAGAACCAGCTCAGGATCAGCGAATCGACGGAATGAGGCCAGCGTAGCCCGCAGCGATTCACGCTCCCAACCGATATGATCCGGCAGGTGCTCCAGCGAGCGGTTGATCAGAGCATAGACGTTGTCGACCTCACGCTCCCACGCAGAGAGGTCCGCCCCGCGCACCCGGACCCAGCCCCGTCGACGCATGCGTTCGGCCAGCCGGGTAAGCCTTCTCTGCTCAGGGCCCTCCTCGGCGATGGAGATGGCAAAGGCCAGGTTGTCTCCCCGGGCTTTCTCGAAGCCATAGCCTTCGATCAGGTCCCTGTAATAAGGCGGTGTGTGGCCACAGAGGATCGCCGGCGGCCGGTCCCGGCCCTCGATGAGAATCCCATAAGAATCCTCGTAGTCGAGGTTGAAGGGACCGAAAAGGGTGTCCAAACCACGCTTCCTCGCCCATCCCTGCACGCGCTCAAGAAGCGCCCCGGCGATAGAGCTATCGGGGTAGCATTCGAAGAAGCCAAAGATGCACTCGCGCCGCCCGCGGCGGGCATTAGCGGTCCGGTCCTCACCGGCGCAGATAGTGCCTACAACTTCTCCATCCTGCAGCGCAAGGAAGAGCTCCGCCTCGCCCCGCTTGAAAAAGGTTCCACGCCGTGGGTCGAGGGCGCGCCTGCGTTCGGGAAGCAACGGGGGCACCCAGAGCGGATCGCCGCGATAGATGGCCCATGGAAAGGTGATGAAACGCTCCAAATCCCGCCTTGTCTGAACGGACCGAACCTCGAGGCCCATCAGGCCGCCTCCCCGAGACTGGCGGCCCGGCGCTTTTCCAGAGCCTCCCGAATTTGCTGGTGACGGCTCCGGCTGAGAGGATAGCGCCAAGCAAACAGGATGCCGACAGTCAGAAGCAGCGCTGGGATCGGTCCGACCACGATGCGGATGCCCGTCAGGGCGCTGGATGGCTGGGTTGCCGAATTGGGGATGTAGCCTGTGAATTGCAGGACCAGCAGCACCAGCGGGATGGCCAGCGAGGAGGCGATCTTCTGCATCAGCGTGACCAAGCTATAGAACACGCCCTCATGCCGCTCCCCTGTCTGGTATTCATCCCACTCGATGGCGTCCGGGATGATCGACCAGGGCAAGACATGCGCCGCCCCCACCCCGATCCCCGCCAGGACGCTCAAGCTCAGCAGCACAGGGAGCCCGGTCGAGGATGTCAGGCTGATGAGGATCATCTGCACCACCGCCCAGAAGCCGATGCCCGCCATGTAGGCTTTGCGCTTGTCCCATCGCCGCGAAGCCAGCTCCCAAAAGGGAAGCGCCAGGATGGCGGCGATAAAGATCGCGCCCATGATCAGGTCACTTTCGGCTTCTCTCAGGACGATGTACTTAAGGAAGAAGAGCAAGGTAGTCTCGAGGATCGTGACGCATACCCAGGTTAGCAGGAAGACCACCGCGCCGAAGACAAATGGGCGGTTCCTGAAGGCAGCCTGGAGAGACTGCCTGAGGCTTGGCCGCTCAAGCGCCATGAACTCCGCACGCTCACGCGTGCCGGCGAACGTCAACCAGAGGGGGATCATGCTTGCCACCGCGAACACGGCGCCCATCTTGAACACATTAGCGGCGTTGTCGGGATGGAAGCGGCCGATGATCATGAGCGGAACCGTGAAGGCGATCAAGCTTCCGAGGATCGAAAAGAACATACGGTAGCTTGTGAGGGCAGTGCGCTCGTCGTAATCCGGGGAGAGTTCCGGGGTCAGAGCAAAGTACGGCATATAGGCAAAGGTGGCTGCGGTGTCGAACAGCAGGTATGCCAGGGCATAATATGCAGCCAGCGCGGCGGTGCCCGCAAAAGGCGGGCGCCACCAAAGCAGCAGGAACGCCAGCCCAAAAGGAATTGCGCCAAAGAGCAGGAAAGGCCGCCGCCGTCCCCAGCGCGTGCGCGTGCGATCGGATATGTGCCCGATGAGTGGGTCATTGATGTAATCCCAGCTTCGACCGACGAAGATGGAGAGTGCGGCCGTCGCTGGAGCAAGGCCGACCACATCCGTGAGGAAGATGGCAAAATAGGCACCCAGAATGGTAGATGTGAGGCTGAAGCCGATGTCGCCCGCACCGTAAAGCAGTTTGGTCCTGCGCGAGAGAGTTGTGGACACGGCGATGCTCCTATCGATCGATCAGGCCGGCCGGGCGGTGGTGCAACGCCCCTCCATATGGATAACCCCATAAACATCAGGATGTTCCGCGGCATTCGCAGGGCGCGACTTGGCAAGCGGGGTCGCTTGCGATAGTCTAGACCCAGCCGCAGCGGCTAAGCGAGCCAGACTTTGACCACTGAGATCGCCCTTCTCTTCGGCATACTCGCGGTGAGCCTGTTCCTGCTCATCGGCGATTTCGTCCGCATGGACCTGCTCGCGCTGCTTGCGCTGGGTGCTTTGGCCCTGACCGGCCTGGTGACGCCTGAACAGGCCCTGGCTGGCTTCAGCCGCCCGGCCGTGATCACCATCTGGGCATTCTTCATCGTTGGTGGAGGGCTTTCGCGATCGGGCCTGGCGAGCCAGCTTGGCCGCACGATCATCCGCATCGCCGGCCAGACCGAAGGCTGGCTTATCCTCGGCATCATGCTCACCGCCGGGTTGCTATCGGGTTTCATGAGCAACGTCGGCGTCGTCGCCTTGCTTCTGCCGGTCGTGATGGACATCGCCCGCCGAACCGGCCAGGTACCCTCGAAACTGCTAATCCCTCTGGCTTACGGCTCGTTGCTCGGAGGCCTGACGACCCTGATCGGCACGCCGACCAGCCTGCTTGTGGATCAAATCCTGGCAGCCCAAGGTTGGCGCCATTTCCAAGTCTTCGAATTCGCGCCCTTGGGCCTGGCCTCACTGCTCGCGGGCGCCCTGTTCATGGCCAGCATAGGCAGACGCTTTCTGCCTATCCGTCATATGCAACATGAAAGCGTCCCGGAGCCCGAGAACCATATCGAGCAGCTCTACGATATGGATGAACGCCTCTTCGGGCTGCGCATTCCACCCGGCTCCCATCTCAGTGGAAAGACAATTCTGGAGAGCCGGTTTGGCGCGGCGCTCGGCCTGAACGTCATCGCCATCAACCGGCAAAGCCGCGTGATCCTTTCACCCGATCCCTCCCTGACGCTGGAAGGGGGCGATAAACTCATCGTGGAGGGCCGGATCGAAGCACTGCGCGCCTTGCAGGCGCATACCCCACTGGTTCTGGCCGCGCAACACCCGCCCATCGAATGGCTCCGTTCGCCAGAGGCGCGGTTCGTAGAAGTGGTCCTCGCTCCGGATAGCGGTCTGGTCGGGAGAACCCTATTTGAAAGTGACCTGCGCCAACGTTATCCCATCAACGTGCTGGCCATCTCACACGAGGGCGGCCGCCAGCGCACCAACCTTCAGGACCGCAAACTCATGCCGGGCGACCGGCTTCTTATGCAGGTCTCCCTGGATGGCCTCGATCGCATTCAGAATGATCCCGATTGGGAACGGGTGCGTGTCCTGAGCGCCGAAGAGGCCGATGATCTCTATCATCTTGAGGCCCGTTTCCGGCTTCTCCGCATTCCAGATAACTCAGGTGTGGATGGGAAGAGCCTGGCCGAGAGCCGTTTGGCCGACGCCTACGGCATCGCCGTCATCGGCATCCTTCGGAATGGCCAGCGCATCATCCTCCCGGGAGCCGACGAAGTCTTGCATGCGGGCGATGAGCTCATCGTCGAAGTGCTGCCGCGAGACCTACAGGTGCTGAAAGCCTTGCGTGAGCTGGAGATCCTCGATCGCGAAATCCCCTCGCTGGATAAGTTACAGAGCCCCTCGATTGGTCTGGTGGAGGCCGTGCTCTCGCCGCACTCCACCTTGACCGGCAAGACCCTGCGGGAGCTTCACTTCCGCGAAAAGTATGGACTGAGCGTGCTGGCAATCTGGCGCGCCGGCCGTCCGTATCGCTCAGGATTGCGGGATATAGCGCTGCGGCTGGGCGATGCGCTGCTTCTCTATGGACCCAGGTCCAATTTGCGGATGCTTGGCCTGGAGCCGGATTTCATCGTCCTCACCCAGGAGGCGCAGGAGATGCCCCGGCGGGAAAAGGCGCCATATGCTCTGGCGGTGATGGCCGTCATTCTCGTGCCCGCGATCTTCCAATGGCTGCCCATTGCGATTGCGGCGCTCGTCGGGGCCTCACTCATGGTGCTATGGGGCGTACTTTCGATGGAAGAGGCCTACCGGGCCATCGATTGGAAAACCGTCTTCCTGATCGCCGGGATGCTTCCACTCGGGACAGCCATGGAACAGACCGGTGCGGCCGATTTGCTCGCCCGGCAGGCTGTGGGGTTGGTGGGTTCCTTCGGGCCACAAGCCATCATGGCAGTCTTCTTCCTCCTCGCCGCGGCCATCTCTCAGATTATGCCCAATCCAGCCGTGGCTGTGCTGATGACGCCCATCGCGCTGAGCGCTGCGATGGAACTCGGGCTTTCTGGCCCTGCCATGGCTGTAGTCATCGCCGCGGGAGCTTCGGCAGGCTTCCTGAGTCCAGTCGCCCATCCATCCAACAGCCTCGTAATGGGTGCCGGCGGTTACCGCTTCCTGGATTACACCAAGGCCGGTGTGGCTTTGCTCTTGATCCTGATGATAGTGACGATCCTGCTAGTGCCCCTCCTCTGGCCCGCCTGAACCCTCCTGCGGCTCCCGGTCAAGCGCGCTGAAGCAAGAAGACAGGGCCACCCCGAAAGACCTCGTGCGCACATCCCGGATGGGGGCGAAGGAAAAGATCCGCAGGCCGGAATTGTCCCCCAGCCTCGCAATGCCATGCCGAGGGCGCATAGCACATGCCTATCCCCTGCAAGGGGGGGAAGGGATTCCCGGGGCATTGCTTGGCGATTCCAGCTCCCTGGCGCTCCCTGCATGAACTCGGCCGGCTGGCCTGCCTCCAGGCTCAGCGAAAGAAGAAAAGGGGCTGCCCGTTTTGGACAGCCCCAGCCCGCCTGCGAATTGCCGATATCAACCTTCCGAAGCCTGCGTTGGCCAATCCGGCTGCCCAGGGGTCTTCTTTGGCTTTGGGGTCTTGCTGGGTTTGGGAGTCCTATCCTGTCCTTGGCCCCTATTCTCCCCGGGGGTCTCCTTCTTCACCTGCCCGGGCGCCGAAGGGTTCGGATGATCCTTATCCCTGACCTTCTGAAGATTCTCGCGGCTTTGGTTCGAGCGTTCGATCGCCCTTTCGATGGCTTGCTGGGCCTGTTGGGGGACTTTCGAGCGCACCCGCTCAAGGACCTGGATGTGGTGTGCGAGGCGGGCCTGGACAGCCTCAAGCGACCCAAGCCCTGGCTCACCTAACTCTGCACTTACGGCTTCGAGTTGCTCAAGCACCTGCTCGAAGCCCTCGAGCGCTCCGCCCAGATCCTCGAGCCGGCCCGCATCAATCAAAAGCTCTGCTTCCTCCAGGCGCTCATCGGCAAAGCTCAGCAGCAAAGCCTGATCCCCCTCCGGCGTGACGCTCAAGGCCAAACGGACCTGTTCCCCGGCGCGTTTCACGCCGTAGAGGGCATCTCCCGGCAGCGAGGAAGCGGAGGCAGCGACGACGCCAACGCCACTTCCCAGGAGTGCAAGGACCAGGGCGAGGCTTGCGAGGGCATAAGCCGGACGTGGAAGCCACCTGTGCGCCGGTCGCCTGGGCTCCGGCTTTTGCGAGTGCCGGCGGGAAGCCCGTGCCCGGAGCCGATTCGCCATGCGGGTAGATGAGCTGGCCACGAAATCTGGCCGGGGATTCGCGGGGCCCAGCGATTGCTGCAGGTCGCTGGCCAGGGATAGCAAGGCCCGCAACTCCTCAGCCGCCTCGGGATAGGATGCCAGGCACTCCTCAACCGAGAGGCCCTCTGCCTGGATGCGGTCCAGGCATTCGTCCAGGATGGCTTCAATCTCGCGTGTCATCCTCATCCTCGAGCGCCCTGCGCATGGCCTTCAACGCCCGGTGGAGCAGCACCCTGGTGGCACCCGGGCTGCGCCCGAGCCAGTCCGCCACTTCCGTCGATGAAAGCCCCATCAAAACTCGCAGGCGGATCACTTCTTGATAATCCTTTGGCAGCGCCTCGAGCGCCTGCTTCAGGGCCGCCCTGCGCTCCTGGCCCATCGCCCATGCATGGGGATCTGCATCCTCGCTGGCGACAGCGCCGATAACCTCCAGGCCCAGCTCCTCACCCGGCTTCCGGTAATGATCTGCCAACAGGTTGCGGGCGATCTGGTATAGGAAGGCCGAAAAAGGATGGCCTCTCTCCTGATACGTGTCCAGCGCCTCAAACGCCCGCAGGAAAACGGTTTCTGTTAGATCCTCCGCCGTTTGATCCTCATCGACCCGCATCCGTATGTAGCGGTACATGCGCTCCATATAGCGCTTGTACAGCTCTCCGAACGCATCCACCTCCCCCTGACGGGCAAGGCGAATCAAGGTTGCGTCGCTGGGCATTTTCTGTGTTGGTTCAACCATGAGAACGGGAAACCCTTCCGAATGTTACATGCTCGCGGGGACCAGCGTAAGCCCCCAATACTCCCAATCGGAGGATATATCGATGATTCCTGCTGGCGGATGAGGCCCTCGGCCCGCCCGCCCAGGATCCAATCGGGCGGCGGAATGCCTCCCCTCCCCCAGGGCATTAGGAGGCATGCGGGCTCATTCCCGTTTCAGCGGGCTCGGCTGTAGGTGCCCATCAGCTCCGTCTGAGCCAACACATGGCCCTGGATGGCTTCCAGGAGATCCTCCTTGGAGGCGCCCGGTTCCAGATCGAGAGCCTTGTCAAGCGCATACAGCTTGAAGAAATAGCGATGGGTCCCACTCGGCGGACAGGGGCCGCCGTATCCCAACCGTCCCCAGCTATTGCTCCCATGGCGGCTGCCATCCGCAAGCTGGGCGTCCGGCGCCATCCCCTCCTCCAGGCTGCGGGCCGTGGCCGGGATGTTGAAAAGCACCCAATGCACCCAAGTCCCCACCGGCGCATCTGGGTCGTCCATGATCAGGGCAAATGAGGCCACTCCCTCAGGGGCGTCTTCCCACGCCAGAGCCGGAGAAAGGTCTTCTCCGTCGCATGTAT
>CAZBLT010000002.1:52564-128532 GCA_964492745.1 uncultured Anaerolineaceae bacterium
TCATTCGGCTAGAATGGGGCAAGCGATCCAAAGGGAGCGTGATGAGCCCTGACTTTCCTCGCTATCCCAAGCTTCGTGACTTGCAACCCACGCCGGCCTCTCAGCAGGGCCAGCAGCTCCTGCTTCTGCACGACCCGCTGCAACTGGCCGAAAAGTCAGTGTTGCTTCCCGCTGAACTGGCGCCGCTGCTTCGCCTTATTGATGGAAGCCGCGATATCCCGGATTTGCGCCGGGCGCTGCGCCTTGGCTTCGGGCTTGACCTGGCTGAGGCGGAGTTGCGGCGCTGGATCCAGGAACTGGACGTAGCCTGCCTGCTCGAGAACTCCCGCTCGGCCCTGGCCATGGAGCAGAGACTCGAGGCTTACCGTTGCGCGCCAAGCCGTCCGCCTGTGCTGGCGGGAGATGTGTATCCTCAAGACCCCGGCCAACTGCGAGACTTCCTGGGCCAGGCGATGATGGAGGCTGAAGCCCTGGCATCAGCCGGACCATTTCGCGGCCTTATCAGCCCTCACATCGATTATGCCCGCGGCGCCGCAGTCTATGCTTCTACATGGTCGGCTGCGGCCGTATCTTTGCAGGAGGCCGATCTGCTGATCATATTGGGCACCGACCACTACGGCGAGGATGAGCTCATCACCCTCACGCGCCAGCATTATGAGACGCCGCTCGGCATCTTGCCGACCGATGAGGAGGCTCTCCAAGTACTCGTTGGCGCCATCGGCGAAGCCGAGGCCTTTCGCGGCGAGCTGCGTCATCGCACCGAACACTCTATCGAACTGGCCGCGATTTGGGCCCAATTCCTCCGGGATCAGGACCCGCTGCCTATCCTCCCGATCCTCTGTGGTCCGGTCGCTAATTTGGTAGGGGAGGCATCACGTCCCTCTGTGCACCGGACCTTGGGACCGCTGCTCCAAGGTCTCCGCACCTTGCTGAATACGAGGCGGGCGCTCATCGTGGCGGCGGCGGACCTCTCGCATGTGGGCCAGGCTTTCGGCGATGCCCCGATCGACCCGGTTGCCAAGGCTGAGGTCCAGCAGGCGGATGAAAGGCTGCTTGCCTGCATTAAAGATGGAGATGCACGGCGTTTCCTGAACGAGATCGTGTCCTGCGAGGATCGGAATCACGTCTGCGGAGCCACGCCGATCAGTCTCACCCTGATGGCCCTGGCGCCTGTGCGCGGGAGGATCGTCCGCCATGAGTTCTGCCCTGCCGACAGCGCGGGGAGGTCTTGGGTAACGGTATGCGGAGCACTGCTCGAATGATCAGAATTGCTGATAGAAGCCCTGGGGCGCCAGGGTATCGTCTTGGACAAGGCTCGAGAGATGCCGGCGCACATCCACGCATAGATGGCACTTGCCGACGTAGCCCTCCGGACGCTCGCGGTATCCATGCGTCTCGGCCGCTAACTCGCTCAGACCGAAGGGGCCGCCTTGGATTAGCCTGCCGATGAGTTCGGGGGTTTCCTCATGCTGGTATGCCGCCATCAAATCATCCAGGCCGTGCCAGTCCCCAAGGCGCAAACCCCCACAAAATGCAGGAATGAAGTTGCCATACAGGTCGAAGTAAGAGTGCGGCGCATATAGCAGCTCTCGAGAGCATGCCTGGCCTTTGTACGCCTCCGCCGGCCTCTTGTCCGCAAGGCTGCCCAGACGATAGGCGGAGCGTCCCCCTGGGATCAACCCATAGCCCTCCCAGAACAACCTTCCAGCCCGCTTAGCGCCATAGGCGCTAATCCAGGATTCGAGTGGGATCGGCGTCTCCTCCGCCTGGTCAGCGAGAAGGCGGAACCACTCCGGCAAGTAAAGAATCACCTGATCAAAGAATTCATGGGCGATCCAGAACGCTCTCTAGACGTGGGCAAGCGGGATGGTCTCGTCATGGAAGGGTGAGCAACTGATAAGCACCGCCCGCAGGCCCAATTGCCTGAGCCGTTCGAACCGCTTTCGGATGGTCGACTCTCGGACACACCAGCCGGCATTCGTCTCGACGTAGCAGGGAATGCCATGGGCAGATGCTGCTCTCACGGCCTCGCAGAGCAAATCGAAACGTAGGAACGGCTCCCCACCAGTGATGTGCACCTGAAAGCGATGATTCCAGAAAGCCATGGCATCGAAGGCAGCCCAGATTTCGGATGGGTCCATCCAATCGCACCAGCCGCGCCCACAGTTATAGAGGCAGTGAGCGCATTCGGCCTGGCATTGATAGGAGAGGATGAACCCCAGGTCGGAAGGCTTGAGCATGCCCATCGTCAATGAAAGCACCTATGCTATCGTCACATGGATCGCACGGAAGCGCCCGGGCATCGGCCCGGCCCGTTTGGATCGTCCCCAACTATTCCGGCAGATGGCCACACCCCAGCCGCCAGACGAAGCCGTCTCTCGCCAGCAGAGCGTCGGCGGCCACCGGACCCCAGGTGCCGGGCGCGTAGGTGGCCAGCTGCGGGTGCCTGGGGTCCGACTCCCAGGCGGCGATCAGCGGATCGATGACTTTCCAGGCCGCTTCGATCTCGTCGCTGCGAGTGAAGAGCGAGGCGTCGCCTGCCAAGGCATCCAGCAGCAGGCGCTCATAGGCATCCGGCAGCGGCTGCTTGCCGAACGAATCGCGGTAATGGAAATCCATATCCACCGAGCGCGTCTCCTGGGGCGAATCCGGCACCTTTGTTTCGAAGCGCAGATGGATGCCCTCATCCGGCTGGATGCACAGGGAGAGGAAGTTCGGCGTCAGCCGATAGTCCTCCGGAAGGGGGAACATGATGTGCGGCGGAGGCTCGAATTCGATCACGATCTCGCTCGACTTCTTCGCCAGCGCCTTGCCCGAACGCAGGTAGAAGGGCACGCCCTGCCAGCGCCAGTTATCGATTTGAAGCCTGACCGCCGCGAAGGTCGCCGTGGACGAATCCGCCGCCACGCCATTCGTCTGACGGTAACCCTCGTATTGCCCCCGCACGGTCGCCGACGGATTGATCGGGTGGATGGCTTTCAGCACCTTGACCTTCTCGTTCCGCACCGCGTCGGCTTCGAAGGCGCCCGGCGGCTCCATCGCCACCAGCGACAGGAGCTGCAGGAGATGGTTTTGGAACATATCCCGCAGCACGCCCGCCTGATCGTAATAGGCGCCACGATGACCTACATCGACATCCTCCGCCACCGTGATTTGCACGTGGCTGACATAGTTGCGATTCCAGAGCGGCTCGAAGATCGTGTTCAAGAAGCGGAAATACAGAACATTCTGCGCCGTCTCCTTGCCCAGGTAATGGTCGATGCGGTACACCTGGTGCTCATCGAAGGCCGAATGCAGGGCGGTGTTCAAGGCGTGGGCCGATCCGAGATCGCGTCCGAAGGGCTTTTCGACCACGATCCGCCGCCAGGCACCTTGCTCGCGGCCCATGCCCAGGGCGCCCAGATTGCGGGCGATATTGGCAAAGAGGCCCGGCGCGGTGGCCAAGTAGTACAGCCGGTGGGTCGGACCCTCCGAGCGCGTCTGAATGAAGGCCTCCAGGCCCTCGTAGTCCTCCTCACGGCGGGCGTCTATTTGCCAATATTCGATGCGCGTCGCAAAAGCCCCCCAATCCTCGGGCGGGCATTCCATCCCGGCCAGCTCCTCGATCCCCCGGCGTAGCCCCTCCCTGAAGGCTTCATCGCTCAGCTCTGAACGCGAGCAGCCGATAACGCGCAACTCTGCGGGCAGCCGCCCCTTGCGGTGCTGGCGGAAGAGCGCAGGGACCAGCTTCCGATGGGTGAGATCCCCCGAGGCGCCGAAGATGATCAAGAAAATCGGCGTCACATCTGTTCCTGCTCCGGTCATGGCGGCGTCCTCCTAGTCCGCCCTGCGGACAGCGTGCCCGCCGAACTGGTTGCGCAAGGCCGCCAGCAGCTTAGCTGCGAAGTTCTCCTCCCGGCGGCTCGCCAGCCGGGCCTGCAAGGAGAGCGTGATCACCGGTGCAGGGATGTCCAGATCGATGGCCTCGGCGACCGCCCAGCGCCCCTCCCCACTATCGGGCACGAAGGGCGCGATCGATGCGAGCTCGGGGTCCTCCGCGAACGCCCGCGCCGCCAGGTCCAACAACCAGGAGCGGATCACGCTGCCGAAGCGCCAGATCTCCGCCACCTGGTACAGGTCCAGTTCGAACTGGCGCTTGGCGTGCAGGATCTCGAAGCCTTCGGCGAAGGCTTGCATTATGCCGTATTCGATGCCGTTGTGGATCATCTTGACGAAATGCCCGGCTCCAGACGGCCCCACATGCCCCCAGCCCCGGTCGGGCGCAGGCGCCAGGGCTTCGAAGAGCGGCGAGAGGCGTTCCACGGCATCCGCCTCGCCCCCGACCATCAGGCTGTAGCCCTCCTTCAGCCCCCAGACGCCCCCGCTGGTGCCGACGTCGACGAAGTGGACTCCGCGCTCGCGCAGCCACGCCGCCCGGCTCTGGGTATCCTTGTAATTGCTGTTGCCGCCATCGATGAGCACGTCGCCGGCTTGGATGAGTTCCGCAAATTCACGCACCAGCGCTTCCGTGGCCTCGCCAGCCGGGACCATCAGCCAGATCGCCCGCGGCGGGTCGAGCCGCGCTACCAGGTCCTGGAACGAGGCCGCGCCGGATGCGCCCAGCGCCTCCAGGCGCTGCACCTTCTCCGGGTTGCGGTCGAACCCCACGACCTGATGGCCGGCCTCGAGTAAGCGCTGGCTCATGTTGCCCCCCATCTTGCCCAACCCCACCATGCCGATCTGCATTTCACGCCTCCTTTGGCGCACCGCGCGCCTGTCCACTATCCCTGTCGCTGCGGACCGGCGCGTGTCTTACCTGTTCCCATAGACCGGGATTGCGGCGCCATGCACCGCCCGGGCCTGCTCGGAGGCCAGGAAGAGGACTACATCGGCGACGGCTTCCAGCTCCACCCAGCGCTCTTGCCGGGCATCCGGCATCGCCTGCCGATTGGCCTGGGTGTTCATGGTCCCCGGTAGGATGGCGTTCACATTGATCCCGCTGCCGTGCAGCTCGGCCGCCAGGCTCTCGGTCAGTCGCAGCACTGCCGCCTTCGCTGCCGAATAGGCGCCCGCGCCCCTGATCCCTTGCAGCCCGGGCCGGGCTCCGACGTTGACGATCTTCCCAGACCCCTGCTGAAGCATGTGCGGAACAACGGCCCGGCTCATGAGCAAGACCGTGCGGGCGTTCAGGGCGAGCATACCCTCCCAGAGGTCCAGATCGGTCTCATGTACCGACGATCCGGCCCGGTATCCCCCGGCGGCGTTGACAAGCACGTCCAGCCACCCGTAGCGCTGCAGTATAGCCGCCACGGCCCTCTGAACATCCTCCTCCTGTGTCAGGTCGATTCCTTCCACGAATAGAGCCCGCTCCGAGCTGGCAAGCTCCCCGAAGCGCGAAGCCAGCCGACCTTCCCGCCGGTCAATCAGCGCCAGCCGGGCGCCCCGCGCCGCGAACGCCTTAGCCAGGGCGCCGCCCAGCTCCCCGGCCGCCCCGGTGATGCAGACCACACTGTCTTCGAAATCCACAGGAAACTCCTTTGGCCCGCCGCCGCATTCCCTCGGCACGGCGACGGGTTGGATTATATCAAGCTGAACGCTCGGTCAGGCCCATAGACGCCCCCTCGCGGCTGCGCCCACCGCCCTTGATCGGGGCGCTCAACCTCCCGTAGAATGAGATTGCAGGTCTAGTGAATCGTACATCTGTGCCCGGACCAGGAACGCTGCGCACTATCATGGAGGCAAACCATGGCTGAGAGCATCTCCCTCCCCCCACCCCGCGAACGCGGCCCGCTGACGCTGGAGGAGTGCTTGCGGCGGCGACGCTCCGTGCGGCACTTCCGGCCCGAGCCGCTGAACCTCGGGCAAATCGGGCTGCTCTTCTGGTCTGCCCAGGGATTTCGCAGCCTCGAAGGCCGCCGCACGGCGCCCTCTGCGGGGGCGCTCTATCCGCTCGAGGTCTACGGCGTGACGCCCGAGCATGTGTTGCATTACCTGCCCGCGCACCATGCCGCCGAGGTCACACTTGAAGGTGATATCCGGAAGGACCTGTGCCGGGCAAGCCTCGACCAGGAGTTTATACTCGAGGCCCCCTTCACGCTGGTCATCGCCGCCGTCTACCAGCGGATCGAGGTGAAGTACGGCTCACGGCGCGGCCCAAGATACGTCCATTTCGAGGTCGGCCATGCCGCTCAGAACGTGCACCTGGAGGCCGTTGCGCTTGGGCTCGGTTCCGTTCCGGTGGGGGCCTTCCATGATGAGCGCGTCGCGGAGGTGATGAAACTCCCGGACGACCACCGACCGCTGTATCTGATCCCGATCGGGCCCCCGGCCTGGCGGTAGGCTTGAAAGATCCACCGATGGGCTCCTGCCTCCTCTGCAATGCTGAAAGCCGCCTGATCAGCCAGGGCATGGGAGTCTGCCTGTCCTGCCTGCGCGTCCGCCCTCAGGAGGCACTCTCGGTGGCGCTCGACCGCCATGCCGCCGCGCGCCAGGCCCTGGACCTCCCTGGCCGGCCGCCGCGGGCCGAGGGGGGCGCCCGCTGCCGTCTATGTGGCCAAGGCTGCAGCCTAGGCGAAGGCGAGCGGGGCTTCTGCGGCCTGCGCCGAGTCGAGCAGGGACGGCTGACGCATATCGCCGGCACACCCCGGCGCGGCTGGCTGCATTGGTACCGGGACCCTCTTCCCACCAACTGCGTCGCCGATTGGATCTGCCCGGGCCATACGGCCTACGGCCGCCACAACCTGGCCGTCTTCTATGCTAGTTGCACGCTGGATTGTCTCTTCTGCCAGAACTCGCAGTTCCGCCACACAGACCCGCGCCGGGAGCGGGACGGCAGCGTAGAGGCCCTGTCCGCCGCTGTTCTGGCCACGCTGGCAACGGAGAGCACCTTCTGCGCTTGCTTTTTCGGAGGCGACCCTGCCAGCCAGATGCCCCATGCGCTCGCCGCCGGAAGGCGCCTGGCGGATCGCGGCGTGCGAGTCTGCTGGGAGACGGCCGGGACGATGAACGAACGCGCCCTGGTCCAGGCTTTGGTGCTCACTATCGAGAGCGGTGGATCGTTCAAGTTCGACCTCAAAGCCTTCGACCCGGTGCTTCATCAGGCGCTCACCGGCGGGTCCAACCAGCAGACCTTGAAGAACTTCGCACTGGCTGTTGAGCGGGCCGCCGATCGGAGCGAGATCCACACCCTTGTCGCCAGCACGCCCCTCGTTCCGGGCTACATCGACGGGGAGGAGGTTCACCGCATTGCCGGCTTCATCGCTTCGCACAATCCGGAGATCCCCTATGCCCTGCTCGCGTTCTATCCACACGATCGCATGCGCGACCTGCCCCGGACTCCGCGCCGGCTGGCCGAGGAGGCGCTTGAGGCCGCCCACGCCGCCGGGCTTGCGAACGTGCGCGTCGGAAACGTGCATCTGCTGACGGATGATTAACTGGCACAGAAGAAACCCAGCGCGCCGCGGGGAGGGGCTTCCGGCCGCGGGAAGTCCTCGGCTACAATAGCCTGCACCATGATCCGACCCTGGAGGCAACGGGGATGGCGAAATTCACACACGTCGTCAAGCGCAGCGGCTCGATCGTGCCCTTCAATCCCAACCGCATTGCCAACGCTATCTACCGCGCCGCGGTAGCGGTCGGAGGTCGCGATCGCGAGCGGGCGCAGTGGCTGGCGGATCGCGTGGTCGAATATCTGGAAGCCACCTACCCTGAGGGGCACAAGCCGCATATCGAGGAGATCCAGGACGCGGTCGAGAAGATCCTGATCGAGCACGGCCATGCCAAGGTAGCCAAGGCCTACATCCTCTACCGCGAGGAGCGCACCCGCCGCCGGCAGGAGCGCGGCATGCAGGCCTCCAAGGCCTCCGAGAACATCCCCTGGCGCAAGATCTGGTACGTGCTCGACTGGGCCGTCAGCCACAACCTGCACACCGCCGAGGCGATGAACGAGCGCATCCGCCGGGGCGAGTTCGCCCAGATCGTGCATGAATCTGAATCGGCCTATGAAGACGATGTTCAAACCGCGGCACAGATCCTGGCCGAGCGGGCCCACGAGCTGAAGATGGTGATCATCTGTGGCCCCTCCTCCTCCGGGAAGACCACGACGACCATCAAGCTCGAGAACCGGCTGAAACGCCACGGCTTCAAATTCCGGGCCTTGAACCTCGATCACTACTTCTTCGACCTGGAAATGCATCCCAAGGATGAATTTGGTGATTATGATTTTGAGACACCTCAAGCCCTGGACCTGGAGCTCATCAACAATCACCTGAAGCGCCTGATCCAAGGGGAGCAGGTGCTGATCCCGCACTACGACTTCAAGACCGGCAAGCGCACGCTCGGCCAGACGCCGATGCAGCTCGAGCCTGGTGAGACCCTGCTGCTCGACAGCCTGCATGGCCTCTACCCTCCCATGACCGAGGGCATTCCAGATGAGATCAAGGCGAGGATCTACCTCGAACCTCTGCTGCAGATGAAAGGGCCGGACGGAAAGTACTTCCGATGGGCCGACCTGCGATTGATCCGTCGCATGCTGCGCGATTCGGTGCACCGGGCCTACGATCCGCAACGCACGCTCGAGCACTGGCACTACGTGAGGACGAGCGAGCTGCGCAACATCATCCCCTACGCCCACACCGCCGACTTCATCGTCAATAGCGGCATGCCCTACGAGGTGGCTCTCTATGCACACAGGTTGCTGGGAGACTTCGCCCGCTGGCAAGAGCAATACCGGGATGATCCGCTTCGAGAGGATGCCTACAAGCGGGCCTCCCGGGTGCACCGCATGCTGGCTGCGGTCGAGCCCTACGAGGATGATTCGCCGGTGCCCCCGGATTCGGTCTTGCGAGAATTCATCGGTGGCAGCAATTTGAAATATGGATAGCCCCAGAATGCGGCCCCAGAAACATCGAAATAGAAAGGACGTCGGGCGCAGGGAACCTGTGTCCGACGTCCCTGTCAGGGCCCCAGGCGGTGCAAACCTATGTGCCCTGACTTCGTGGGGACTATTGTAGTGATTTCGAAAAAGGAGTCAAATCCGATTCCGGGTCGTTTCTTGGGCCCGACGACGAGGTGGTCGGCCCCTAGGCCCGGCAGTGCGCCTCGGATCATCCCAAACCCTGGAGACAACCCCAATGGCACTTGATCCGGTGTCGGCCCTTGTCCATTGGATGGACGAACGCCTGGTGATTGTCGATAAGCCCTCCGGCATGCTCACCTTACCGGACGGCTACGATCGGGAGAAGCCACATTTGCGGTCTCTCCTCGAGCCAGAGGTCGGCCGGCTCTGGATCGTCCACCGCCTGGATAAGGATACCAGCGGCTTGATCGTGCTGGCGCGCGACGCAGAGGCCCACCGGCATCTGAACGGCCAGTTCGAACGCGGCGAGGTTGCCAAGACCTATCTGGCAGTTGTGCAGAGCATACCTGTCTGGGAAACACAGGAGCTGGCTTGGCGGCTGCGCGTGGATGGGGACCGACGGCACCGCACAGTGATCGATCCCCATCGTGGCAAACCCGCCAGGACCATCTGCAGGCGGCTGCGAGCCGGCAATGGATTGGCTTTGCTTGAGATCAAGCCACAGACTGGAAGAACGCATCAAATTCGCGCTCACTTGTCGGCGGCTGGCCACCCCATCCTAGGCGACAGGCTCTACGCCGGCCAGCCGGAACATACCGATGGCCGCCTTGGGCGGATGGCCCTGCATGCATCCGGCCTGGAATTCCGCCATCCTGGAACGGATAAGGCCCTGGCCTTCGAACTCCCCCTGCCGGAGGATATGGCGCAATTGATCCCCGGTGCGGCGCCTTCACGCCAGCAGCGAGGGTCGCACTAACCATCCGGCCGTTGGCCGGTCCTGACGTAGGTCTGCAACTCGCTGACCGAGAGGCGTTCGATCCCCAGCTTATCGAGCGTCCTTCCGCGGCGCCAATAATCAGTGCCATCCACGATGCACGCTATGCGGATGATGCTCTCGATCCCGCGCACGGAGACTCCATAGCGCCGCGCCAGCGAGGCGATAGGCACAAGGCTCATAGGGATGTCCTCGAAGATATAGCGGTGTTTGAGGGTATTCGGAGCACGAATGCCGTAGTACCCGCTTTGATTCTGGATGGCCTCATAGAGATTCTCACCCTGCACGTTGTAGGCCTGGCGCAACCATTCCAGCGCCGTTCTGGCGCGAATGTTTATAGCCGCAGCGACCGTCACCCGCTCACGGTCGAGCACCTCCAAGATTCTGGCCGTAGAGGGCGTGACACCGTCGATATAGAATTGGAAGTCGCCCGCGGTCGACTCGATCCGCCCCATGTTGAGGATCATCAGCGCAGGGTGGAAGATGGCTCCCATGTTGTTCAGGCCGGTGTGCAACACGTCGATGCCGTCGATGAACTCGGGGTAAGCCGGATGCAGCATCTCCAGGGCTTCGGCCGTGTCGGTGGCCGGCAGAGCCGCCAGGGGAACGGCGTTCTTGATCCTGAAGATGCGCGCGTTCGCCGGGCCCTCCGACCGGCTGGCATAGACGAAGGTCTCTGCTTCGGCAACCTTGACCCGCGCCTCGCAGCGGACATCACGCAAGACTTTGCAAAACTCGATCGCACCGCCCGTTCGACCGGGATGCAGGACGACCCACTGATCATCGACCAGGTGCGGGGCCAACGCCGTCGCAATATCCACATGAGCGCTGGAAGGCACCACAACCATAATCATGGTGGCGCCTTTGATGGCCTCGCCGATATCGGGGGTCGCCTTCTCGAGCTGGCAGAACCCATGCGGCCCGCCGTCGTAGCTTTCGAGCCGGATCCCGCCCAGCTCCTCGATGGCCGCGATGCGGCTATGCGTCCGGTTGAAAAGCCGCACGCGGAACCCTTTCAGGGCCAGGTGTGCAGCCATTGCCTTGCCCCCATTGCCGGCTCCGATGACGGCGAAGATCGGGCGCTTAGCCATGGAACACTCCTCCTTTTATCGCTGCTCTAAGTGAACTTTCGTCGAATCCAAGGGATGCCATCCGCTGTGCTTCGCTCAGCGGCGTTCCCGTTTCGGGATCCACCGCCACGCACGCCCCACGTCCATCGATTGCCGTGGCAATCTTCCCTTGCGCATACCGGTTGGCAAGGAGCTGGGGCGCATCCAGGATGCCTCTGCGTACGGCTTCGGCCAGCGCGGCGGGGTCGAGCCAGGGGTCTTGGCCCTCCTGCGCCGGCAAAAGGCGGATGGCGCCCAGCGTCCATTCGGCCTCTTCGACCAGCTCCTCCGACCGGGCTTGAACCAAAGGGTCCGCGGTCATATCCGGCGCACCGTGCAGCGCGTTCTCGATGGCTCGCATGGCGAGCTCGCAAGATTCAACCACCTCCTCGGCCGTGGCCGCGTGTTGCGCCTCGGTGTAGCCCACCACATGGACGATGTGCGGCTCGAGCGCCATCTGCAGGTACACGCTGGCCGCCAGGTGGGCGCGCGCCGCGCGGGTGTTCACTGGGTAGCTCAGGAGGCCCGTGCGCGTCTGGCGCCAGATGCGGAACCCGGGGCGCTCCAGCCGCTCGATCATCCTCAGGCAGGCCAGCATCTTGGCCAGGTCCATGGCATCCGAGAGGCCCGGGGGGCTGTTGAACATCATCTGGGCTACATAGTCGCGGACCCCGAAAGCCCGCGCGTTGTACGCAGAGAGGAATGCGCTGGCTACGAAGACGACATCCGGGGCATCTCGCATCCCCCAGTGGTGGGGTTCGTTGAGCTCGACCGGGATGCCCCGTTCGCCATACCAGGCCATCAGCTTCTGGTGTTCGCGGATAGAGCCTTCCAGATCCCAAACGCCCCGGCCATCCATCTGGTTGAACCAGAACAGAGGGATGGCGCACCAGGCATTGTGGATGGTCTCAACGTATAGCTCGGCCAGGCGGATGAAATCGTCGGTGCCCGAATAGGTCCTCATCAAGGGGTAATTGCCGCGTCGGCTGGCGGCGTAGAGCGCCCGGAAGTCCTCTGCGCTCCGCACCGGAACGCCCCCAGCGCCGCGGGTTCGCTTCGTCTGTCGCTCGGGATGGAAGAAATGAGCCTGAGCGTCTTGATCAGTGCCCAGCGAGATGACATCCAAGACACGCGCCTCGGCAATGTGCTGGATCCCATCTATGGTTTCCTCAACGCGGGGAAGGCCGAAGTGGTGCCGTATGACAGGGTAGGGCTTACGCCAGGCGATCCGTTCGAGGAGCGTTTGAGGATAATCCGCCTCGGCACCCCCATCCGCAGGGACACCTTTGAGGTAGGCCAGGACTTCGGCCGGGCTTTCGCTACCATCGAAGACGCGCTCGAAGAAGCCCATGGCGCGGGCCCTTTCGGCCACCGGCGGCGTACCGCCGAAGGCAAACCGCACCCCGCGCGTCTTGAGCTCGTCGGCTTCCTCCGCGAACTCGCCGAGCAACCGCTCGCCCGTTTCAGGCGTGAGACGATAGGAGACTCCCACCAGGTCAGCCTGCTCTCGCCGGGCGGCTGTGAGGAATGCCTCCAATGGAGCGGCCGGGCCAAGGAAGACCGTCCTCCAGCCGGCGGCCTCCGCCAGTCGAAGGAAGTGGACCACTCCCGCGACGTGAACGCATTCCCCGAGTGCGCCGGCGACGACTGTCTTCTGCCCTGCCATGATTTCCTACCCGCTTTGTGTTCGACCGCCCCCGGCGTCGAGGCTTCGCGGATCTCCTCGGGCCGATCTCGAACCGCGAGAGCCGGAGGACGTCGCTGGAGGCGTCTGCGCGCCTTGCACGCTGCTTGGAGCTACCGCCGAAGGGAGGAAGGCACGGAAAGAGCGAGACCTTCCTGAGCAGGCGAGCGCCTGCAGGGCCCATTATAGCCAATGTGGCGTTAGAGTGAAAGTGTCTATGCGCAATCACTCCGACATGATCGCCAAGCGACCGCATCCGTCTGCTCTCCCGGTGTTATGCCGCCTCTCCGCCAAATTTGCCCTTGATGAACCCATCCATTTGCGCTACCCTTGCGGAGCACTTCGCCAGCGCGGGGCACGTGCCAGGCCCCCCGCTCACCCCTTCGCCGCAAAAGATTCGAGCAATACGGCCGACGAATGGCACGCCTGCGGCCCCGGATTGTGGTAAGCCATCAGGGAGAGACCGTGAACGCGATTGAAGTCAGGGATCTGCGCCGGGTGTATCGCGCCACGATCGGCGTCGTGCGCCGGAAGATCAAGGAGGTGGTTGCCGTCGATGGCATCCGCTTCGATGTGCGGCCGGGCGAGCTCTTTGGTCTCTTGGGCCCCAACGGCGCCGGAAAGACCACCACGGTCAAGATGCTCACCACGCTGCTCATTCCCACAGGAGGCACGGCGCGCATCCTGGGCCACGATGTGATCAAGGAGGCCAGCGCCATAAGGCCACGCATAGGCTTCATCTTCGGTGGCGAGCGCGGCCTCTACTGGCGCCTGTCAGGCGTGGACAATCTGCGCTACTTCGCCAGCCTCTATCATGTGGACCCGGATACAACCCGCAAGCGCATCCCGTACCTCTTGGATTTGGTCGGATTGACCGACCGCGGCCAAGAAAAGGTCGAGGGGTATTCCCGGGGGATGAAGCAGAGGCTCCACATCGCCCGCACGCTCTTGCATGACCCCGAGGTTCTCTTCCTAGATGAACCCACCATGGGCCTCGACCCCGTTGGGGCGCGTGAACTGCGCCAGGTGATTCGGAACCTTCAATCCGAGGCCAAGACCATCCTGCTGACAACGCATTACATGTTCGAGGCGGATGCGTTATGCGATCGCATCGCCGTCATCAACCATGGACGTCTCGTTGCGCTGGATACACCTGTTGCGCTGAAGAAGCTTGTGAGCGACCTCTCGGTGATCGAGATCGAGGTCTTCGGCATCCAGGAACAGACCCTAGAACGAGTGCGGACGTTGGATTTCGTGGATACCGTGGCCGTGGAAGACTTAGACCAGAAACAATCCCTGCGCGTGCATTCGGCCGCAGGATCGGAGGCGATTCCACCACTGCTGGAGGCTCTCGATGGCGTACGGATGGGAAAGGTGGTGGTGCGCGAACCGACACTCGAAGATGCCTATGTTCGCCTTGTAGGGGGAAAAGTCTGATGAGCCGGAAGTGGAAGGCCTATCTCCGGGCGACGCTGATTGCCGCCGAGATGACCCTGCGCCAGAACGTGATGGATGGCTTCATTATCTTCACCGTCCTGATCCAGCCGCTGCTGATCGCCCTCCTGGCGCTCTGGATGCTCAAAGCCGAGGGCGGCGAGCAAGTCATCTTCATAGTCGTGGGAAGCGGAATGACCGGGCTCTGGAGCAGCCTGCTCTTCATCAGCGGCAACAGCATCACTTCCGAGCGGTGGACCGGCACGCTGGAGATGCTTATCGGCCAGCCGACGCCGGTGCCGGTCATCGTCTTCGGCAAGAACCTGGCCAACGTCTGCCAGTCGCTCGGCTCGATGGTCGTGGCCTACCTGCTCTCGGCTGTGATCTTCGGTTACGAACTGCAAATCGCCCAACCCCTGCTGTTCTTGATCTCCCTTTTGCTCGGCATCATCGCCTTCGTGACCTTCGGGCTGATCATCGCACCCGTGTTCGTGATGAACCCTGCCGTGCAGGGGTGGCAGAATGCGATGGAGTTTCCGGTCTACATTTTGAGCGGCTTCCTCTTCCCCATCGCCCTGCTTCCAGATTGGACCACGCCTCTGAGCTACATTCTGGCTCCCTATTGGGCCGCCCGCGCCCTTCATGGCACCTCCAGCGGCGGAGCGTCCCTAGGCGAGGTGCTTTTCTCCTGGGCGATGCTGCTGCTCTTCAGCGCCTTTTACGCCGGGATATCGGCCTTCCTGTTCCGCAAGATGCTCCATAAGACCCGCGTCGACGCCACATTGGGGTTCCAATAGATGGGCGGGAAACCATGAGATGCCTGGCCGAAAACCTACGCATCTTCTTCCAGGGCGCGCTGCTTTCCTACGTGGCGCTCTTCGCCTGGCTGCGGCCGGTGACCTACATGGCCTCCAAGGTCATCATGCCGCTGAACCAGTTGCTGTTCTTCACATTCCTGGGCATCTCTGCCACCGGGCGTGACAGCGCCAGTTTCTATGTCATCGGCAATGCCATGCAGATCGCCGCCATCAACGGCATCTACGGCGTGACGTTCAGCGTGGGCGGCGAGCGCTGGGCAGGTACGCTCCCCTACCTTTTCGGGGCGCCCGCCAACCGCATGTCCATCTTTCTGGGACGGGCCTTCTTCCATGTTCTGGATGGGATGCTCGGCGTGGTCCTCGCTTTCACATGGGGCGTCGTTCTCTTGAACTTGGACCTGGCCCGAAGCGATCCTCTGGCACTTGGCCTGACCATCCTGATTACAACCCTCAGCACATCCGGGCTCGGATTGCTTATGGGATGCTTGAGCCTGATCACCCGCAATATCATGTTCGTGAACAACACCGTTTACTTCCTGCTGCTCGTTTTCAGCGGGGCCAACATCCCGCTTGCCTCCCTTCCCAGCGGCGTGCGAGCCTTCTCGATGTCACTACCGCTCACGAGGGGAATCGCAGCCGCGAGGGCCATCATCGCCGGCAAGGCGCTCCAGCACGTGGTCGGACTGCTCCTCGGGGAATTGGCGATCGGGCTATGCTACGCCCTCGTCGGCTATACCCTCTTCCGCCGGTTCGAATTCCAGGCCAAGCGCCGTGGCACGCTGGAAGTTTTTTGAGGCATCCCGGGCTGCGCGATGGCTCCATCCATTCGATGAATGGCAGCGGCTGAGGATATATGCTCCCGAGGCTGGACTTCCGGTCAGAACCCTCGCAGTGGAATGGGGGTGAAGACCAGGATGAACAGTACGATACCGAAGATGGCGAGCGCTCGGCGGCCTGGCGTGAGCGGCGTGATCTCATCTCGCGGCCGGGCATAAGCCCTGCCGAGCAGGAAGATCAGCAGGGCCCAGATAAACCACCCAGGCCAAACCCAGCCCATCAGCAAGAGTGCCAGCACGATGAAGGGAAGCAGCCTGCGGGCGCGGTCGCCGATCAGGACGAAGATCGTATGGCCGCCATCCAGCTGGCCGGCCGGGATCAGATTCAGGGCCGTCACGAGCAACCCGGCCCACCCCGCCCAGGCCATATGGTTTAAGAGCACGTCTGTGCCGCCGTAAGGGATGGGCGTTCCCAGGAACATGAAGCGCAGCCAGTAGAGCACCGGCGGGATGCCTTGATAGGATAGCGGCTGCGGCAGCAGTTGGCCCTTGGCCAGATATTTGGCGGCCAGATACAGCAGCGAATTGCCCTCCAAGCCGCCTCCCGCCCAGGCCTGGGGGTCGGCCGGCAGATAGCCTATCTCAGAGGTTACCAGCCCGAACAGCAGGACCGGCAAGGCGACGACCAGGCCTGCAAGCGGCCCCGCCAGCCCGATATCCAGGAGCACGTTGCGGTTCCGAGGCGGTTCCTTAAGGCGGATGAAAGCGCCCAGTGTGCCAAAAAGGCTGCCTGGAAAGGGCAAGAAGTAGGGAAGCGTGACGGCTGTGCGGTGCACTCGCGCGGCGATGTAATGGCCGAACTCGTGCGCCACCAGAATCCCCAGCAGGCTGGCAGCAAATAGGACGCCATTCCCCAGATTGGCACGGATGGCATCCCAAAGACCAGCCTGTGGATCGACGGGGCCGGGATTGCCGTAGAGGGCGCCGGCCAGGAGCATGCTGCCAAGCGTGGCTATGAAGAGCGCCGCGTTCACCCAGGGATTGGATGGCTCCGGCTGGATAACCCCAGGCACGGCCAGGATGACATCTGTATCCTCTTCCTTCCGGAAGAGCAGCGTAACGCCTTCCGCTGAGAAGATGGGATCCAGGAGATCGAAGGCCTGTTCGGAGGGGGTGACAAGCCGCCCCCGGAAGCGTGAGACGAAACCCTGCCGCGCATCCCCGGCGGTGAGATCGGAGATCGCCATCACCCGCCCGACCGCCAGCCGCAGGCGCTCCGTGATGTCTAAGGTGTCCGCTGGGAAATGGTTACTCACGCTACTCCTCGTCATAGAAAGGCGGGAGTGGATGGGAGTCGAACCCACCGCGGCCCGCTGCGCGGCCCGCCACCGGTTTTGAAGACCGGGGAGCCCACCGGGACCCAACCACCCCCGTGTATTGATGAAAGGATACCGCGCCGCCTGTCCTGCGACAAGACTCGGCCGGCCGGCGATGCCAGATTGCGGGGAGGCTGCTACAATCGGTCGAACCTGTCAAATTCATCAGGAGAGAGCTCCCTGGTCAAGCAACGACCTGCGCAGTCCATCTCGCATGGGCAGCCCAGCCCACCAGGCTGGCCGCCGGCCGGACGAGGGCCATCGATGGGCCTCTTGCTGCTCATGATTCCCCTCCTCGCTGCTTGCGCTCCGGGCGCCCCGGCAACCCCATCCCAGCAGACACCCACCTACCAGGCCCCCTCTCTCCCTGCCCCAAGCACCACCACGCCCGCCGCTGCAACGGCGACCAGCCTGCCCGCAACGCCCACGCTGTCACCCATCCCACCGATTACTGCGAGCGACTGGCAGCGCAGACCCGAGGGGGCGCGCCATACCCTGCTGCTCTATTGTGATTTTCAATCGCCTCCCTGCGCCGCGTTGGCCGATACGATCCGCGATTTGCAGCAACTCCGGCCCGGGGATGTCCAGCTAGTTTATCGCCACTTTCCCCTCATGCCACTCAACGACAAGGCCGTCCTGGCCGCTGTCGCGGCTGAGGCCGCCGGCCTTCAGGGCGCCTTCTGGGAGATGCACGACCTGCTTTACACAGAGCAGGAGGCATGGGCCTCCCTGACGCCGGAGGCGTTCCCAGCCTGGGCGGTTGAAGCCGCCGGCCGATTGGGGCTCGATCGGGAAGCGTTCGAGGGGGTTCTCTCCGATCCCGAGTTGGCGCGGGAACTCGAAGCGGCTTTCGAGGCCGGCGTTGCCGCCGGCATTCCTGGAACCCCCTTCCTGTTCGTGGACGGCCAATGGATGCGGGCGCGCCCCACACTCGCCAATCTCGAAGCGGCCTTACGCCTGGAGGATCTCCAGTCGAAGCAATACGCCGGCTGGCCAGGCTGGGAAGTGCCCGCAGAGGGCCGATGGATTGCGCATCTGCTTTTCGATATCGGGGAGATCACCATCGAGCTCTTCCCCAAATCGGCCCCTCTGACTGTGGCCAGCTTCGTCGGCCTGGCACGCGACGGCTGGTTTGATGGTAGCATCCCCTATCGCGTCGTCCCGGGCCGTTACGCAGAATTGGGGGATCCAACCGCAACGGGCTATGGAGGGCCGGGCTACTTCCTCCCGGAGGAAATCGACCCCGACCTCCGCTTCGATAAGCCTGGCGTCGTGGCTGTGGCGAGCGTCGGTCCGGGCACCGGAGGCAGCCAATTTGCCATCACTCTGGCTCCGCTGCCGACCTGGGAAGGGACGCGAACCATCTTCGGAGAGGTCCTGGAAGGGCTCGAACTGCTCGGCTCATTGGAGCCACGCCAGCCCATGGAGGACCTCTTGAAGCCGCCCGGCGCGAGGCTGGAGCGAGTATGGATCGAGGCGCCATGAACCCTGAGCCCCATCATCGCGATGTACTCGATGTTCTGCTCTTTATCGGGAGCTTGCTCATCTTCTTCTTGTGTTTGCTGGGCGCGGGCGTCTTCGTCCTCATTGCCGGTTTCGCAGGCATAGCAGGCAATGGCGCACAAGCATCGGCTGGCTGGGGGATGGCTGCAACCCTTTCGCTCCTGGGCGCGCTCGCCCTGCCCGCGAGCTATCACAGCTTCCGCGCCCTTGAGGGCCGCCGCGCCTGCGCCCCCCGCCCGAGTGTGGGCATCCCCATTGCATTGATCGTCGCTTTCGCGCTCCTGCTTTGGATCGGCAGCAGGATCGAGGGCGACGCCCCGTTTGCGGCTGCGCTGCGGGCAGGGCTGCATTTTCTGGCGGCCGGCGCGCCTGTCGGGGCCGCGGTATCCCTGACGTTGCGAGGCGGGCCCGAGCTGAGCTGGAAGCGCGTCTGGGGGCATGTCCTAAGCGGGATCTGGATCTCTCCGCTCCTGGCCCTCATTCTGGAGGCACTAACGGCGCTCCCGCTGCTCCTGCTGCTCTTCGCCCAGATCTGGACCGGCCTGAACGGGCCCGGCGTCCCGGAAACCCTGAGACCGGGCCAAGCGCTGACACAGGAGCTTCTGCAAGCGGGGGCCGAAGAGATCACCCGCCAGCCCTGGATCTTGGCGCTGGGCTTGAGCTACGTCACATTGTTCATCGCAATCATTGAAGAAGCCACCAAATCGATTTCCATTTGGCCGCTCCTTCGGCGCCGGCCATCCCCACAGGCTGCCTTTGTGGGCGGCGCCTTGGCAGGTGCGGGGTATGGCTGGTTCGAGGCCTTGTTTCTCGCCCAGCCCGGGGCCGACTGGTCCGCCGTGATGCTGGCTCGCGCCGGCGCCTCCATGATGCATATGGTGACAGCGGGGATTACCTGCATGGGGGTGGCACGTGCAGCGCAAGCGGGCCGGGCCGGCCCGGCCGTGCGGGCATTCCTGTCGGCCGTCGCTCTGCACGCGCTTTGGAACGCAGCCGCGCTCGGATTCGGCCTGGGGGTTTGGGTGGACCAGACCCCGGAATTCCTGGCCGGCAGACCGTGGGGGAAGACCGTGGAATTCGCTTCGGCTGCTGTGCTGCTGGGGCTTACGCTCGCGGCCCTGATCGCCCTGGCCAGGCTGCCAAAGGCAGCCCCACCGGAAGCCGGCGAGGCGCCACCCCTCGAGGGAGAGGCGCGGGGCTAATCGCCCTCGGCGTGCTGCATGCCACGCCGGACATGGTGATAGATGTAGTATGCCATCCCCGCCACGATCACGATGGCGATGGGGATGTCGAAGGGCCGCATGATCGCCCGCAGTTGCTCCCATCTCGAGCCAAAGACATAGCCCCCATACGCCAAGGCACCGCACCAGATGGCGGATCCCACAAAGGTGTACAACGTGAATGGCGCCAGGCGGGTGCGGGAGACACCCAAAGGGAAGGAGATGAAGGTCCGGACGATCGGAAGCAATCGCGACAGAAATGCAGTCCAATCCCCCCATCGGTCAAACCACCGGTCCGCAACCTCCAGGTCCCGCGGGCTGATCATCAGATAGCGGCCGTAACGATTCAGCAGTGGCCGCCCACCCCAGGCGCCCAGCGCGTAGGAAAGCAAGGATCCGATCGTGCATCCCACGCCGCCCCACAAGGCGCCATGCCACACGGCTTCGAGCGCTGTCCCGCCCCTTGCTTGCACTAGGAGCCAGCCTGCGAGGGGCATGGTCACCTCACTGGGGATGGGAATATTGGCGCTTTCGAGGACCATAATGCCCACGACTCCCCCCCAGCCCATGATGCCAAAAACTTCCATCAAGAACTCTACGATCTGATGTTCGAGCCACAGCGGCATAGACTCCTCCCAGAAAAGCACAGGTCGGCTGCTCGCCGGCCGCCCGCATTATAGCCCAAATCCCCGGAGGCCTGAGCGATTCAGCCGCCCAGCGCACACAGGACAAGCGGCCTGCTTGACACGCCCAGGTCGCTATGCTACATTACCGCCGCTTTCGGGAGGCCCTCTTGGCGCTTCGCGCCTGCCCGAGGAGATCCAGCTTGTCCAAGTTGCGCACCGATCACATGGTCGACCGCCTTCGCGATTTGCAGGCTTCATCGCCCGACGTCGAAGCCTCCGCGGTGGTCAGCGTCGACGGGCTCACGATGGCCTCGGCGCTTCCGGAAACCGTCGAAGAAGACCGCGTGGCGGCCATGTCGGCGGCCATGCTGTCGCTGGGCGAGCGCATCGCCACCGAGCTCGGACGCGGCAATCTGGATCAAGTCTATATCCGGGGCAAGAACGGTTTCGTAATTCTCACCTCTGTCGGCAAGGAGGCGGTCCTCACCGTCCTCGCCCGCCCCCAGGCGAAGCTGGGATTGCTCTTCATGGATATGCGCCGCACCGCTGAAGATCTTACGGAATTGCTCTAGCCTTCTGCGGTATTCGATATGTCCCCGACAGCGGCCAGCGGGCACCACCTCCCCAATTTCTTCGCCAGCGCAATGTTGCAGGGATTGGAGGACTTGCTGGGAGCCCACGGCGTGCGGGCATTGCTCCGACTGGCGGGTCTCGACCAATGGGTGCAATCGCCCCCGGACGCCAGCCTTGGCGCCGAAGTGGACTTCGCAGAGTTTGCCACTCTCCAGGCCTCCCTGGCGGACCTGTATGGCGAAAGATCCGCCCGCACGATGGCGCGTCGAGCAGGCCGGGAGATCGCCCAACGCACGGCCGAACTGCTCGAAGACATTTCCTCGCTGCTCGAAGAGCCAGCGTTCAAGGCTCTGGATGTAGAGGAGCGCGGCGCCCGCCTTCTCGAGGCTCTCGCTCAGGCGCTCAGCCAAGCCAGCGGCCGCCAGGATCGTGTCGAGCACGTCGCAGGTTCATTGCGCTATATCGCGGCGGTATGCCCTGATTGCTGGGGCCGGGCGAGCGATCAGCCGCTCTGCGCCGTCACAACCGGCTGGCTGGAAGGAGTTCTCTCCCTCCTGGAGGGCTGGGAATCACCATCCATCCAGGAGGTTGCGTGTGCGGCGATGGGGGCCGATGGCTGCACTTTCGAGGTTGACCGTCAAGGCGGCACCTAGGAAGTTTCACAGGTGCCCATGAGGATCCTCCTGCCCAACGAGGGCCGATGCGAGATCTAACGGTTGTCATCCCCACATATAACGAGGCCGAGAACCTTCCCCTGCTCGCCACCGCCCTCTGGAAGCTGCCCATACCTGATCTCAAGATCCTCATCGTCGATGATGCCTCTCCGGATGGAACCGGGCAGATCGCTGATGCGCTTGCCGAGCGCAACCCTGGCCGCATCACGGTCATCCACCGTTCTGGCAAACTAGGCTTAGGCACGGCCTATATCACCGGGTTTATGCGAGCGCTCGAGATGGGGGCCGAGGCGGTCGCCCAGATGGACGCCGATTTCTCCCATTCGCCCGAGTACCTCCCGGCCTTCTTGGAGCTGCTCGAGTCGTGCGATCTCGTGATTGGATCCCGCTATGTCCCTGGGGGTGGACTGGATGAACGCTGGGGAGCCGGGCGTGTGCTGCTTTCATGGTTTGGCAATTTCTATGCGCGTACTATCCTCCGGCTCAAGGTGCGCGATGCCACCGGTGGGTTCCGTATGTGGCGGCGCCAGACACTGGAACGGATGCCTCTGAACCGCATCCGCTCGAATGGGTATGTCTTCCAGATCGAGATGGCCTACGTGGCCCAGCGCCTGGGCTTCAGCATTCAGGAGACACCTATCTATTTCGAAGACAGGCGTATCGGGCAGTCGAAGATGTCCCTGCGCATCCAGATGGAGGCCGCCTTTCGTGTCTGGCACCTGCTCTGGATGCACCGTACATTACAGCCGCTTGACGAACCCCCCACGGATTAGACCGTATCCTGGGCGCGCCAACTCTTCGCCAATTTCAGCCAATCTTCCACCGTGAGCTCCTGCGCCCGCCGGGTTCCATCTACACCAGCCGACGCGCATAAGGCTCTTGCCTGCTCGGCATTCAGCCCAACTGCGCTGGCGAGCGCATTTCGAAGCATCTTGCGGCGCTGTCCGAATCCCGCCCTGGCCAGCGCGAATAGCGCCGGCAGATGCTCCCCCAGCTGCGGATCCATGGGCCGCATATCCACCCGCAGGATGGCGGAATCCACCTCCGGAGGCGGATAGAAGGCCCCGCCCGGTATGACGCCGACAAGACGCGGCTCCCCGTAAAGCTGGACACTGAGCGCGAGCAGGCTCATCTTTCCCGCAGGCGCCACGATGCGCTCGGCAACTTCACGTTGAATGGTCAGCACGATCCGGGAGGCAGCCTGCTCGGCTTCCATGAGCTTTCGGATCAGAGCGGAGGTGATGTTGTAAGGGATATTGGCGACCACTACATACCCGGGCGCCGGGAGGAGGCTGGAGAGATCGATCTCAAGGATGTCGCCCTCGATGAGCTTTACATTCATGCGACCGGCGAGAATCTCGGCCAGGATGGGCATCAGCCGGGAGTCAAATTCCACCGCGACCACCCCGGCAGCGGATTCTGCCAGCCGCTCAGTAAGCGCTCCCAGCCCTGGCCCGATTTCAAGCACCCATTCCCCTGGCCGTAGGCTGGCTGCCTCCAGGATCTGCTGGCGCACACCCTCGCTCACGAGAAAATTCTGCCCCAGACCCTTCCTGGGGCGGATGTCATATCGCCGCAAGACTGCGGCGGCCTTCAGCGGCGAGAGAGCGCCTTCAGCCATCCGATCCTCTCAAGGCAACCCACATCAAGAAAAAGGACTTCGGCAATGAGCCCCCTGCCGGCGAGGGCCTGCGTTTGGGCGCGGACATCATGGCAGGATCCACGGGATCTGATCCAGCGGCGGAACGGGGGTGAGGAAGTATAGGATCGTCCAGTCATGCCAGGGTTCCCAATCGTCGTCCGTGAAGCCGAGGTCGATCCAGTCTCGATCGGCGAAACCCGCGCCAATATCCTCGATGCTTCCCGGTCCGTAGCCAGGGACATACACAGGCCAGCCCTTCATCAGGTTGTACCAGCTTCGGATCACCCCGATCACGCCGCGCTCCACCGCTCGTCCGCTGGCCGTGTAATTGCCACAACCTTCCACACCCAACCGGCAAGGAGAATAGGAGGTTGCATACACCGGAACGGCGCGCCAATATTCGATCGTGCCGCGGGGCGTACTCAGAGTGCGAACCACAATCTTGGTGCCATAGGCCAACACACGCGGCTCAGGCTTAACCACCTCAATCGCTTCCTCGGTTTCACGGGACACTTCCTCACCATCCTCGATCCGTACGCGCACGCGTTTTGCCCGCACGCCATACGACCCAGCATCCCGCACCTCGAGGCTATCAAGCTCTAGGTCCTCCGCAGGTGCATAGACCGTCTCGAAAGGGATCGGCTCCAGCTCAACCAGCCATCGCTCCTCCACGCGCACAATGCGTATTGGGCCATCGTCGGGGAGCGGTTCGCTTTCATCCGGCAAGACGTAGTCTTGGCCCTGAAGGGAAAGTCCAGCATCCGCAATCGCATCAGCCACGGTTGGGCCGGCGGCCCAGCTGGCGATAGTTTTGCCATCGGCTTGAATTTGCACCAGACGTCCGCGATGGAGCTCAACCCGGCGCATCTCACCAGGCAACGACTCTGGCGCCGGCGAGAGCCGGTCGCCCTCTCGCAGGGGGAGCCCCCCCTCCCAGAGAGCTTGGCCGAGGGTCGGCGCGGCTGAGCGGATAACCCTGATACCCTCCTTAAGCCTGACGATGATCTCGATGCCGCGATCGATTCGCAAGTCATGGATGGGGCGGCCATATACTTTCTCGGGCTCTTCGAGAGGCTCGCCATTGACCCAGACCCGGTCTCCGGGGTACAGGGGGATATCGGCCTCGGCGAGAATATTGACCGGGATTTGTGACGCCGTGTGGACCGTCCTGGCCCGTCCGTCATCCCATACTCTCACCGGCCTGGCCGGGTCAAGGCGCAGCGCCATCCCCCGTTCGAGGGGCTGATCGAGGGGATGGCTCAGGTAATCGGAGGGATGAACCGACAGGTTGGTCTCATGCAGCAGCCCGGCGACGGTGCGGGCATGTGTCCGGACCCAGCGAGTCTCGCCATCCAGTATCAGCCGGACCGGCTTGGCCGTGGCGGCATAGACCAACCCCAACCCGGCAAACGCCAGGAGGATTGCAAGCGGACGGGAGTACCGCCGCAGGAGGTGGGAAGAAAGCCGCAGCCAGGCCATCGGTTGGCCGCGAGTATACCAAACCTGATCCCCCGAGATGGTCCTGCCAGCCCAAGGAAGCCGCCAAGGAGTATGTAACGCTTTGCGTGAATGAGCATCCAAGAAATGGCATGTAGAAAACTTTGATCCGGAGGATTGGGGCATGCCGATCTATGAATTCGCCTGTGAGCACTGTGGTGAGCCGTTCGAGGAGCTTGTCCTACGGCCTTCTGCCGAGCAGGATATTCGATGTCCTAAATGCGGAAGTCAGGCGGTGCGCAAGAAGGTCTCGCTCTTCTCGTCCCGCGGCTCAGGCCCATCGGCCCGGGCCGCTGCTTGCACCACCAGCACTTGAGGGATCCCTTCCTAGCCCAACCGTGTGTTGGGCCGCTCAGGGAACACCAACCCAAATATGGCACGCGTCACCCTCAAGAAAAGCGAGTGCCCGGGCCGGTTTACCGACGGCACCCGAAGAATCGTCCTTACCGCTGCTTCCTCTCGGACCTGACGGGATTCGGAAGCCTTCGCCGCGTCGGACCTGCCCGAACACTCGTCCAAGAGGATAACCGCCCCGGACACGCATGTCAATGAGCTCTCCAGCGAGGAACACCCGGGAGAAAGACAAGACACCGCCTGCGCGGTGTCTCAGGCGGAGAGGGTGGGATTCGAACCCACGGAGCCTTGCGGCTCACGCGCTCTCCAGGCGCGCGCGTTAGGCCAGACTACGCAACCTCTCCTCGTTTTCAGGCGTGACTTCAGGTGCCGGCGGCCATTATATCATGGCGCATCGGGCGTCTCGGGAATCTGTAGCACGTAGAGAGCCCCGTCGATGGAAGATCGGAAAACCAGCCTTCGGCCCCCAGGCGATACCTGCCAGTCATTCGACTCGATAGGCAGCTCGACCCGATCGGCTCCGGCAAGCTCCCATAGATCTCCTGTCTCCGGATTCCACTGCCACAGAGCGGGATTCGGCTGGCCCATCTCCATCGGCATCAGCAGCAGCTGACCGTCAGCACGCCATCGATAGCTTCCATACACCGGGAACCTCTCCTGGAAGGTGCCATCGCTCTTTAGCGCCCATAATCCATTCCTGCCCGGCTGTGGATCGAAGGCCAGGGTGAGGGCGATCCAGGAACCATTCGGCGAGATCGCAACGCCTCTTGGGCGCTCGATCTCCATTAATCGCATGGCAGCGCCATCCTGAACCGACACGCGCCACAGAGCTGCCGGATCGGGTGGCGCAAGCCGGCCGCTCACCAGCACGTGCTCAGTCCCCAGCCATCCCAGGAACCCCCCTCCATGAACGGTGATCAGCTCGCGTGGTTCGGATCCGTCGAGGTTGGCGATCCAGATGGCGCGCTGCCTGCGGTCTGGGAATCGAATCCCCTTCGTCCCAACCTGCCAGGCGATCTTGGAGGCATCCGGGGAAAAATAGATCTCGCGGCCGCCGCTGGGCACGCTCCATCGATAGCCATCAACCCAGCGTTCGATAAATGTCATCGCGCCTGCGGGATAGGCCACGAGGGACCAATCGCTCGAGAATGCGCCGACACGCCCGGTTACCAAATCCACCCTGCCGCCGGCGGCCGGGACACCATACAAACCTGCCGGGGCCCCCTCCTTGGGCCGGTCCACGAACAGCACCCACTCCCCGTCTGCCGACCACGCAGGATAAGCGCAGCAGCCATCCGGGGTGATCTTCCTAGGTTGCACAATGCGGCCGCCGAGCTTTCTGGGCTCGATTTCCGGCATGGGTTCCGGCAAGGGAGTTTCCGGAGGGGGCACGGCCGGGAATTCGGCGCGGTTTCCCTCGACTGCGCTGGCGAGGGCCACCTGCGCGAGTGCCAGGCTTGCCGCCAGAAGAAAGGACAGGGCCAGGGGCCGCATGAGGCTACCAATCAAAGGGCCAGGGGCGCGCATAATTATTCAGCAAGGGGTAGCCAAACCGTATCTCGGGCTGATCCTGCAAGGTTACCCAGCGACGCGGCTGATCCAGGTCTTGTGCAAACCGAACCGGCTCGGCACCCGCGAGTGCAATTCGCTGCCAATCTGCCTCGATCAAAGCCAGAGGATTGTAGGCTCGCGTATGAGTTTCCGCATCCCGGATCTCAAGGTGCAAATGGGGACGCGAAATGCAGGTTAGGTCCGGATCGCCGCTCAGCGCCACAACCTGACCAACCCGAACCCGCTGGCCGACTCGCAGATTCGGTCTCACCAACAGATGACCGTAGAAGGAAGCATAGCCATTGTCGTGATCGATCATGAGGTTATGGGGAGCCGCGCCATGCCAGCTATCCACCGAATCGACGACGCCATCGCCGATCGCCACCACGGGAGTGCCGCAAGGTGCTGCAAGGTCCACGCCAAAGTGCAGACCTTGCCCGGCGTAGTAGACCGCATAGCGGAAGCGGTAGGCGAACTGGGTGTTGCCATAAGGCTGTATGAGCAGCCAGCTATCTGGACCGGGCTCCCCCTCGAAGGGCAGGCGGAAGTGCGGCTCCTCGGATTGGGCCCTTGCGGCCTCCGCTCCTGGGAACGCAAGTGCGCCAGCCATCAGGATGGACAGGAGCGCGATCCAGGCGGCGGAGCGCCTGAACGTTCTTCGCGGCAGGGTCATGGCTTCGGACAGCCTCATGGCCATCCATCCCTCATTCCAGGATCGGCGGCGGACCTGGCGGGAAAAGCGCTTCCAGCACCTCCGGAGCATAGCGGCTCACGCTCTCGCTGGATAGGCCATTCGCTTGGCATACTTCAGCGTATAGATCTGCGGCTGGCCGCTTGACGCGCCTCTGCGTTTCACGCTCCAGGCCCCAAAGCCCGAAACGCTGCGTCCAGCCTCGCTCCCACTCGAAGTTATCCACGAGCGACCAGTGGAAATATCCCCGGATCCTCCAGTTGTAGTTGGCTGCCTTCCAGAGTTCACGCAGGTGGCAGACCAGATAGCGCGATCGGATTTGGTCCGAGGGATCTTCCACACCATTTTCCGTGATATAGATGGGGAGATCTTGACGGTGTGCCCATCGAAGCGCTTCCCAAAAGCCTTCGGGTTCGTTGGCGATGAATCCCGTCGGACTCACATCGGCTTGCTCGGGGTAGCCTCCCGGCCGGAGCACATCGCCCGGGCGCCAGGGATCCAAGCGCACGCGCTCGCGGGTGTAATAATTCAGGCCGAAAAAATCTTGGGTCCTCCGGGCCTCCGGTACCTGCTCCTTCCAATGCAAGAATCGAAGCCGACCCTCACGCAGAACGCGAGGAAAGAGTTCGTTGAAGCTTGTATGACGGAATGCAGCCAAGACGCGGTCGAGAGGATTTCCGGGGCGGCTCGGGGAGAAGCCCCGGAAATGGTGTGCCACCCCCACAAGGGATCCTGCCGAAAGCTCATGAATGGCACCGTAGGCCGCGGCGTGGGCTCGGACCATGTTTCGCGCCACCCTCCAAGCGAGCCCCAAGTCTCGCTCGCCGGGAGGGAAGACCCCTTCGATATAAGCGGAGTAGATGTAGACGTTCGGCTCGTTAATCGTGATCCACAGATCCACAAGATCTTGCAGCGCCCCGACGACCTTCCGGGTAAAACGCTCAAACCATCCGACGATCTTCGGATTAGCCCAGCCCCCCTGCTCTGCCAGCCAGCGTGGATTCGTGAAGTGGTGCAGGGTCACCATAGGTGTCAGGCCCCGAGAGCGCATGCCCTGCAAGATCGTGCGGTAGGTGAGGATCGCCTCCTCGTCCCATAATGCGGGATGAGGCTCGATGCGACTCCATTCGACCGATAATCGATGCGCGTTTTGATGGCCATCCGCGGCGCGATCCAAGTCTTCCTCCCATCGGCCTGCCCACCACTGGCAGGCATCGCCGGATTGATGGCCGTGCAAGATCCGGTCCGGCTCATGCTCCCATGCCCACCAGTCGTTGGCCGAGTTGCTGCCTTCGACCTGGTGGGAGGAGGTGGCGCTGCCCCATAGAAAACCCTGGGGGAAATGTAGCGTTGCCCGTATCATGCATCAACTCCGGGAAGCTAAGGCTCCCGGGCGGGGATGCGCTCGATGGTCAGGAGCGAAGTTCGCACGCCCGTGGGAACGAAACCAAGATCGAATGCGTCCTCGAAGGATCCGTAATCGTCGTCGACAACCCGGAATAGGATTTTCAATCGCTCCTCCCATAGGCGGCTGATGAGCGCCGACAAGACGGATCGAGAAAAGCCTCGGCGCCGTCCTACCTCATCGGCTTCAACATACATCTCGGCTGCAGAAGTGCTCTTCCAGTTCAAACCCGCCGCCGCGAAGCCGCCCCCACGTGCATGGATTTCGAATCGGGGCCAGCCCTCCTGGTTGCGCTTCTCGACCGTTAGCACGTTGATCACCGGCTCGAACGCTCGTGTATCGAGCCGCAGAAGGTTTCCCACCTGCACTCGTTTGCACGCGAAGCCGCCCTCGAGATGCGGCTCTTGCTCGACAGGCAGCATCACCAGGTATGGACGCGCGGCATCCAGAGCAGCTTCCAGCAGCGCCATTAAGCTCTCGCTCGTCGCAGCAAAGGGAACGACCAAGGGTCGGAAGAGATCTAATCCCGTCTGCGCCACCGCGAGAAATGCGCTGATGACCTCTCCCTCCGGGAAGTATCCAAAGAGCCGGCTTCTCTCAGGTGGATGTTCTAAGGCGTAGTAGGCAGCCATCGCGTCAGATACAGCCTGGGGATTAATCAGGCGCCGGACGACGTGGCGTTCTTCGCTGGGGATGGGACGCACATGTGACATGATGGGCCCGATTGTAGCCGCTCTCGCCTTGCCTGCAAGAGCCAGCCCGGTTGGGTTTATGGATTCAAGATGGCGGCTTCTGCATACACCTCGATTTGCGCAATTTCGGGCCCTAAGCTGAAGAGCGTGATCTCGAAGCCATGCCCACCGGGCGGGATCTGCTGCAATACCTCTTCCCAGAGACGACTTCCGACAACCTCCGAGTCTTGGTCCAGGCCAAACACTAAGATCCGCAGTTCGATCGCCCCCGGCGTCTGACCGGTCTCTTGGGTCCCGAAGACGACCTCGCCTTGGACGGTCGCAGTCCGGCCCAGATTTTCCCATTGGACGGATCGAACCTCGGCTGGCACGAAACTTGGAGCCTCTAGGACGGCTTCGGTGGCGGCCAATAGAGATACATAGGCCCCAGCAGGGGCTTCCGATCTTTCAGGGAATACCGCCATCAAGGGCATCCGGGCATCCTTTTCGAGCCGGCGGAGCGGCGCATGTGCTTCTTGAGCAGCAATTCGGGCACCCTGATCATCCAGCAACTCGAACACCGCCGTGATGCCTTCCACGGGGCGATCCAGCGGGTTCTGGACAAGCGCCAGGCATCGGACGACACCCGATATGGATTCGAAACAGCGTGCCCGCGAGATGGAAATCGGCATGGGTGTGGGCGTCGGCAGGAGCGCATCTACCGGCTGCCCCCCCTCTCCGGGAATGCGCACTTGCTGCCCGATGCTCAGGAATTGTGGGTCAATGCCGGGATTTGCGAGAACGAGATCCTCGAGCGAGACTCCATAGCGCGCTGCGATCAGCAACAGGCTATCACCCGCCTGGACGATGTGCACGAAAGGCGTGGGCGTTGGTCCGGGTGCCTCCAACGCCCCGCTCGCTGTGGGCAGGGGTGTGCCGGTTGGCTCTGGGGTAGGGCTGAACCAAAGCCGCAGCGTTGGGCTCGCCGAAGGTGTCAAGGCCGCGCTTTGAGGAACACAGCTCACGAGTGCAAGCTGCACGGCAAGCGCCGCACCGATGTGTATCCTGGTCATGGCGCTGCATTATACCAACGGGGGGTAGCGACCGTCGGCCCGCTATGCTAGACTTCCCGCGGAGGTTGGATCCTAAGTGGCCGCTGAATCGCCTGCGCAACTGACAGAAGCCATCGCTGCTATCCGGACCGGAGATCGGCATCGGGCACGCGAGATCCTCTCGCGCTTGCTGCGAAGCGACTCATCCAATAGCGAATACTGGATTTGGATGAGTACGGTTGTGGACACACCCCGCGAGCGCATTTACTGTCTCGAATCGGCTCTGCGGATCGACCCGACCAACCGGGCCGCCATGCGCGGGCTGACGATCCTGGGCGCCAGAGAAGCCTCGGAGGCCGAGATCGCCCAGGCCTTGCGGCCCAAGCGCAGGGAGTTCGACCCTATCAAGCCCGCCATCCAGAAGGCGGCCGAGCAGGCGCCCTCCCCGGAGCCAACGCTCCGGGAAAGCCCGTTCGCGCCACGACGAGGTGGGCAGTTCCTGCGATTCCTAAGCACTGCGCTGATCGGGGCAGCGGTCATTGTCATCATCGCCGGCGCCACCTATTTCATCGCCCCGATGTTCCGCCCACGTTTCTTCGGCGCCGCCTCGACCCTGCCGCCCGCCAGCCCGACCGCCACCGACACCCCCCTGCCCGGCACACCCACCGCCACGCCCCTGCCGGCGGCCACCCGCATCATACGAACCCCTGTGCCCTTCGAAGTCGCGGCAACCCCGCTGAGCTTGCTCGTCGATGCCACGGCAACGGCAACTCCGGTGGCCGGCTTCACCCCCCACCCCGGCTATGAGGCCTATGGCTTCGGAGTTAAAGCCATCGAGGATGATGATTATGAGCAAGCGATCTTCTTCCTCCAGCAGGTCGTGGAGGACAACCCTGAATGGGTGGATGCATTCTACTTCCTGGGAAAGGCTCAGCGGTTGGCAGGAGATGTCGCCGGATCCATCAAGTCACTGGATGCGGCCCTGAAGGTCGACCAGGATTTTGCACCTGCCTACCTGGAGCGCGGCAGGACTCTGCTCCTCCGCGATGAGCTGGCAGCCGAGCGGGACTTCTTCAGCGCGATCGACAAAGACCCCGCCTTCGTGGAGGCCTACGAGGAACTGGGAACCTATTACGCCGAGCGGCGCCTCTGGCAGCGGCTTGAGACCTACATGCAGAGGGCGGTGGATGAGGGCGCCGGCTCCCCCCGGGTGCTCATCTACCTCAGCGAAGCCAAGCTGAATCTGCTCAAGTACGAGGACGCATTGGACTTCGCACTGCAAGGCAGCGCGGACGATCCTACGATGCTCGACGGCTACCTGGCCGTAGGCAAGGCCTACGTGGCCTTGGGGAATTACGCCCTCGAGGATGCCTACTTCACCCAGGCCATCTGGCCGCTCCAAACCTATGTGACCTACCACCCTGACGATCATCGGGGTTGGACATCACTTGGCAGCGCCCTCCTCGGGATCGACCAGATCGACGATGCCCTGACGGCTCTCAACCGGGCCTTGGAGCTCAACGACCGCTACGCGCCCGCCTACCTAGCGCGTGGACGCCTCCATACCCTGCTGGGCCAATATGAGAATGCCCATGATGACCTGCTGAACGCTCGCAGGTATGGGCCTGAGACCTTCGAACTCAGGTTGGCCATGGCACGCGTGCTGTACCATCTCGGCGGCTACCAAGAGGCATTGGCCGACTACCTTGCCCCGGCGATCTCCGAGACAAACCAGATCAATGATGTGGCGGTGAAGGAGCGGAGATTGGCGGAGGCCTATGCGATGCGCGCCCTGATCTTCGAGACCAATCCAGACAACCTGAGCGACGCCATCCGCCACTGGCGATGGGTTCTCGAACTCGAAAACGCGCTGCCTCAAACCCGGGAGTTAGCCCAGACTCACTACGATGAACTCACCGGCGTGGGGCCTACTCGCACACCTACATCCAGCCCGACGCCCACGCCCACACCCTCGCCCGAAGGCGCCGAGCTTACCCCCTCTCCTTCGCCCACGCCAACTCCCTAAGGCGATACAAGTCGCGTCGCCAACTCCTTTGGGCCGCCCACGCCTATGCCAGTTGCTCGAACCAGCCAGGATCAGCTTTTCGCAGAAAAGCCCTGAAGGATGCCGCTTCGGTGAGCAACCGTTGGAGCGTGCGGTCCGGACGCACAAGGCCGGCAGATTGGCGCTCGCCTGGAGAAACACGCACAACAGGACTGGTCAACTCTCCGACCTCGATTAGCCCGGCCCTAGCGAGGCAAGCCAGCCCTGCCCGAAGGGTCGCCACCCGGTGAGCGGTGGCCTCCGCAGCACGCTCGAGATTCATCCGGCCGGCTTCGGCCCGGACGGCATATTTTGCCATTCCCAGGAGATGTCGCAGGAAATCAGCCGGTGTGGCCAGCCCTGGATCCATGCATACCAATATCAAGCTCCCCGGTCGCACGGTCCGGAGTGCGCGCTTCAACAAGGATAGATCCGCCGGTGCCGTCCAGAGAATGAGGGTCCTTGCCTTCTCAAGCTCGCCCCTCCCGACTCCCGGAACCCGCGCCTGCTCGGGGCCTTCGGACCAGACTATGAAATCATCGCTCCCCGTCCAGGGCTGTTCTCGCATGAGCGCATCCGCTCGCCAGCGATAATCCTCGATCCGCAGCCGCCTTCGTCCCGGCGCGGTTGGCACGGCAATCGGTGCGGATTCCCGCACCGCCACAAATTGGAATTGAACTTCCCATTCGCCCCGGTAATTGCTCGACCGTGCCAGGTAAGCCAGGTCGAAGGTCCCTTCCGGCAAGGCCTGACCCGCAGCCCGCCACCAAACAACCCGTCTATGCCCCCCAGAGGGGAGTTCCACTTGCAGGAGCAGATGCTCGCCATCACGGCCGATCGGCCTCGCATCTTTGAGTCTATGACCCGGGCTCCAGAGGATCGGCGCCGGGTTGCCTGGCCCAAAGGGCGCCAGCCGCTCTAAATCGCGCACAATCTCCAGCGTCGCTTGCTCCAGCGGCAAGTAGCCATCGAGCTGAAGGCTATCGTCCAATTCGAAGCCCGCATAGCGATCGGCCAAATACGCCGCTAGACCCCGGCGGAAGGCTGGAATGCGGTCACGCTGGATCGCGAGCCCAGCAGCCATCGGATGCCCTCCAAAGCTCTCCAGGTAGTCCGCCTGCGCAGCAATCGCCTCCGAGATATCGATTCCCGCAACGGAACGGGCCGAACCCCGAGCCAGCCCATCCAAGGGGGCCGACAGCAGGATCACAGGCCGCCTTAGCTCCTCTGCCAGCCGCCCCGCGACAATGCCGATCACCCCCACAGGCCAGCGCTCATCCGCCAGGACGAGCGCACCCGCCTCCATCAAACTGGGCTCACGTGAAAGCCTCTCGCGGGCCGTCTCGAGCACCCACTCCGTAAGCTGCTTCCGTTGTTTATTGAGCTCTTCCAGCTCAGCCACCAGGGGCTCTGCAATCTGCGGATCATCCGTCGAAAGCAGCTCGACCGCCAGCCTGGCATCCGACAACCTACCGAGTGCATTCAGCCTGGGCGCCAGAAGGAAGGCGATGTGCTCCTCGGTAAGATGGCCATTCCGCAGGCCAGCGGACTGCATCAGCAGCCGGAGCCCCGGCCGTTCGGTCTCACGCAGGCTCACTAGCCCACGCTGGATCAGGTATCTGACTTCGCCGCCCACAACCGCCAGGTCGGCAACCGCGCCCAATGCCACGAGATCATGGAAACTTTCGGGCGGTGGAACTTCCATTCCAGCGTCATACATTCCCGCCACCAGCAAATAGGCAACGCCCACACCGGGAAGTTCTCGCAAGGGATGCTCCGGTGGAAGGAATTTGGGATTCAGAAGCGAGTGAGCAGCAGGAGTGGTTTCCGGCAGGTCGTGGTGATCAGTGACGATGACATCCACGCCTTGCCCTTGGGCGTATTGGATTTCTTCCACCGCACTAATCCCCGTATCGCACGTGACCAGCAGCCCAATCCCCGATTCGAGGAGGGGCCGCAGATTTTCCAGGTTCAGACCATGCGATTCATGCTCGCGGTTGGGAATGTGAAAGGCAACCTCTCCCCCTGCTTCGCGCAGGGCCGAAACCAGCAGCGTCGTGGCCGTCTGGCCATCCACATCAAAGTCGCCCCAGATGCCGATCTTCTCGCCATTCTGCAGCGCCGCCGCCAACCGCTCGACAGCCGGCCCGAGGCCAGGGAGCTCCCAGGGCGAGGTGGGCTGGTATAGCGAAGGATCCAGGAAGGCTTTGGCGTCGTCGGCGCGGTCCAATCCGCGGCGGTGAAGCAGTTCGGCCACAAGCGGATGCCCACCGATCGCAGCCCGGAACTCCGGATCCACCTCGATCGGCGCGGGCTCAATCCACTTCCTTCTTGCAGTCATCAGAAGGGCACCTCGGCGATTTCCTCCCAGTCGAGCCCCGCCGGCCACTCCTCCAGCTCCTCATAGTCGATTTCAAGATCGTAGACATTCCCGGGGCGCTCGCCGCGCTCACAGAGGGATCGGTACTCACAGAATCTGCACCGCCGTGTATCCTCTGTTCTAGGAAACCCGCCGCCCTCAGCCGCCGCCATGATCGCTTCGACCAGCGCTTCGATCGCAGCCTTGTCTCGTTCATACGCATCTTGGCTGTAGGCAAAACGCTCGGGGTCTTGAGGGTATTCTGCAAACCAATAGCACATTTCAATCTCGTCCGGCCGGATCGATCTCCCGAGCAAGGCCTCCCCGACCCTGGCAAGCACATAAGGATAGACAATCGTCTGCAGTCTGCGGGCCAATCGGGACCGGCCGGGACGGATGCGGTTGGTTTTCCAATCGACGATCACGATCGGCCCCTCCCCCTCAAAGGCGATAAGATCATACTTTGCGACCAGGGGATGACCAGCGAATCTGTCACCCACCTCCACCTCCGCCCGCCGATTCCCTGGTAGGCCGCGCAGGCCCCATTCGAGAAAGTGCTGCCACCACCGGATCAGGGGTTCCTCCGAAGCCATGCGGGAGAGCTGGTCCTCCGGCAAACCGAGCAGATGCTGGTGGATGAGCTTATGGAAGGCGGCCCCCTGGCGAATATGCTCCTCGACTTCATCTGCCGGATCGATGAGCTCCGCCGGCCAGGGCTGCTCCAGAAGATGGCGCAACTCGAAGCGCCGTGGGCAGTCTGCGAAGTCCTGTAGCTTGCCCTGTGTGAATTGGAAGCCTTCAGGAAGCGCCATCCGATTCCTCCTGCCAATAATCCATGAGCGCCCGCAAAGGCGTCGCCGCCCACATGTCGCCACGGCGGCCTGTGTTGTAGGTAATCACCAGTTCGCTTCTCGCCCGAGTAATGCCTACATACAACAGCCGCAGCCGTTCGGCGGCATAATCAATTCGCGCCTGCTCACTCGCCTGGCCCTCTATATAGCCTTCTTCCAGACATCCGTTACTCAACAGCTCAAATTGAGCCATGGCCTCGGCCTGCAGGTTCAATCCTTCTCGCAAGAACCAGGGTTCAGCGATGTGGGCGTCGCCCTCTTCCGCCGATGGGTAATCGTAATTGTTCACCGAAAGCAAATAGACTCGATCCCACTCCAGGCCCTTGGCCTTATGCACTGTGGATACGATCACCTCGCCCGGATGCTCGTCGGGATCGAAGGCGGTCTCTAGATCACTGAAACCCAGAAATCGTCTCTGGTTCTTGGCAATCGCTTCGAGCTCCGCTGCGAAGTGCTTCAAGCCCCAAGTGGGGTTGGAGGCTTGAATCCGGCGCAGAGCCACGGACATCTTGTAGGCCAGGGCGAGTTCATCGGTTTCGAGTGCAAGATCCTGCGCCATAGTGAGAAGCAGTTGATCGATGGGCAGCAGGACGGCATGGTGCCATTCTTGCAGAAGCGTCTGAAATGTTCGCAGCTTTCCGTCCGCTCGTTCAAGCTCGGCGGGCCAATCGTCCTCGCTCGCCGGCCAGATGAACCTCTCGGGGCGCACGCGCCGCAGCGCTTTGGTCAGGGCCTCGCCATCATCCTCCGAGTGCGACTGGCTCCACAGCCAGGCCTTCAAGGCAGCCCCGAGCGGTTGCGGGAAGGAGGGTTCCGCCAGGTGGCGCAGAACATCGGCGAAGACTTGGGCAACTTGCCTTGTTTCCTGCGAGCTTTTCAGAATTTCCCGGTGAGGGATGCGCGCCCGCTTAAGCCGCTCGACGAGCGCAAATCCGCGCTCATTGCGCGGCACCAGTGCCGCCACCGTTTTGTCCGGATTCTCGGCCAGCCAGCGCCTGAGCGAGTTCGCCACGGCTGCCAGCTCCTCCTCAGGTGTGAAGGGAAGATCCACCAGATGGACGGCGCCTGGATCGTCGTCCGGATTGGGTTGAGGGTCACCCTCGGGGACAGGTTCGATGGTTGATTCGGCCAAGGCCTCGCGAAGCGGGTGCACCGGATGCTGGCTCCGCACCCACTCTACAAGGTAATTGGCCAGGCGCATGATGCTGCGGGTGGACCGGCCAGAGTTTGGGAGCGAGCGGGCTGTGACCTCTTCTTCCCTCAGGAAGGAGCGCAAGTAGGCTGGGCTTGCTGTAGTGAAGGTCTCGAAGATGGCCTGGTTTGGATCCCCCACTCGGACCCAGTTGCCATCGTCTCCTGCCAGCAATCGCAGAATTTCCTCCTGCAGTCGGCTGCTATCCTGGGCTTCGTCCTCGAGAATATAGGGCCAGCGATGCCGGAGGCGCTTCAAGAATCCCTCGTCCGCCTGAAGAGCTTGGAGCGCTCGCTGGATCAGATCATCAAAGTCCAGCGCGCCCCGCAGCGCGAGTGCTCCTTCGTAGGCTCGGTAGATCTCCGCGCCAAGCTGCATGAGCGGAAAGGGTTTCTGCAGGGCGGCCACCTTCGATTCCAGCTCGGGCGCTGAGATGCGGGCATCCTTGGCTTGCCGGATAAGCGCATGGCCAATGCTATGCACAAGGTTGGGCCAGTTCCGGCGCTGGACCCTTTGCAGGTCGTTAGCGCTCAAGCCCTCGCGCAAATATGGAACCGCCAGCTCCACATGCCTTCGAGCCCAGCTCTCACTTGCAGATCGAAGGATGCGCTCCGCAGCCAATTCGTCGACGATCTCGAACCCCTCGGATACACCCGCCAAATCCGGCCGCTCACGCACGATGTCATGAGCCAAGCCATGCAGTGTACGCACCCGGTAGCCCACCTGGGGCAGCAAACCGGCCGTTTGTACGAACTCAGCCACCCGCACCGCGAAATTCTCGACGGCTGAGTTGACAAGCGTGACGATGAGCACTTCCTGGTCCTCACCCAGCCCACCTGCGGCAACGATTTGGGCTGCCAGATAGGCGAGGGTTGTGGTCTTGCCACTCCCAGGAACAGCCGCAACCCCCATTTTCCCCGCGCGGTAGGCCAGCACCTCCTCCTGCTTTGGCCTGGCCCGGAAGAGACTACTCATCCGTCCGACTCCCGCCTTCGCTGAGCACGCGCTGAAGCGCTCGGAGAAGTGGCCCTTTCAGCTCCAAACCCTGCTCGCTGTAAGTCTCGAGCCCCATGTAAATCCGCCGCCGGCAGCGCCGGAGCAGACCGGCGATCAGCGTGGCAGCCAGTTCGCGGCGCACGCGAGTCTCATCCGCATCGGCCCACACACGGCCACGCGGCCAACCACGGTTCAACACATAGGGGTGGGTGAGGGGTTGGTATAGACGCTCGGCCCATCCCGCGCTGGCGATATCCAACCAGAATTGGATTTCCACCGGCCGGTTGGCCATAAGAAAAGTGAACGCCGGCGCAATCAGAACGGCCTCCTGGCCATGCTGCTCCCAAGCGGGGAGATAGAAACCGGCCACAACCCCCTCCCCCATGAGGCGCAGATATTCCCGGGCAATCTCTGAATCGTCCAGCTTGCCCTCCGCCTCGAGTACCCAACGGAATTTGCGAGCCGAGTCAACCAGGGCGGAGGCGACGGTGCCACGATCCAGATCGTCGTGATATCCAAAACCGGGTTGTGACAGGATCTCCCCGAAAATCCGTCGGAAGAAATGATCCAGATGCCTTGAAGGACTCTCCCTGTAGGCCTCGATCCAGGCTCGCAGCCGGTCGTAGCGCGCCCCGGCTGTGAAGGTAATTCTTTCCTGCATTTCAGGACGCAACCCCTCAAACGCCCTCAAGCTAGCCTGCCCGCCCTTGCGTCCATAGAGTGATTTTGCAAGCAGGCTTGCGCGGCATAGGTCCAATCCAGAGATAGCCACCATGAGTGCATGTGTCCACTCTTCCTCCGACGGCAGACGTCCCCAGGCAGGGTGGCAGACTTCGGCCAGTGCCACCAGGCATCGGCAGCCAGGCTCATCCCGCAGCGGCCGGGAGGGGCGATGGGAGTACCAAGGAACCCCCGCGCGCTCAAGTCGATGAGAAAGCAGGAAACGAAGTGAATCCGAAAGGAAGGGGGCCAGGATGACGATTTCTCCCGGCGGCAACCCTTCTTCTTCGATCAACCGCCGGGCCTCCTCCGCCACCCAATCCAAGGTCTCAGGAAGGTAGCGCCGGGCCTCCACCCGCAGTCCGCCGCGCGGCCGGCCCACTTTCTCCCGAGCCGGCCAGCCAAAACGGGCAGTCAAGGCCGCTTCGAGGCCCGCGAGGTCGTCGCTCTGCACACCCGAACGCAGGGTCATGCATTGCGAGCAGCTCTCCTTCAGCCTCTGCGCATGATCCGGGTCTGCTCCCAGGAAGCGCCGGAAACCGGCCTGTTCATCCAGAATGAATACAACCGAACGCATATTCTCAGCCCAGGCTGCCATCAGATCGTGGGCCCTCGGCGTATCCTCTTCCAGGTTGTCAGCCAGCATATATCGGTAGCGACTCATGAAGTGCGTCTGGAACCGCTCCAGCTGGGCGACGTGAGCGTAGAAGACTTCGAACTGCAGCGAGAAATCGAGCAAGCTATTTTGCAGGCAGGCTTGACGGAACAGCTCTGCAGCCTCCTGGGCCGCCTCGTAGAGGGTTGCGCGCGCTTCGGGTCCGACCCAGGCTTCCGTCAGCCTCTCGCCGATCTCCTCCGGGGGAAAGCCAACTACAGCCGACTTATTGAGATTGTCCAGGATCTGGCTGTAAAGCCGGTGGCGGTCGATATTCACGCCCTCAAAGGCGCCCTGTTCGAGCAGCGGCGCGATCACACGCGCCAGGTAGTACTGGGCCGTCTCCAAGGTCAGGAAGACCGGCGGGCGGTCTGGCCGAAGGAATCCCGCCTGCTCGGCCACTGCTGGCCAGAAGAGATCCACCATCCGGCGCGCCAGGCTTGCCATCGTCAGGACGGATGCCTCGCCCACCATGGGCGAATCAGGTCCTCTCAACGCATCCAGGTAGGGCCGTCCGAGTGTGCGTTGTGGTACCAGAATGAGCACCTCGGTGAGATGGGCGCCGCTCCTGAGCCAGTGCAGTACCCGGTGCACACCCGCTGTCGTCTTGCCCGCGCCTGCCGGGCCGGAGACGAAGAGGCTCGCATTCACCTCGGCCTCGGCGATAGCCCGCTGCTCGGGCCTGAGCTGCTCGAATGAGATCAGATCCATCGCGTCCTGTACGCATCCGTATTGGAAGGGCTCATAGCCAGCATTCTATGCGGCTCGTACCGGATGAGCAATCCTCGCGCCCGGCGAGATTCCCCGACTTGCCCCTGGACACACCATGTGGGGCAGGATAGAATACATAGCTGCTTTGAAGAAGCATTGAGGAGGTTGAATTGGCAAACACTGCATCTGCCAAGAAGCGCATCCGCCAGAATGAGAAGAGGCATCTGCGCAATAAATCCTGGCGCACACGCGCCCGCACATTCGTAAAGCGCGCCCGCCTCGCCATGGACAGCCAAGACCGCGAGGCTGCCATCGCGGCTGTGCGCATGGCCGCCAAGGAGCTGGATCGTGCCGCCTCCAAGGGCGCCATCCACCGCCGCAATGCGGCCCGGCGCAAGAGCCGCCTGATGCGACAACTGGCAAAACTCGAAGGCAGCTCCTAGCGCCTTCCACGTCGGATCGCTGACCGATCCTTTGACGGGGCTGCCCCTAAAGGGCGGTCCCTTTTCTTTTCCACGGAGACCGGAGGCAAGCCTCCGGTCTCGGGCGGGAGCCCAAGACGTCCGTAGAGACGGTCGGCGCGTCGCCCTGCTGAAATTGCACATTCCCCGGCTCCCCAACATCTCGAGCCCTGCGAATGCGCCTGTGCCCGGCGCTGTGTCGAGAGGATCCCCGCTCCAGATGTCATCACGAGGAATTCCGCCTGTCCCCAGCGAAGCGGAGATTGGGTCCCGTGGAACTTGTCCTTGGATTGGGGGGGCACGGCCTCCTCCCTGCCACACCTTCCCCCTCTGGAGGCTGCCCACCCTCTCTTGGGGCAACTCCTGTATGCTTATCCACACCCGGCCCCATGCTATAATCGCTCCACCCTGGGATGCCGCCCATGTTTGATCGAGAGCTACAAGAAGCCACCCTGCGCCTGCGCCAGGCCCTGGCCGAGCAAGGCCTGACACCTCCGGAATCCGTGGAATGGCTGCCGATCCCATTCCGCGGTCAATGGGGGTTTGGGACAGCAGTGTGTTTCAAGCTTGCCGCTGCGGAAGCGAAGGCAACCCCAGGCCTTCGCGTTCCCGACAGGGCGCAGGAGATCGCCGAGCGCGCCGCCATGAGGTTGGAGGGCCTGGAAGCCTTCGCGCGCATCGAGGCCACTCGCGGCTATCTCAACCTTCTTATCGAGCCCGCCACCTACGCGCGCCGCGTCGTCGATACGGTCCTGAGCCGGGGAGCTGATTATGGCAGCGGCGCCCAGCAGGCCGAGCGCGTAATGGTCGAATACGCTCAACCGAACACTCATCATTCCTTCCATATCGGCCATGCCCGCAACGCCATACTTGGCGAAGCCTTGGCCCGCATCTTGGAGTTCGCAGGCTTCGAGACCATACGGGCCTCGTATCCGGGTGATATCGGCTTGGGCGTGATCACATGCGTCTGGGCCTATCAGAAATTCTATCTGGGACAGGAGCCGGAGGGCGTGCATGAACGGGGACAGTGGCTCGCCCAAATCTACACCGAGGCCACCCGCCTTCTGACCCCCCGAGAGGGTGAAAGCGAGGAGGAGCGCGCCCGCAGAGAAGCATACGAGGCCGAACGCCGGGAGTTATACCGGCGCTGGGATGAAGGCGATCCAGAGGTGCGTGAGCTCTGGGAGCGAACGCGCCAATGGAGCCTGGATGAGCTCCTGGACATCCTGGATCTGCTTGGAATCCATATCGATGTTTTCTTCTATGAGAGCGAGGTCGATGAGCCCGCGAAGGAAATCGTCGAGGAATTGATCCGCCTTGGCATCGCTGAGGATGAGCGTCCCAACGGCCCGGTGATCGTGAAGATCGATGAGAAACTCGGCCTTAAGGATGAGACCTACCGCACAGCCGTGCTCCTCCGCAGTGATGGCACCACCCTCTATCTCACCAAGGACCTTGCCCTCGCGAAGAGGAAGTTCGAGGAATACCATGTCGATCGATCCATCTATGTGGTTGACGTGCGCCAGAGCTTCCACTTTCAGCAGGTGTTCAAGATCCTCGAGCTTTGGGGGTTCCCGCAGGCGCAGAAATGCTATCACCTCGCCTACGGCTTTGTCAGCCTGCCTGAAGGAGCCATGTCGGCCCGGAAGGGAAACGTGGTTCTGTTCATGGACGTGCTCGCCGAGGCCGAACGGCGCGTTCTAAGGGCCATCGCCGAAAAGAACCCCGACCTACCCGAGCAGGAGCGGCGCACCGTGAGCCGCCAGGTGGGATTGGGCGCTTTGGTCTACAGCATGTTGGCGGTGGACAACAACAAGGATATCGTTTTCGACTGGGATCAGGCCTTGAGCTTTGATGGGCAGTCGGCGCCTTACATCCAGAATGCCCACGTGCGGGCGAATAGCATTTTGAAGCGGGCCGGCCAGATCCCTGCGGAGGCAAGCTTCGACTACGAGCTGGATCCGACGGAGGTGGAATTGATCGAGAGAATCTCTCAGTTCCCACTCATCGTCCAGCGCGCAGCGGAGGACTACAAGCCTTTGCTCATGGCTACCTATGCCTATGAATTAGCTCGCGATTTCCATCTCTTTTATCACGCTGCCCGCGTGCTGCAGGCCGAGGAGACGCAGATACGCGCCGCCCGATTGCGGCTCACCGCAGCGGCCCGCCAGACGCTCGCCAACGCCCTGCACCTGCTGGCCATTCAGGCCCCGGAGGTTATGTGAGGCAGAACAATCTCACCGCCCCGCCCAACGCGGGACAGCCGAAGATGCGGACCGGGCCCCAAAGATCCCATCTGCTATTCGGCCCTTTTGCTGGAAGGTTCACCACCGTCTCGCTCAAACTCCACCGGCATCGAGGCCGCTAGGCTGCCGGCGAACCACGCTATGCCCCGCCGCACTCGACGTTCTCCTTTTGCACGCCTCGCCTGGGATGGGCGCGAGGAGCTGGAGCCTCCCCCAGTCCGCCTGCATCCCTGGGGTTTGGCCTATGTGGATGGCCAGTCCCAGGAAAGCGATCCGCGCGGCGATTTGATCTACGGAGAGAATCTAGCGGTCATGACCGCCCTTGCCGGCGAATGGGAGGGCAAGATCGATCTCATCTACGCCGATCCTCCTTTTCTGACCGGGAAAGCCTATCGGGCCCGGATCGGCCACGGCGAGGATTCGCGCCGGCCTGCCGAGTGGCGGACTGCCCGCGGATATCAGGATGTCTGGAGAGATGGCGCCGAATACCTGAGCATGCTCTATCCGCGGCTTCAATGGATGCATCGCCTGCTCTCGCCAACCGGCACGCTCTACTTGCACTTGGACTGGCACGCTTCCGCCTATGCCCGGGTGCTGCTAGATGAGATCTTCGGGCCCGATCGCCTTCTGAATGAAATCATCTGGATCTATCATGGCCCCTCGCCGATCCGCTCGGCCTTCAAGCGCAAGCATGACACCATCCTGGTCTACACCAAAAGCAGTCAATATACATTCAATGCCGATGCAGTTCGCGTCCCGTATGATCCCTCCACGGTGCGGACCTTCAAAGCCTCGGCCAAAGCTGGATTCGGCAAGAAGCCCGATCTGGCGCGCGGCAAAGTCCCCGAAGACTGGTGGTACTTCCCTGTGGTGGCTCGCATGCATAAGGAGCGAACGGGCTACCCGACTCAGAAGCCTGAGGCCCTGTTGGAACGCATCATCCTCGCCTCCTCCAATCCGGGTGATGTGGTAGCCGATTTCTTCTCCGGTTCAGGCACGACCGCCTGCGTCTCCGCTCGGCTCAACCGGCGATGGATCGCATGTGATCCCTCGCCGCTCGCCTTCGTCACGGCCTATCGGCGGCTCCTGCTGACGCCCGCCACACCGCCCTTCAGGCTTTGGACCACAAACGCCAGCACCCCCCCCGAATCTTTCGAGTGTGAACCCGGGATCCATATCCAAGGGCGCATGGCCGAAATCCGCCTATCCCCCCCTTTCCAGCAACCATCCGGTGCAACCGTTCCCCTCCAGGATCTGGCGCTTTGGGAGGTCGATTGGAACTATGACGGGGCCTCGTTCCGGAGCCGCAGTCAGGCGGTCCGGCGCTTTCAGAGCGAGGAAATCCCGATTTGGCTTCAGCACGAGTATCCAAACGCGGGCAGGTATCGCGCCGCCGTTCGCGTCTTTGACCTCCATGGGCGGCTAGGATTCTGCCAGCTCAGCCTGGAGATCCCAGCCTAATCCGAGGGTCGCGGACTCCGGTTCTCTGCAGTTCATTTCATTCCACCTACCCCAATTCGCCAGCCATCCTTTCTTAGGCCGCAACTCCATTGGGCACCCGGGCTGGCGGCAGGGCGGAGCGGGGGCTGGGGCATCCATCTGCAATTTCATAGCCTGCGCAGATATGAAAAGAGCCGCGAAATCTGCGGCTCCCGAAGCAGGTTGCCCGGCTCGCTTGGGTCAGGCCTCTTCCGGAAGGTCAAGGCGGTATCCCATCCCACGGATGGTCTTGAGATATTGCGGGCGGGCGGGATCTTTCTCGATCGCCTGACGCAGCCAGCTCATATGCACGTCAAGCGTGCGGGTATCGCCCGTGTAATCCGTCTGCCAGACCTTGCGGATTAGTGCCTTGCGCATCATCAGCCGGCCCGGATTCTTCAAGAAGACCTCCAGCAGCCGGCTCATTTTGGGCGTGAGGCGGATTTGCTTCCCATCCAGAGTCACCTTGCATTTGGCCCTATCGAGTGAGAAGGGGCCGACCTTCAAGACATCTTTTTCGTCGCCCGGCATCAAGCGCTCGACGCGGTTGATGAGCTTGCGGGCGGTGAAGGGCTGCACCAGCGTGAGGCTCGCTCCGCTGCGAGAATCTGGCGTGGTCCCTTCCGGCGATACGAGGATGATGGGCACGCCATCCAGCTCGGCGCGGGCCTTGCGGCAGAGCCGTTTGCCACTCGTGCGCATCGAAGCAGCGTCCAAGACCACAACACCTGGCGGCGATTTCTTGGCCGCCTGCACGGCTCCATCTAACTTATGATGCACACGAACATGGTAGCCTTTGCGTTCGAGCGCCGGGGCAAAGGAGGGGGCGCTGGCACGATTGCTCTCGATTAGAAGGATCTCAGTCTCGGACATGCAGGGGAACCCGATGCGCTCAAACAATCAGCAGCCCCCATCGTGGCGCTGCGGATTCCATTATACATATTTTCAAGACCCCCGCAAATGGTACATTCGTTCAGTTTGATTTAAGGTTCGGGTAACTCGCCCCGGTTTGGGCTCTCCAGCTTTGCTGGAGGGAGCCGCCAACTGGAGCGAATGCGGCTTGCGCCTCCGCCTTCGCGCGCCTCCCGGCCTCCGCCAAAGCCCCGGAAGGGATGCTCCCCGAGCAAATCGGCGCGTTGGGCGGCCAGCGCGGTGGGCCCGGCCCACAAAGCCAGCGGCGATATGGCCTCCCGGAGCCAACCGGGCCATCCCCGGCCGCCCTCCCAGCGGCTGCAAGCCCAGCGGCGGCCGAGGGCCTGTGCCGCCGCCTCCACCTCAACTTCGCGGCTGGCGCACCGCCCGCCCGCGGAGAGCAGCCAGGTCGGCATGCTGGCAGGATCGCAGAAGTAATCGAGATGGGCCCACTCTTCCACATCCCGGGCCCAGGCCGGCTCGCCCGCCGCTTCGATCAATTTCGCCGCCGCAAAGTTCGCCGCACCGGCCGCAGGGCCGCTGCCCAGGTACACCATGCCCCGCTCCTGGATCTCTTGCGCCAGCACGATCCCCTGTTCGACCTCGGCTGAGATCCATTCCTCCAGCAGGCTTGCCGTTTCCCAGATGGCCTGTATCAGCGCCTGCCCCAATTCCTCTCGCGCCCGTACTGCCGCATAGGCAAAGCCAGCCATGAGAGTGCCCAAATGGCTTAACAGCCCGGGAGCGGTAGGCAAGTCGGGGAGATCGATGACGAGCGATTGCCCGGCCTTGGAGGCCAGCGTGCTCTCGGGATTGGCTGTGAGCGCCAGCGTCACCGCCCCCACGTCTTCCGCCGCCTCCACGGCCTCCACCGTGCGGGCCACTTCCCCGGAGACCGATATCGCCACGAGCCCCAAGCCCTCCTCCGGCCTTCTTTCGGGAAGCAGGTAGCGCGCCGCGCTCATAGAATCGCAGGCCCGGACCGGAATTCCAAGTGACCAGCGGAAGGTCAGCTCGAGGCCCATGGCGGCATGATGCGAGTCGCCACATCCGCAGATCAGGACCTCTTGGATCGGGTGTCCGCCCTCCGCAAGAGCCCTGGCCCTATCCAACAGATGGGGCCAGGATGCCCGTATATAGCCCGGCGCGTCTTCGATCTGTTGCCAGAGCGGGTTCCTCACCGATGCCTCCCTCCTGTGCAATGTATAATCGGGCCAATGGGAAAGATGGAAAAGCGGATTCTCACCATCGGGGGGATACGAGAGGATTATTGTATCACCCACGATGGCAGAGTGATCAACGGCGCTCTTGGCGGCAATGCGATCTACGCCGCCGTCGGTGCCAAGCTCTGGGCAGAGCAGGTGAGCGTGCTGGGCCGTGTGGGATCGAACTTTCCGGCTGCATGGTTTGATGATCTCCGCGCAGCCGGGATCGATGCTTCTGCGGTTCTGGTCCTACCCGAGCCTATCCCATGTGTGACTTTCTACGCCTACTTGAATCCAGAGACACGCGTCGACACCAGTCCGGGTATCCACTACGCCAGGCTTGGCCTACCTCTCCCCAAGCCGCTTGTGGGCTATACTTCGTCAACCATAGGCCAGGATGAACGAAACAGTTTCGCCCCGTTGGCCATCCGGCCCAATGACCTTATAAGCCTCCCGGGCACAATCCAGGCCGCTCATCTTGCGCCTGCCGATTACCTCACCCATAGCCTGGTCCCCTACGCCCTTCGCCAGCGAGGCACGAAGTGGATCACACTCGATCCTTCCGTGCGTTACATGAACCCCTCGTTCCGGCACGAGCTCCCGACATTGCTCCGTGGCCTGGACGCATTTCTCCCTAGCGAGCAGGAGGCGCGCAGCTACTTCGCAATCCGATGGACCGACTCGTGGCAAATGGCAGAGGCATTTGGGGAGATGGGGGTGCGCTTCGTGGTCATCAAATGTGGACCGCGGGGCGCCTTGCTGTGGGATCGCGATGCGAAGGCCCGCTGGCAGATTCCTGCTTACCCCTCCACCGTGCGGGACGTCACCGGCGCAGGAGATGCCTTCTGCGGCGGATTCCTGGCCGGGCTCATCGAAACCGAAGACCCGCTCGAGGCCTCGCTATGGGGCTCGGCGGCGGCTTCCCTGGTGGTTGAGGGCTCAGGGGCCTTGTACGCCCTCGATGCCGCCCCCGGCATCCTACATGCTCGCAGAGAATCCTTGCGCTCCTCTGCAAGGCAGGTTTGAGACCCATGTTGCTGGAACGCATGCTCGAGAATACCCTTGGTCTGCAGGCAATCCCTGCGCCCACCGGGCAAGAAGGCCCCCGCGCTGCACGTCTGCGCGATCTGCTTGCAGAAGCCGGCCTAGACCAGATCGAGAGCGATGACTTGGGCAATCTTTATGCAGCCACTACTGCCGAATGCACCCACCCCATTACCGTCGTCTCTGCGCATCTCGACAGCGTCTTCCCGCCCGAACAGAATCGCCCCGCTGAGCGCAAAGGCAATCGGCTGATTGGACCTGGCATCGGCGACAATGCCCTGGGGCTTTCAGTTCTCATCGAACTCGCATACGACCTGCAGGATATGCCTATTGACGGCTGCGTGTGGCTTGTCGCGAATGTCGCCGAGGAGGGCATGGGCAATCTGGAAGGGATGCGGGCGGTCGTTGAGAGGTTTCGCGATGCTCCCCGGGCCTATCTTGTGCTGGAGGGCCTCGGTCTAGGCCAGCTTTACCACCAGGCTCTTCCTGCCCGGCGCTACCGCATCCGGGCAGAAACTGAGGGCGGCCACGCATGGATCCATGCGAATCGTCCCTCCGCAATTCATGCTCTCCTGCACCTGGGAACGGCCCTTGCTGAGATGAAGCTTCCAAAGAATCCCCGCACGACTCTCAACATCGGTCTCGTCCAGGGCGGCACGAGCGTGAACACGATCGCAGATCACGCAATCATGGAAGTCGACATCCGATCCTATCGCGCGGATGCCCTCACACAAATCGAGATGTCTATGCGCAAACTGTGTGCACAGGCTTCGGGCCGGCAGGTTCGAATTTTCTGCGAAACGGTGGGCGAAAGACCTTCGGGGGGGATCCCCGCGGATCATCCCCTCGTAAGAGCTGCCGCGGCTGCACTCAACCGGCAAGGCGTCAGGCCCGCCCGAGCCATGCCCGCATCGACCGATGCCAGCATCCCGCTCAGCCTGGAGCTTCCTGCCCTCTGCATGGGACTCACCCAGGGCGCGGGGGCCCACAGCCAGAACGAGTACATCGAGATCGATCCGATCCGCAAGGGTTACGCCGCAGTCCTGGAAGTGATTGGCTGGCTCATGGCCCAATGATCCGCTCGTATGGATCGAAGGCCTGACACCATGCGCACGCTCATCCTGGTATGGGAGTGGGTGTTGCAGTCGGGGGCTCGCCGATCACCTCGAACCGGGCTGAGACCATCCATCGATCGCCGTAGAAGACGCGGATCTCATATTCGCCCGGACGCCATCGATCAGGCTCGCACTCGGTGTAGCCATATCCACCCGTCCCCCCGTCCCACGGCTTGGTCTCGATACAAATGACTTCATCGCCGAGGTACCATATGGCCGTCCAGCGCACGCCATCTTGGAGGCGATCGTAGGTGAAGGCCCCATAGAGCCTTCCTACCGGGTTCTCAAAGTCCTCCTGTGGACGGATGGGGCGATTCAGCCTGTCCAGCCTCTCTGCGACTTCGATCGGGCTGAAGGCGGCCGCGGGGTCAGGTGTCTGCGTCTCCCGCAGCAGGAGACGAATTTCCTGAGGGAGCTGCGGCGTTGGGGTTATCGTCGCAGTGGGTGTGATCGTGGCTGTGGGCGTGATCGAGGCCGTCGGCGACACGCTAGGGGTTAGCGTAACGGTGGGGGTTGGCGTAATGGTGGGCGTGGGCGTGACCGAGGGCGTGGGGGGAATGATCCAGTAGGCAGCTTGCTTCCCAAACGAACCCGAAAGAAACGCTGCAAAGCCCGATGCCGCTGCCAGCATTAACCAGCGCCAGCCACGTGACATCTGACGCCGGCGAAGCAAGAAATAGGGTAGCTTGCGGGCGGCGCGGATTTGGGCCCAACCCACTATGCCTGCAAGTAGAACGAAGGCCAATAAAATCAGCGTGATGGTGTTTACCGTCTGATCAATCGTCATCCGGATCCTGCCAATGCACCCTCAGCACCGATCCAGGGTGGACTTCTACGCGTGCCCGGTAGAGGTCCTCCGTGATATGCCCGAACCTGAGTGGCGTGCCATCCAGATCGGCTTTCTCCGGCCGAGCTGGAAGCGTGAGCCAGATCCGCCCCTGGACGGCTCGGTCCGGCCGCAAGGCCACCTCCAGTTTACCCTCGGACACGCTCCAATCCCGAACGATTCCGCCCTGGGAGATATGCAGCGTGTCGCCAACCCATTGAGGGGATCCGGTCTGCGGCCTGACGGCAAGCAGCCGAACGCCATGTGCAACCACTTCTCCAAGCTGAAGATCCGGCCCCTCGGTTGGATTGTAACGCGCCTGCCAAAAATCCACGCTATGCGACCTCCCCGCTCCACCGCTCAGCGCATGCGCGGGGATTTGGGCCCTCCTGGCTTGATCGCCGAGATTGAATACCGCGATGAGGGCCCATTCGCCGATAGGGCCGGAGAGCGGCAGCACGATCCGGTAGATGCCATCCCGGGAAGGCGGCAGGAGCTGGGCATTCTCCACGGGAAGCGGCGGCCACAACTTCTTGATCCATTCAACCCTTTCGGCCGGCAAACTCAGGAAGCGGTCCGACAGCATCATCGTCTCGCTTGTCAGCGCCACCGCAGTGATCAGGGCTTCGATCTCGACCGGAGAGAGATCGTTGGCTTCTTCACGCAAGATCAGGCAATCGGGATCGTTCAGCCACCAGCGGCGGTGAAGCGGCAGCCGGAGAAGCATATTTCGGATGGCATTCTGAACCGAAGGCATGCTGGGATCGCGTCTTAGGAAGATGCTAAAAGGTTTGTAGCGCGGCCGCCAATGCGGGCCCACATCTGGCCCGATCCGCATGCTGTCGAATATCCCGATGCCTGAGCCGAGCGGGCAGCCACACCCCACCAGGTGGCAATCCTTGCCTGCGGCCGCGCGGATGACTTCCAGCGCCTGCCGGAGCGCCTGCGCACCCGTCTTATCGGCCGCCCAGCGTTCGCCCCGCAATCCGCCGGCATATAGGAAGTCAAGCTTGAGATAGGGGAATCCCCAGCGGTGCACTGCGGTCTCGGTCCATATAGCGAGCGCATCTAGGACACCTGGATGGGTAGCATCGAGCGCACGTGGAAATCCGCCCCAGACATAGCCCGCGCGAACCGGCCGCCCCCGCCGGTCCCTCAAGACCCAATCGCTGTGTTGGGAAAGGAGTTGTGAGCCAGGCCGGGCAAGGAATGGCGCCATCCACAACCCGGGTTGCAGATCCGCTCGGCGGATCTCCGCCGCAAGTGCGTCCATGCCAAGTTGAAATTTACTGGAGGGCTCGAGCCAGTCTCCAATCTCTGATGCATATCCGTCATCGATTTGGAAGATCTCAAGCGGCAGATCCGCCCGTCTCGCTGCCAACCAGGATAGATTCTCCCGGATGATGGCCTGATCGATCGCCTGCCCATACTGATACCATGAGCACCAACCTGCGATGGGTGCGGCTCCTATGCGCGCCTGGTTTTCCGCTGCGGCCTGCCGCAAGTAGGCGTCTTCGGGGTGCAGGGCACTCAAATCCATCCAAAGCAGCGCCGCCCAGTCCGTAGTAAAACGCTGCCCTGGCTGCAGCGCGATGCCCTCCAGGTCCTGGACCAGCCACAGCCCTCCTGGTGCCCGGAAGTCCACCTTAAGGCCGCCGAACGCATGATGCTGAGTCAGGAACCCGAGAAGCAGGCCGCGCCCCTCTTCCCTGTTTAGAAGCGATCCGTAAGGCTCAGATGTAAAGCACCCTCTCCCACCCCTCTGCCGCGCCAGGGGCGAGATCATCATGGGCCCTGCGAACGGGCCCAGCCTGGTTTTCAGCTGGGCATCTCGGGGGCGATGGAAACTGGCTGCGCTCCAGCTCTGCCACCCCTGCGCGTAGAGCAGCAGGTCTTCGGGCCTCCAGCCTAGCAGGTCTGCCAAGCGCCGAATTCCCAGCTCACGGGTCGAGGGATCTTGGGGAGCTGCTGCGATCAATACGATTTGATCTAGGCCGACAGAAAAGTCTCCGTAGTTCTCGACCCATGCTCTCCAGCAGAGCAGCTCACCATCCTGAGCCAGCGCAAACTGGAGTCCAAATTTCAACCCTGTGTCGATGGAACCCAACAGTTTCAGACCCCGCTCTCCGCCTTTCAGACCCGTGGAGGGTTGATCGGCACCAGATCCATGAGCATGTTCGAGCAAATTGGCGAAGCCTGTATGAGAGCCCCTCTGCCAGCGCAGGTGCACCCCTGCCACACGGATTTTGCCCGTTCCGCGCCGGTCGAAGACCTCCAGAAAGCCGGCTTCCGGATGGACTTTGAGTTCGAGCGCTTCCGAGCCTAGCGCGGTCATTCGGCTCCCTTCGGCGGAAAGGTATGGGTGGTAGGGTATACTACTCCAGCCCTGCAACCGCAACCTTTTGCCGAGAAATGCATCCAATGACTGAAGAAGAATCCTTGGATCTGGAAGCGATCAAGGCTGGCGATAAGAGAGCCTTCGCGGCCCTCGTGGATGGCTACTCGCCCCGGCTGTATCGTCTGGCCCTGCGCATGCTGGGCGATCCACTCGAGGCGGAAGACGTGTTGCAGGACACATTCATCAAGGCGTTCCGCAATCTTCAGAGCTTCGAGGGGCGCTCCAAGATGGGCACTTGGCTCTACCGCATCGCAGCGAATGAGGCCCTGATGCGCCTGCGGAAGCGGGAGCCCATGATCATTTCCATGGATCAGGATATCGAGACGCCCGAGGGCTCCGAACTCCCCAGGCAGCTCGAGGATTGGTGCTGCTTACCCGAAGGAGAGTTCATGACAGCGGAGGCCCAGGAGCAGCTCGATCGTGCAATCGAAACGCTCAGTCCAGCTCTTCGGGCCGCCTTCGTCCTGCGTGACCTGCAGGGCCTATCGACAAAGGAGGCCTCAGAGGCCTTGGGCATCAGCGAATCGGCCCTGAAGACGAGATTGTCCAGAGCACGTCTTGAATTGCGCGAGCAACTGACCGCCTATTTCTCAGAGCGCGTGCGGGAGCATCAAGATGGCTAGGCACCCGGAATGCCCAGATCTGCTGGATGAGCTCTCCGACTACATCGATGGCGTAGCTCGAGAGGAAATTTGCACGGCCATCGAGGAGCACATGGCTGTTTGCCCGGACTGCCGGATCCTGGTTGACACACTTCGCAAGACCATCTACCTTTACCGCAACCAGGAGGCGCATCAGATTCTTCCCGAAGACATCCGCCAGAGGCTTCTTGCCAAACTCGATCTTCAGGATTATCTAAACCCATAGGCCAGGCAGAGATGGACCCAACCCTCCGCAAGATACTGCTGGGATCCACAACCAAGCGGCCGCAGAAGAAGGCCTTCTCCGAAGAACCTGCCGCCTCGCCAGCACCAAGTGCTGGCGAGAGCTGCCCGCATTGCAAAGTGGGAAGGCTTGACTACGATGGCTGCCTGAACCTGGTTTGCCCGCGATGCGGATACCTGACCCTAGGCACCTTTACCTGATAGCTTGGTTGGCTCCCGTGCCGGAGCCCCCTGGGACACTTCGGATGGGATGCGGATGAAGGAAGCAACCCGACCAACCCGCCTGAGGGGGAATCGAGGCAGATGCCTGGGCCTGGCTATTCTGGGCCTGGGGCTGATCTTCGTTGGCGTGGGAGCAGCCCTGGCTCTCCGGGGGAATCCCTCAGCAGACCAAACGCCGGCCGTTGGGAGCTCCCACGAATGCGTGGATCCCCAGCCGGTCGACTTCGCGGCTCCCGACCTGCAACTCACGGATCTGGAGGGTTCGCGGGTATCCCTGGCCGACTATCGCGGCCGAGTCGTTCTCCTAAATGCCTGGGCCAGTTGGTGCCCACCCTGCCGGGCGGAGATGCCCGACCTTCAAGCCTTCTATGAGAGTCACGCCGGCGAGGGGCTTGACGTAGTCGCGGTCAATATTGGTGAGCCGCCCCAGGTGGTGGCAGAGTTCCTTCACAAGCAAGGGCTGACTTTCCCGACCTGGCTCGACCCGGACGAAGCGACGCTGCGGGCCTTCCAAACCATCTCTCTTCCCTATTCGGCTGTCATCGACCGCTCCGGCAGGGTCCGGCTTGCCTGGAGCGGCAGAACTTGCCTGCAGAATTTAGAGGGCCGCGTCATCCCCCTGCTCTATGAGTGATACCGGAGGCAATGGACATGCACGCGAGAGTTATATGGCATCGGGGCTTGACGTTCACGGGCGAAGCAGAAACCGGTTTTCAGGTTCCCTTGGGCGCCAGCCCGGCCGTTGGGGGGGACGATGACGGCTTCCGGCCGATGGAGTTGATCGCCATCGGCGTGGCCGGATGCACCGCCATGGATGTCATTTCCATCCTGCAAAAGAAGCGCCAGGAGGTTACCGAGTTCGCCGTGGAACTGGAAGCATCACAGGCGGAAGAGCACCCGCGGGCCTTCACCGAGATGAAGATCTATTACCGGATTACGGGGCGAGGAATCGATCCGGCGGCGGTCGAGCGGGCGATCGAGCTTTCCGAAACCCGCTATTGCCCCGCTCAGGCGATGTTCAAAGAGATTCTTCCGCTCCATCTGAGCTATGAGATCATCGACACTGGTGAATAGCAGCCCTCTCCGGGCTCGCGAACCGGTCAGTTACGAAGGATTAAGATGAAGCGGCGCCACTTTATCGACACCCACAAGGGTCTTACCGGCCTGTTCATTCTGTCGTTAATGGGCCTCTATCGTGCCTGGTGGAATCCCACGGCCTGGATCTACCTCGCGCTGCATGGCACCTATGGCCTGCTCTGGGTCCTGAAAAGCCGCTACTTTCCAGACAAGCGCTGGGAGGAAGAAACGGGCTGGGGCTATGCATTAATCATACTGGGTGGGCTCAGCCTCTATTGGATCGCTCCCTGGCTGATCATCAGCCGCGGCATTCAGGCCCCGCCCTGGCTCTTAGGGCTTTCTATCGCCATCTATGGCCTTGGGGTTTTCTTCCACTTTTCCGTGGATATGCAAAAGCACACAGCCTTGCGCTTAAGGCCTGAAACACTCATCACTGAAGGGCTGTTCTCGCTATCTAGAAATATGAATTATTTCGGAGAACTGCTGATCTACCTGGCCTTCGTACTGCTCGCCCAGCATTGGGCCCCGCTGCTTTTCCTGGCGCTCTTCATCGGGGTCGAGTGGATCCCGAATATGATCCGGAAGGATCGCTCCCTGGCTCGCTATCCCAACTTCGAGGAATATCGCCGTTCCACGCCCTGGTTTCTTCCCATTCCGTGGGCCCGCTTCCGCGGCAGCCGAGCGGCTGGCCGAGGCCAGGCTGAAGCGAGCGGGCCTGGCGATTCCGACCCCTCATAGCGCAGGGAACCGGGCGACTGCCCGCTATCGAATGGTGAAATAGGTGTAGTGATATTGGATGCGGCCGTCGATAAGGCCGAGGGTGTCATTGCCGTCGAACACGTCCCCGCGGTCGCTATGCGCTTGCCACATGAAATGACGCGTGCCGCCCGTGCCGGATTTGCCGATCAGCGTGAACTCGGCATTGGGCAGCTCCTCAGTGAGCAGCCCGCGATACCAGGCCCGGATCGCATCACGCCCCACAACCGTGCGTTCCCCCGTCACATGGGCCGCATTCTGTGCATACAATCCCGAGACATAAACCGGATCGTGCTCGTTCAGACGCTGGATGAGCTGCTCGGGCACATCCTCAGCCGGCTCCACGGTTGACCAGGGGAAATCCGCCACCGCCTGCCAGAGATCAAGATACCCACGACGCGTGGCGTAATCCCAGCTCCAGGCATTGGCCCCCTGCAGGCCCATATCCTTAGCCTTCTGGAAGAAGCGTTTGATCTCGTCCGGAGTAGGACGCCAATCCCCACGGGCATAGGTCGGTGCAGTGGGTATCACTGGCCTGGCCGGCTTTAGATCCATGTACTGTTCGATGCAACGTTCCAGTTGCTGTTCAGGGTTGTGTGCTTTTTCAAAATAGACCTGGGGCATGCTCAAGTCGCAGCCTTCCAGGAATTCGGAGTAGGGGAATTCGGGATGCACCCTGGGGTAACGGTAGGTGCTCAACGCCACGGGAACGCTCGGAAGGCCAGCACGCAATTCCTTCATGAATGTGGTGGCGGCGGCGCGCTTGCGGATATCCTTGTATTCCGCTTCGGCATCGACAATGTATCCATCCAGGCTCAACTCGGTCATGCGCTGAACGGCCAGGCGGGCCTCATTGATCGGATCGTAGCCGCGGACATAATGCCATCCCCACACCTGGATGCCTTCCCCCCTCAGCGCCTCGGCCACGGGTGGGACCAGATCAATGTTGCGCTCAAAATCAAAGTTATAGGGCCAGGTGGAGCCATCGGCGATCTTGATCATCACATGCGTCAGACTCGCTGCCTTTGCCCGCGCGGCGATGGCCTCTGGATCTCCGCCATCACAGTATGGCAATTGCCAAATGTAATAGCCCTTGCCTTCCACACCCATGAACTACCCTCCAGCTTCCCGGCCAGGACGCCGTCTAGCTTTCGGATCCAGGGCCTCCCCTGACTTGCCCCCCCCACCTTCCTCCTGCTTCTCAGTCGTCTCGGTACGATTTCGCATTCCACCCGCTCTGCGAACGGCATCTGGTCCGAAGCGCTCGCGGATTTGATCCAGCGCGGCCATCAATCGTTCGTCCTTCTCCCACGAGCGGTCGAACAGCTCGAGTTGGTGGGCTGGGGGCCCAAGATCGGCGACCCCCACACCCAGCAGGCGGACCCTGCGGCCACCCGACCAGACCCCTCGCAGAAGCCGGACCGCCTTCTCGTAGATCTGCCGGTCCCGGTTTGTTGGCTGCTCAAGCCGGGTCTGCCGGGTCAGGGTCGTGAAATCAGGCCAACGGAGCTTGATCCGGATGGTTCTCCCTGCCAGGTCGGCTTTCCGCAAGCGCCTTGCCACTCGTTCGCTCAGTCTCAATAGTGTCCTCAGCAACATCTCCTCGTCGCCGACATCCTTTGGGAAAGTGCGCTCGGCCGACATGGACCGCGCTGCATGTTCGGCGACTACCGGCCGCTCATCCACCCCCTTCGCTCTTGATGCAAGCTCTATGCCATGGTCACCTAATAATCGGCGAAGCGTTTCTGCCGGCAGGGTAGCGAGATCGCCAATCGTCCTGACACCCACCTTGGCCAGTGCCTGTTCCGTCTTGGGGCCCACGCCCCATAGCATCGAGACAGGTAAGGGCCGCAAGAAGGCTGCCTCCTGCCCTTCGGGAACCACGATCAGGCCTCGAGGCTTGCCTACCTGCGTTGCGATCTTGGCCACCAGCTTATTGGATGCCACGCCCCAGGACGTGGGGAGCCCAAAATGATGCTGGATTTCTTCTTGAAGCCCGTGCGCAATCTCCGCCCCTGGCCTGGGATCATCGCTGAGATCCAGAAAGGCCTCGTCGATGGAGAGTTGCTCCATGAGCGGCGCCGACTGACGCAGGAAATCCATCACCTTCCGGGAATGCCCTTGGTAAAGGCCGTGGCGTGAAGAGAGCACGATCAAACCGGGCGCTTTCTTGAGTGCTTGCGCAGTGGGCATCGCCGATCGTATTCCGAGGGCTCGGGCGGCATAGGATGCCGACGCAACCACTCCCCTGCCCTCCGGCGAGCCACCCACCACAAAAGCCTTCCCGCGCAGTTCCGGGTTCAGCAACTCTTCCACGGAGCAGAAGAAGGCGTCCAGATCGACATGAAGGATCTTACGAGTCAAAAGGGAGCCTCCTATCTTACACGCGGCGCATGGGAACCCCGGGTTGACATGATAGAGCGCATCAATACAATGATGGCATAAATCCGAGCCGGAGGCGCGACCCATGCGTACCTGCACTCAATGCAACCATCAAAGCCCCGACAGCGCCAGCGCCTGCGAACATTGTGGCGCAGACCTTTCGGAATTCTCCGCCACCGCGGTTGCCCTTAAAGACTTCCAGGCCAACCCACGCGTCAGCCGTATTCGAGTTATTGTCGCCCGCGATGCCTGTCCTGCCTGCCGTGCCATCGAGGGATCATACGAGAAAGACAGCGTGCCCTCGCTGCCCGTAGCCGGCTGCTCGCATGCGAACGGCTGCCGCTGTTTCTACGAGCCCATGCTTGTGGAAATCTTTCCCTAGCTTGCAAGCCCACGCTGGAACCACGCTCGTGAGGGAATCTAGCTACTGGCGACCTGCCTGGAACCAGCGGCGGGCCCATTCGAGCGCCTGCTCCTCGGTCTGGATCAAGCCTTCCACCTGAGCCTCCCGAATGCCTTCCAGCACCCGGCCGATGTCGGGGCCAGGCAGGAGACCTAGCGCCGAGATCAGCTTCGCACCATCGATCAGCGCTGGAGGATCGATCAGTTCTTCGCGCCGCTCGAAGGCTGCCTCGAGGAAGGTTCGGGATTTGGCCAGCGCAGTCTCCCAATCTTTGCCGGAGGGGGGACCGGACTGCTTCGCCAGTTTCGAGGCCAGATCGAACAGCACAGCGCCTACTCCGGCATCCGATGCCTGGCTGAAATAGCGGTACACCGCGCGAGGCGTGGGGGCTTCGATTCGGCGCAGCTCATGCATGGCCCAGAGAACCCGAAGCAGGAACCGGTTCTCCCTCCGGCTCAACCGGAGCCGTTGAACGGCCAGCTTCATTTGCGCTTCAGCCGCGCAGGGCATGGGAGATGCCTCAGGGCCCATGCTCGGACACCCCACCAGGTGGAATAGCGCGGCCAGGAAAAGCAGCGGGCGCCGGGTGCGGTCGGGCGCAATTTCCTCCTTTAGATATTCGTGAATGGCCTGGCGATAGCGGCCCAGCCTCCAAACGAGCGAACCAAGAATAGCATCCGCAGCTCTTTCCTCATCATGCACGGGGTCAAGCACCGCCAGGATTTCCGCCGCGTGCCCCAAAGCGCGTAGCGCCGTCTGGACGGCCACGCCACCCGGCACAGCCAGCAATTCGGGGAGAACAGCATGCCAAAGATTCAAATGAAGCATCAGGCGCAGCGCCCTGGAGGGCTGGTCCAATCCGAAAATGCGCATGAGCTCATCCCGTACCCTCTCGGCCGAGACGCTCCCAATCAGTTGAATGGCCGCCTTGAGCGAGGATATTGTCCCAGCCTCTATCCTGAATCCTAACATCTGGGAGAGCCGAACCGCGCGCAAGACGCGCAGCGGATCGGAGGAGAAGGCCGAGTCCGAGCAGGCCCGAAGCCGTCTCCCCCTCAAATCCTGCATTCCTCCTGTGGGGTCAATCAGCCGTCCCAAATCGAACGGATCCAAAGCCATCGCATTGATGGTGAAATCCCGGTCGCGGAGATCGGCGAGGATATCGGGGCCTCTTAGGCTCGCGAAGTCGTAGATCCTCGTACACGCGTCGGGGTCCCGTACGAGCACTCGGCCCGTATTTCGACTGGGATCCAGGGGATAGTAATCGGCCTGGAGACTATCGGCCACCCGGCGGGCAAGCGCGAGCGCATCCCCTTCCACCGCAAAATCCAGGTCGAGAATCGGCCGCTCCAGCAGCCAGTCACGGACGGCGCCCCCTACAAGCCACACGCGTGGCCCCTCATCCGGACGCGGGAGCAGCGCCCGCACTTCCTCTGGCAATGGAGAAGCGCGCATCATAGAGTCGTCAGACTAGTCCGGGGGCATATATTTATCCGGCCGAACGATGCCGATGAATGGTAGATTGCGGTAGTACTCATCCAAATCCAATCCGTAACCAAAGACAAACTTGTTGGGAATCTTGAAGCCGCAGTAATCGATCGGCACCTCCGCCTCCCGGCGCTCATATTTGTCGAGCAATGTGCAAACCCGCAGCGAATTCGGCGCGCGAGCCTTCAGAAGGTCCAGCACCGAGGCAATCGTATAGCCGCTATCGATGATATCCTCCACGAGCAGAACGTCTTTGCCCTCCACAGACATCTGCAAGTCAAGCGTGATACGGACCTGACGGCTTGACTCCCGCGCTCCGGCACCATAGGAGGAGACCGCCATGAAATCAATCGTGTGCGGGATGGTGAGCGACCGCATCAGGTCCGTAAGGAACATCACCCCCCCGCGCAGGATGCAGACGAGCATCAGCGGCTTGCCCTGGTAATCCCGGCTGATCTCCTCCCCAAGCTCATGGATTCGGTCCTGCAGTGTAGCCTCGGGGATCAGGATCTCCGCCAGGAATTTCTCATACGGCTGCATCAGGGTCTCCTGGGACTACATGGTGCTCCCGACAGCGGGCCTCATAGAGTTCGCTGGCGCCGACGACAACCACCGGGTCGTCATAGCGTGCCGGCTGTCCGTCGATGAGCCGCTGCGTGCGGGAGGCTGGCCCCCCGCATACCATGCAGATCGCATGCAGCTTGTCCACGCGCTCGGCCTGCGCCATGAGCTTGGGCATCGGCCCGAAAGGCTCGCCTCGGAAATCCTGGTCCAATCCAGCCACGATCACCCGTAGGCCCCGGTTCGCGAGGCGTTGGACGATGCCGCAAATCCGATCATCGAAGAACTGTGCTTCGTCGATGGCCACAACAGTTGTGCCATCCTGTAGCAAGCCCTCGATCTGCGCCGCCGTCTCGATCGGGGTCGCCTCAAACTCCGAGCCCGCATGCGAGGCCACCTTTTCCTCCCCGTAGCGTGTATCCAGCTTGGGCTTGAAGACCTGGATATCCTGGCGTGCGATGCGGGCCCGGCGCAAGCGCCGGATAAGCTCATCCGTCTTTCCGCTGAACATCGAACCGGTTATGACCTCAACGCTGCCTGTCGTATGCCGCATGATTGCTTGAATCCTCCGCAGGATGGATAAGAAATGGGCAGGTGCGCGTGCACCTGCCCAGAGTTTACACCAGCCCCTAACACGGGCAAGTGATGGAGCCTATACCTGCGGTTCCAACGCTGCCTCGGGCAATTCGAAGCCATGCCGCTTCAAGGCGCGCTTCAGATCGGCGAGGCTCTTGCGACCGAATCCATCGATCTCCAGCAGCGCTTGATCGCCGCCGGTCAGCCGCTCGAGTGCCTGGCCCACTTTCTCGATGCCAGCCTCAAGCAGCGCCGCTTCGGCCCTGGAGCTGAGCTCGAGTTCCGCGATGGGCAGCTCGGGCGATTTCCGGGCCGATTCGCGCGCCTTCTGCTCTTCCATGAACTGCTGCCGAGCCTCGAGCTTCTTATAGAAGCGGTCGACCTGGCCTTCTGTATCCACGATCCGCTGCTCACCGGTATAGAAGGGATGGCATTTCGAGCAGACATCCGTCTGGATGAGCTCAACCGTGGCGCCGGTGGTCCAGGTATTCCCGCAGGCGCATACAACCTTGGCGTTCGGATAATAGGTAGGGTGAATATCAGTCTTCATGCTCGCTCAACCTTCTCAAGCCCATCATCCACGACAGGCCGGCGTCTTTCTCCAGATGCCTGCCAGGGTGGAGAGGGGCTAGCGGGGGATCACGTTTACGCGCTTGCGCCCTTTGCGCGCGAAGTCGTAGTAGACGACCCCATCCGCTACGGCAAACAGCGTATCGTCAGAACCTTTCTTGACGTTCAGGCCGGGATAGATACGCGTGCCGCGTTGACGGACCAGGATGTGTCCTGCCCTCACGGCTTCCCCGCCGAAGCGCTTTACGCCCAAGCGCTTGCTATGACTGTCCCGGCCATTGCGGCTGGAGCCGCCGCCCTTCTTATGTGCCATCGTACGACCTCACTCAACCGCTATTGCGATTTCTTCTTGGAGGAGGACGCGGACTTGCCGCCCTTCTTCTCCGAACTCTTGCTCGTCTTCTTGGCCGAGGCGGAACTCCTCTTTGCCGTCCCCGTCTTGGCGCCAGTCTTCTTGGTCGCGGCCTTGCCCTTCTCAGCCTTGGGCTTGCTCGACCCAGGCTTCTTCTCGGCCTTAGGCTTCGGCTCGGAAGCCTTCTTGGCTGCTTTTGCTTTTGCCTCGGCCGCCTTATCCTTGGCCTTGGGTGTCGATTTCTCCGCGGCCTTTCCGTCCTCGGGGGCCACGATGCTTTCAATCGCCACCCGCGTGTAGCGCTGGCGATGGCCGCTCTTGCGCCGGTAGCGCTCCTTGGGGATGTACTTGAAAACCACGACCTTGCGGGCCTTCACCTCTTCCAGGACCCGGCCCTTGACCCGTGCCCCCTCGACCCGCGGCGTTCCCACGTGGATGTTCTTGCCGTCCGAGACGAGGAGGACCTCACTGAACTCGACCGCCTCGCCCTTTTCGACAGGTAGCCGATCGACCTCCAACGGCTCACCCTCGCGAGCGACGTATTGCTTGCCGCCCGACTGCAGAATTGCATACTTCATGTGTTGCCCTCCAGCTTCACTTCGCCACCGCGCTCGCGCATCTGCGCCAGCCAGCGGGGAAGAGGGGGATTCATGCGACCGCCCCAACTCGTATGCGCTGGGGCAGCCGTGACATTATAAGCGTCAGCGCATGGTCTGTCAACGTAGCATCACAGGCCGGGATTAATCGGCCGCCATGCTCTCCGCATCCGCCACCGACAATTCTTCCTCTGCTGGCTCCTCCATCTCCAAGACGCCATCCAGCCGCTCATCGTGCAGCGCGGCCTCCGTCCCGGGGAACCCGGTTCCAGCGGGGATCAGCTTGCCGATGATCACATTCTCCTTCAACCCGCGCAGGTAATCCACCTTGCCTTCGATCGCCGCGCCGGCCAGCACCTTGATCGTGTGCTGGAAGGAAGACGCCGAGAGGAAGGACTCGGTGGAGAGCGAGGCCTTAGTCACACCCAGCAAGACCTGCGTGGCCTTCGCAGGCCGCTTGCCCTCCTGAAGCATGCGCTCGTTCAGGCGCTGCAGATAGCTGCGGTCGATCAAATCACCCGGGAGCAGCTCGGTATCACCAGGGCTCGTGACCTGCACCTTCGAGAGCATCTTGCGGATGATCACCTCGAAGTGCTTGTCGTTGATGTTCTGGCCCTGCGACCGATAGACTTTCTGGACCTCCGTGAGCAGATAGAGCTCACAGGCCTCCCGCCCCAGGATCCTCAGGATGCGGTGAGGATTGAGGGATCCTTCAGTCAATTGCTGCCCGGCATCGATCCTATCCCCATCCTTTACCAGCAGGCGTGCACTCGCGGGTACCTCGTACTCCACTTCATCGACGCGATCATAGGCCACGACCACTTTGCGATCCTCCACCCGCACGCGGCCGCCATGCGATGCGGTTATCGTGGAGTCGCCACGCTTGGCGATCAGGGCGCCTGCCTCGACCTCTTGGCCGTCTTCCACACGGAGCGACCAGTTCCCAGGCACCGGGTATTCATCCTGGATCAGCTCGCTGTTGTGAACCTGGACCACGCGCGGTCCGTCCGGGACCTCCGGCATCAGGATATGCACTGTGCCCGCAATCTCGGCGATTACAGCCTCGCCCTTGGGCTTCTTTCGGGCCTCAAAGAGCTCTTCCACACGCGGGAGGCCGGTGGTGATGTCTCCGCCAGCTGCCACACCACCTGTGTGGAAGGTTCGTAGCGTGAGCTGCGTTCCAGGCTCGCCGATGGACTGTGCGGCGACAATTCCCACTGCCGCGCCCAGCTCGACCATCCGTCCCCTGCCCAGGTCCATGCCATAGCATTGCCTGCAGAGCCCGAATTGCAGCTGACAGGTCAGCGGCGAGCGCACGTAGACCTCCTCGACGCCGGACGCCTCGATTTCCCGCGCTTTCACCAGCGTGAGCATATCACCGGGCTTTGCGAGGATTTCGCCCGTCTTGGGATCGGCCACACGGCGGGCCACGACCCGCCCCAGAAGCCGGCTCGAAAAGGGCTGGCCGGCGACATCCTCCGTCCGGCGGATCCAGATGCCTTCATCGGTTCCACAGTCTTCGGCGTTGATGATCACGTCCTGGGCGATATCCACCAGGCGTCGGGTCAGATATCCGGCATCCGCCGTACGCAGCGCGGTGTCGGTCAGGCCCTTGCGGGCGCCATGGGTGGAGATGAAGTACTCCAGCGTGGTAAGACCATCCCGGAAGCTGGAGCGAATCGGCAAGGGGATGATGCGGCCCGCCGGGTCAGCCATCAAGCCCCGCATGCCCGCGAGCTGCGAGATCGGGCCAAAGCCGCCCTTGGTGGCGCCCGAAATGGCCATGGTGCTCAAGTTACCTGCCGGATCCATGGCCTCCTTGACCTCTTCGGCGACCCGGTTCGTGGTGTCTTGCCAGAGCTCGATGATACGCTCGGTCGTCTCCTGATCAGTGAGCAAGCCCCGCCGGTAATCCATGCGGACTGCCTCGGCTTCCTCGAGAGTCTGATTGATGATCTTTTCCTTGGTCTCCGGCACGGTGATGTCCGAGATGGCAATCGTTGTGCCCGATCTGGTCGCATACGCGAACCCAATGTCCTTGATGGCGTCCACCACGGCCGGTGTCCCTTCCTCCCGCAGCAGGTGGTAGATCTCGCTCACCAGATCCTGGACGGCCGATTTGTCGAGCACACGGTTCACGAACCGCAACTCCTCGGGAAGCACGCGATTGAACAGCACCCGGCCGACCGTGGTGTCGATCACGCGCTCTTCGGGCTCCATCAGCCGCTGGCCTTCATCGTTGTAGCAGGTGGTCGTCAACAGCTTGATGGGAGTGTGAATCGCCACCTGCCCCAGCCCATAGGCCATCTCGACCTCGTCCATGTCGGCGAAGGCCCGACCCGCGCCGGGGTGCTCCTTCTGATCCTCGCTCATGGTGAGATAGTAAACCCCGAGGATCATGTCCTTGGTTGGCCCAACGATGGGCTCGCCATCGGCTGGCTTGAGCAGGTTCACGCTCGAAAGCATCAGCTCGCGCGCCTCTCGTACAGCCCTCTGTGAAAGCGGCAGATGCACCGACATCTGGTCACCATCGAAATCGGCGTTGAAAGCCGCGCATACCAGCGGGTGGAGCTGGATCGCCTTGCCCTCGACCAAGACCGGCTCGAAGGCCTGAATGCCTAGGCGGTGCAGTGTCGGGGCGCGGTTGAGCAGCACCGGTCGATCCTTGATGACCTCTTCAAGAACCTCCCAGACCTCGGGCCGCTCCCGTTCGATGATGCGCTTGGCGCCTTTCACGTTGGCAGCGTAGTTGTATTGGACCAGCTTAGAGATGACGAACGGCCGATAGAGCTCGAGCGCCATGGTCTTCGGCAACCCGCACTGGTAGAGCTTGAGATGGGGTCCGATCACGATGACCGAGCGGCCGGAGTAGTCCACCCGCTTGCCGAGCAAGTTGCGCCGGAAGCGACCCTTCTTGCCCTTGAGCATGTCGCTGAGCGATTTGAGCTCCCGGCGACCGCGCCTCGATAGCGCCTTGCCGCGCTGTGAGTTGTCGATCAGCGAGTCCACAGCCTCCTGGAGCATGCGCTTCTCATTCCGGACGATCACATCCGGTGCGCCCAATTCGACCAGCCGCTTCAGCCGGTTGTTGCGATTAATGACCCGCCGGTAGAGGTCGTTCAGATCCGAAGTGGCGAAACGCCCGCCGTCCAACTGCACCATAGGGCGCAAGTCAGGCGGGATCACAGGCAGAACCGTCAAGATCATCCACTCCGGCCGGTTGCCTGAACGCCTGAAAGCCTCCACCACTTTCAAACGCTTGGTGGCCTTCTTCTTACGCTGCTTGCTCTTGGTCGTCCGAACTTCGTTCCAGAGTTCCTCGGCCATCTTGTCGAGATCGAGCTGTTGCAGGATGTCGTAGAAGGCCTCAGCGCCCATATCCGCGCGAAACACTTGGCCCCACTTGGACTTCAACTCTCGGTAGCGTGTCTCGCCCAGGAACATCATGGGATGGATGCTCATGAGCTCATCGCGGTCCTGTTCGAGCTGCTGGCGAGCCTCGACCAACTCTTCATCCACCTCGAACTCGAGCCCGCTCAAGGCCAGGTCGGCCTCCGCTTTGGCCTCTTCGATCTCCATCTTGAGCTGGGCAAGCTGCTCGTCTCGCCGCTTCTTCAGGGTCGATTCGACCTCGTCCAGATGGGATTTGACCGCAGCCTGGACCTTGGTTATGTGTTCCTTGCCGATGGTCTCACCCTTATCCGCGACCAAGGTGTCCAGCGCCTTGAAATGGATGGGGGCGCGAATAGTCTTGCCCAGCTTCTCGCTGAGGGTGCTCTCGAGGCGCTGCCCCTCTCGGATGACAGGATCGATCTTCTCGGCGACTTCCTCATCGTAGGCCTGCTGGATCTCTTTCTTACGTGCCTCGAGCTCCTCCAGACGCGCTTTCTTGGCCTCTTTGATCTCCGTCTGGCGGGCCTTTGTGGCCTCCAGTTCTTCCTTATCCAAACGGGCAATTTCATCTTCGATGCGCTTCAGAGCCTTCTTGCGGGCATCGTCATCCACGAATGTGACGATGTATTGTGCGAAGTAAAGCACTCGATCCAGGTTCCTGCGGGAAATGTCGAGCAGCAGGCCCAGATAGGAGGGCACACGGCGGGTGTACCAGACGTGTGCAACGGGGGCCGCCAGGCTAATATGGCCCATCCGCTCGCGACGCACCGAGGAGCGCGTGACCTCAACGCCACACTTCTCGCAGGTGATACCCTTGAAGCGTATGTTCTTGTACTTGCCGCAGTAGCACTGCCAGTCCTTCGTGGGGCCAAAGATGGCCTCACAGAATAGACCATCCTTCTCGGGACGAAGCCTGCGGTAATTGATTGTCTCAGGCTTCAGCACCTCCCCATGAGACCAGCTCAGAATGGTCTCGGGTGAGGCCAGGCTAATGCGAAGGGCTCGAAAACCTTTTGATTCCACCCAATCTCCTCCGTCGCGAAGCGCGCTGTTGGTACTTAATCTCGCCGTGGAATTCGAACATGCGTGCTAATTAATAGACATAGCAAAACAAGCGCGTGAGGCCGCTATCGCCCTCAAGCGCTTTGCCTGCGCCGACCGACGATCGACTGCTTCTTCAATATCTGGATAATTATAGTAGGGATGCCCGGGCTGTCAAGCTAAGTGGCACATCAATTTCGAGCCCGATTTGCTCAGCCTGTTCGTTTGGCGCTCTTGATGGGTCCCGTCCAGGGACCTGGGAAGAGCTCCAGCGCCCGCTTGGCAGCCTTCACAATGTGCTCGTCACGGTCGAACGTGAGCGCCCGGATCGCATTTTGAGCCTCGGCGGTATGCCACTCGACCAGCCGCAGCAAGGCTATCATGCGGCTCGGACCATTCTCTTTATTGACCGCCTGCCCTTCCTCTTGCACATAGCCGATCCTGGGCTTCTCGACGATCTCAATCAGCGCGGGGATCACCGCCGGATGATTGATGCGCACCAGCACCTGCACGGCCTGATGGGCCGCATCCAGGTCCGCAAATCGCATGGCGCGGAAGCGATGCAGCTGGATGGTAGTAAACGTGGCCAGCTCCCGCACCAAGGGATCAGGGTCCTCCATGGCTTCCGCGATGGCATGGACGATGTCATCATCTTGGGCCATGCCTGGCCGGTTTGCGAAGGTGATGGCTTCGCGCATGCGCGCACTGGGGTCGCTGCTGCGCAGGTCGTACTCGGTCCGGGCGCGCTCCAGCAGGCGCTCCGCGGGCGTTTGCTCCTTCGCACTGGCCTGCTCTTGGAAGGGTCCCCGCTCCTCAGGCGGGGTATCCAAGAGCTGGAGGGCCCGCTCGACAGTGGCCGTCACCAGCGGCTCGTTCAACGAGAGCAGTTCATCCAGGTAGGCTCTCAGGCTGCCAACCCCAGGCTGCCGCAATACTTCCCGGGCGCGCTTGCGCCATAGGTTGACCTCCTCAGCGACTTCCTGCTGGCGAACCCTAAGCTTCTGCTGCTCTTCGCGGATGCGCCTTCGTTCCTCCTCCTCCGACTCAAGCAGCTTTCGGCCCAGGTCCTCGAGTTCTTCGCTGATGCGGATGAACTCATTCTGGACCTGGACGGCCTTCCGCTCGAGCGCGTCCTGAACCTGGCGCAGGCCGATTCCAATCGCCACCTTCAGCCTCCCGGTGCGGTCACGCACGTTCCCGGGCCATGCCTTGCTCCGGCCACCCGGCATGCTTTCCCGCTGCGCCGTCAGTATAGATAACCTGCACGAAAGCGTCAACAAGACACTGGTGGGAGCTGGCTGCGAGGCCCCTCACTTGCCGCCGAAAGCAAAGCGCCCTACAATCCCCGGCGACAGCGACGCCAGGAAGGGAGTGCGGCGATGGCCAGGATCATCGATGTGGAGGGCATCGGCCCGTCGTATGCCAAGAAGCTTCACAAGATTGGCATCCGGTCGACACAGCGCCTGCTGCATGTGGGCGCAACCCGCCAGGCCAGACTGGATCTGGCCGAGCACACCGGCATTCCGGTGAAACTCATCCTTGAATGGGTCAATTTGGCCGATCTCATGCGCGTGAAGGGGGTTGGAGAAGAGTATAGTGACTTGCTGGAGGAAGCAGGCGTGGACACCATTAAGGAGCTGCGCAACCGCAACCCAGCAAACCTATACCAGGCTATCGTCGCGCTGAATAAGGAGCAGCGTCTTGTCCGGCGCCTCCCTTCCCCGGCGCAAGTCCGATCCTGGGTGGAGCAGGCCAAGAAGCTTCCGCCCATCATCAAACACTAGGGCGGCCAGCCCGCAGACCTGGCTCACCCTGCCGCTGAGTTCGTCCGCTAGGCAAAGCACGGCCCAAGCTCTAAGCCCGCATACCCTGAGGCACGCTGTTCCTGTATAATCTCCTTCGTGACCAAGGTAGAAGAACGCGTCCACTCCTCCCAGCCACGACCCGAAGATCAGGCCGAGGTCAGCCTGCGCCCCCGCCGTTTGGTGGAGATGATCGGCCAGGATCGGGTGCGGGAGAACCTGCGCATTCTATGTGAAGCGGCTCTCGAGCGCGGCGAACCGCTCGACCATGTTCTCTTCTATGGGCCGCCAGGGTTGGGCAAGACCACGCTGGCCCATATTCTGAGCCATGAAATGGGTGTGAACCTGAAGATCACTTCGGGGCCGGCGATCGAGCGCGCGGGAGACTTGGCGGCGCTGCTGACGAATCTCAATCAGGGGGATATACTCTTTATCGATGAAATTCATCGCCTCGGGCGTGCTGTCGAAGAAATCCTCTACCCCGCTATGGAGGATTTCGCCCTGGATCTCACCCTTGGCAAAGGGCCCAGCGCAAAGGTGTTGCGGCTCAAGCTCCCCCGCTTCACAACGATTGGAGCCACGACGCGACTGGCTCTTCTGAGCGCTCCTCTGCGAGCGCGCTTCGGCGTCGTTCATCGCCTCGATTTCTACGATGATGAAGCCATGAAGCAGATTGTGCGCCGGGCTGCACAGATACTCGAATTGACCATCGACGAGGGCGGCACAACCGAGATCGCCTGCCGGGCGCGTGGCACCCCGCGTGTGGCCCTGCGGCTGCTTCGCCGGGTGCGCGATTACGCCCAAGTGCGGGCGGATGGCCATATCAGCCGTAAGGTGGCTCAGGACGCGCTGGCGCTGCTCGAAATCGATGAAATGGGGCTGGATGACGCGGACCGTAAAGTCCTGAGCACTATCATCGAGAAGTTTCAGGGCGGTCCCGTTGGGCTGCATACGATCTCCGCCTCGATCAGCGAGGAGCCTGATACCATCATGGATGTTGTCGAGCCTTACCTGCTGCAGTTGGGCTTCATCGACCGCACCCCTCAGGGCCGTGTTGCCACCCCACGCGCCTACGAGCACATGGGCCTTGCGCCGCCTGGCCCCCCGCAGCCACGGCTGCCTGAGATGTAAATTGCACCAATATGCATGATATTAGCTCTATGGGTCGCTGGATCATCCTCGCCGGGATCGGCCTTGTAGTCTTCGGGGGGCTACTATGGTTCCTCGGTCGCACCGGGCTTCCCCTCGGCAGACTTCCCGGCGATCTCCGGATCGAACGCGAAGGTTTCACTTGCTTCTTCCCGTTGGCAAGCTCGATTCTGCTGAGCCTGATCCTGACGATTGCTCTGAACCTGCTTGCGCGCTGGCTGAATCGGTGACGCGTGCGCACTTCCGATTTCGACTATCATCTTCCGCCTGGAGCCATCGCCCAGCGCCCCGCGCGTCCGAGGGATTCCTCCAAGCTGCTTGTGCTCCATCGCGATAGCGGGGATGTGGAGCATCGCATCTTCCGCGAGATCACGGATTATATTCACCCTGGAGATGCGCTGGTCCTCAATGAGACGCGGGTGATACCCGCCCGCTTGCGCACGCGCAAGATTCCCACCGGCGGGCATGCGGAATTGCTTCTGCTGCGCCAAGAGCGGCCCGCCCTCTGGGAAGCCATGGTAGGTGGCAAAGGCCTCGGCGTCGGACGGCGTCTCGAGGTTGTAGGCGGACCCGTCGTGGAGATCATCGAGGATCTCGGCGGGCCGCGCCGCCTCGTCCAATTTCAAGAGCCCATCCTTGACCGGCTGGACGAGCTCGGCGAGATGCCCCTCCCCCCATATATTCAGACCCCTCTGCGGAGTCGGGATGAATATCAAACCACCTTCGCCCGCCGACCGGGCTCGGCCGCCGCTCCAACGGCTGGATTGCATTTCACGCCTCGCCTTCTCGGCCGAATCGAGCGGCAAGGCGTCAGTCTCGTACGAATCACCCTCCACATCGGCCTGGATACTTTCGCCCCTGTTCGCGAGGAGGACCCCTCGCGCCACGCGATTCACACAGAGTGGTGCGAGCTGGGCGCGCGGGCGGCGGAAACCCTCAACGCAACCACGGCGAGCGGCGGGCGTATCATCGCCGTCGGGACGACGAGTGTGCGCACGCTTGAGAGCGCCGCTCGTATCCCCGGGCCGTGTAGAGTTCAGCCCTTTCAGGGCCCTACGGACCTGTTCATCCTGCCAGGTTTCGAATTCCGGGCAACCGACGCCATGGTCACGAACTTCCATCTGCCGCGGTCAACGCTCCTGATGATGGTCTCGGCCTTCGCCGGACGCGAGCGCATCCTTGAAGCCTACCGCTTGGCGGTCGAGCACGGTTACCGGTTCTACTCCTTCGGCGATGCCATGCTGATCCTATGATTTGACAACCTGCAGCCGCTATGGGATACTGCATCAGGCGCAAGCAAAGCGCCCACCGACCTCGCTATCCCAACGACGAGGAGGTGATGCCCATGATTAGTAACTTAGGTCAACATGCTGCGGCATCCCTCCTCTCGCATGAGTAAAGGATGCCGCAGCAAAGACAAGGAGCCGTCAGCCATGACGGCTCTTTGCATCCTTCAACCAGGCCTCGGAGTATGGCGATGAGGCAACTGCCTCTGGGAAAGCTTCCGCCCGATTTGCTCGAAACGCTCCTGCACAGGCACCGACCCAGTGATCCCAGCATCCTTCTCGCACCGGACATCGGGTTGGACTGTGCCGTCGTGCGAAGCGGCGATTCGCTGCTGGTTCTCAAATCCGATCCCATCACCTTCGCGTCCGAAGATATCGGCTGGTACGCCGTTCAGGTCAACGCCAACGATATCGCCACCACGGGAACCCGACCGGCCTGGTTCCTGGCCACAATTCTGCTTCCCGGATCAAAAACGGACGAAGCTCTGGTCACAAGCATCTTCGACCAAATCGGCTGCGCCTGCCAGGAGCTAGGCATCCTCTGGGTCGGTGGACATTCGGAGGTCACCCATGGGCTCGACCGGCCAATCCTGGCTGGCACAATGATGGGGGTCACGACCCAAGAAGCGCTGATCACGCCCCGCGGTCTGCGGCCGGGCGATTCAATCCTACTCACCAAGGGCATTGCCATCGAAGGTACGAGCATCCTGGCGCGCGAATTCGAGCCACATCTCTCCAGGCTTCCCATGAGGGCAATCGAGCGCGCCAGGGGTTTCCTGCAGGACCCCGGTATCAGCGTCGTGCCGGAAGCGATCGCAGCCGCGAAGACCGGCGTGGTGCATGCCATGCACGACCCAACCGAGGGCGGTTTGGCGATGGGACTTTGGGAGTTCGCCCGCCCAGCCGGGATAGCCATCGAGGTCGAGAGGGCCAAGATCCCGATCCTGCCCGAGACCGAAGCCATGTGCGCAGAATTGGATGTGGATCCCATGGCGCTGATCGCTTCGGGTGCTTTGTTGCTGGCGACGAGCGCGTCCGACGCGCCCGAGGTGATCCTTGCGATCGAGGCTTGCGGCGTGCCGGTCAGGGCTATCGGGCGAGCCAAGCAGGGATTGGGCGTGTTCTGGGTGGATGGCGGGGTGCGGGAACCGCTGATCCCTCCTGAGCGGGATGCGCTCGCCGAGGTCTATGAGCGCATCGGATAGGGAAGGCCCATCCGGCGCCGGCCGCATTTACCCCACGAACTGGCGGACGTAGCCTAATCCCGCCAGGAAAGCCACGACCGCAGCCTGCGCCAATAAGAAGACCACGATGCCGCGTCTGCGGAAGACTTGCGCACTTAACCCACCAACGAGCCCGTAGAATGCGCCCATAATTAACCAACTTAATAGGGGAGATCCATCCCAAAGAATGCCCCGCGAGACGGCTCGCAGGAGGTACCACTTCCATTCTGCCATGCATACTGTAAAGGGATCCGTTGGAAGTCGCAGCCTAGAGACTTGAAGGCGGCAAGCATCGTCCATTGCCAACAGAATCTCGACAACGCCGGCCTCGACGAGGAAGAGAGCCAGTCCAAGCGCCGCCCCGGCGAGAAAGCGCCTCTGAGTCCTATCCAATCGCATCCAAGCTCCTCCAATCCTTCAGGAAGGCTAATGGCCCCGTCTGTGGCTCAATCTCCCAGGCAGATTCCCAACGCGCGCGCCGTCTGCACAGCATCGCCCTCGATATCCACGCGCTTCGGCTCAGCGAGCGCGTCATCGAGGCTGATATCCACGACATGGTCTCCCCGCAAGGCAACCATGCGCCCAAACCCTCCAGCGCGTGCCAGCCGCACCGCCGCGGCCCCGAAGCGCGTCGCCAGCCAGCGGTCGCGGGCAGTCGGCCCCCCGCCGCGCTGCAGATGCCCAAGAACCGTCACTCGGGTTTCCATATCGCAGGCTTCGGCGATGCGCTGTCCGACCATCTGGCCAATGCCGCCCAAACGAGCCGCAACGATACCATCGCCCGGACGAGCGATCACCTGGCCTCCTCCCTTCGGGTAGGCACCCTCGGCCACAGCGACGATGCTGAAATGGCGCCCCTGTTTGGCCCGTGTGAGGATCTTTTCGAAGATCGCTTGCTCGTCGAACTGTATCTCGGGGATCAAAATGACATCCGCTCCCCCGGACACCCCCGCATGGAGCGCGATGAAACCAGCATCGCGCCCCATGAGCTCCAGAACTATCACGCGATGATGCGACTCGGCCGTCGTGTGCAACCGATCGATGGCCTCCGTGGCCATGCTCACGGCCGTGTCGAAGCCGAAGGACACATCCGTTCCACCGATGTCATTGTCGATCGTCTTGGGCACTCCTGCAATCGGGCATCCCTTCTCATACAGTTCCTGGCTGATGCGCAGGGTCCCGTCCCCCCCGACAACGATCAGCGCCTCCAGCTTGAGCGAATGAATGCGCTCGACAACCTCATCCGAGACATCGATGATGACTTCCTGCCCATCCCTTACTACCCGCCTAGCGAATGGATTGCCCCGGTTCGCGGCGCCCAGAATGGTGCCGCCGCGTGGCAGGATCCCCCGCACCGCTTCGGGCGTCAGCTCCAGGGTCTGTCCTGATTCCAACAGACCGTCAAACCCATCGCGGATGCCGATCACCTGGTAGGGTCCCATTGACTGCGCAGTCTTGGCAACGGCCCGGATTACGGCGTTCAGCCCGGGTGCATCGCCTCCCCCCGTGAGGATCCCTAATCGCGCCGTCATGGCATTCGCCTCCTCGAAAAGGCTCGGGCTGCTATCGCACGCCGCCTCAGCTGGGCAATGGTGCCCTCACAATCCATCCTCCAGGCGTCATCAACCCAACCCGAGCATAGGTCAGGGCGCTTTATAGGCCGCTTACAAACACCTTTCAATACTACCCCAGATGATGACTTCGGCATTATAGTGGAATGGCGGAAACCGTGTAAATTGATTCAAATCACGCTGGAATCGTCCCATATCGGCCCGGTGCAGGCACCCCTGCCGCTGGGCCCAGAAGTGGTGGACATCCGAGGAGGGAAACATGGAGCTACCCAAGCAAGGACTGCTCACCGCCCGTGAGGCTGCCGAGTTTCTGGGGATCAGCCTTAGCACGCTTCGCAAGATCGAGCAATCCGGGCTACTGATCCCTTTCCGGACACCGGGGGGCCACCGCCGCTATGATCAGAAGATGCTTGAGGATTACCTCGAAACCAGCCGTAGGCTGCCCCATGCAGACCGATCGTAGGGCGTAAAGAGCTGAGTGCGGAAGCCAGTGGCTCCACGCTTCGTGGCCCGCAGGTTGCAAGGGAGATCCCATTGCTGGATGGAGGAGCGGTAGGGAATGACCGATTTGGACCGCAGCCCCGATAGAGAAGACGAAATCAGGCGGCCCTTGCCTGAGTCGTCCTCGCATGAAGAGGCGGCAAGCGCGGCCAGCGCCGGACGAAGACCCCCGGGTTCGGTGAGCCCCGTCAGTCCTTCCAAGCCGGAAGAAGCGCTCCTCGCGTCGATGAAGGATATGCGCGAGAGCCTGCTTCACGCCCTCTTTGGCGCCGCAAAAGGCTCTAAAGAGCAGATGGATGCCTACAGACGCGCTTATCGGCACGGCCAGAATCTGATGGACGAGATCGAGGCCCGCATGCCAACGCAGCAGCAACGCAGCGCCCAGCAGGTGGTCGGATTACGAGGGATCCTGCAACCCTTGCTCGAGGAGATCGCTCCAAAGGCGGGATCGCGGAAGATGCGCCTTATCCTGCTGCTTGAAGGAGACATCAAGTTGAGGGCTGATCCCTACGCGCTGCGGAGGCTCCTGTCCCTCTGGATCCACAATTTGATCGTTTCTGCGCCGGAGGGCTCCACTTTCGATGTTCGCCCCATTGTTGAGCGCGAGATGGTCTTCCTCAATATCCGCGACCGTGCTGCCAGCATCGATGACCACCTCTTCCTGGCATTCGTGCATCGGCCGATCTTCGCACGCTTCGAGCAGGGCCAAATTCAATCGGGGGGAGCTCCCGCTCAGGCCGAAGATTCCTCCAGGGAAGAGGTTGTCCCCGTTGCCAAACCTGACGTGCTTACGCGCGGGGCAACCATCCTGATCGTGGACGACGACCCGTACAACGCCGCCCTAGTAATCCAGGCCCTGCGCAAGGCTGGCTACAGCACGGCCCACGCCCGCCATGGCCTCCAGGCGCTCACGATGGCCAGGGACCCTGATGTGGGCCTGGTGATCTTGGATCTCATGCTTCCCGGCATGGATGGCTATGAGGTATGCAACCGTTTGAAGACCACCCCTGAAACCCAGATGCTCCCCATTGTCATGGTCTCTGCCAAAGCGCGCGAAGCCGATGTCGATATGGGAATGAAGGTAGGGGCCGACGCCTACTTGAGCAAGCCGCTGAGCGTTGCGAAGCTACTGGAAACCGTGGAACGCCACAGCCCACGAAGGTTAGCCAATGACTGAAGATACGATCCGAGAGCAAGCCCTTCCCAAAACCGAACAGCAGCCCAAGGCGCTCGGGCGAGTGCTTGTCGAGGAGAAGGTCCTCAGCGAGGAGCATCTGCAAGCCGCGCTGGAACTTCAGCGAGCAGGCGATCCTCGCCGGCTGGGCCAAATATTAATCGAGAATGGCTGGCTGGACCCCGAGAGCCTGGCGATGGCGCTCAGCGTCCACCTCAACTTGCCCTTTATCGATCTGAAGCGGCATGCCATCAACCGTGACTTGCTCGAGGTTGTGCCTGAGGATTTTGCCCGCCGCCACCATCTGGTTCCGCTCGACATCGTCGATGGGGCCATGGCGGTCGTCATGGAAGATCCCACAGATGTACAGGTGATTGAGGAGCTGGCGGCCCTTTCCGGATATCCCATCTCTCCCGCCGTGGGCACCAGCGATGACATCGAAGACGCCATCGACCTGCACTACAAGGCTCACCGAGAGATCGAACGGGAGGTGGCGGAATTCATCCCGGTGGAGGGCCTCCTGGCTGCGGAGGAGCTCGCCGCCGAAGAGGAAGCGCTGGCGCAGGACCCTGTTGTGCGGGCCGTGGACCTCATCCTGGAGCAAGCGGTTCGCGATCGCGCTTCCGACATTCACCTCGTGCCCGACCACGACGCTTTCCGGGTGCGTTACCGCATCGACGGGATCCTGCACGACACACTCACGCTGCCGAAGGCCAGCCATTATCCCTTGATTTCCCGAATCAAGATCCTAGCCGGGATGAACATCGCCGAGCGTCGCCGGCCCCAGGATGGCCAGTTCTCGCGGATCGTAGAAGGCGAGGAGACCTTCTTCCGGGTGGCCACGAGCGATACGACTTGGGGCGAGATGGCCACTGTGCGCGTGCTCGGCCGCAGCGAGTCCATCCTGGACATTGAGCGGCTTGGTATGGACCAGGAGACCATGCGGGCCTTCCGCCGCCTGATCCAATCGCCCTTCGGCATGGTCCTTGTGAGCGGCCCCACCGGCTCGGGCAAGACCACAACCCTCTACGCCGCGCTCAACCAACTCGATCACGAACACCGCAACATCATGACGATCGAGGACCCGGTGGAGTACAACTTCCAGGGGATCAATCAAATCCAGGTCAACCGCGCCGCCGAGATCACCTTCGCCTCCGGCCTGCGGGGTGTGATGCGTCTGGATCCGGATGTCATCATGGTCGGCGAGGTGCGGGACACCGAGACCGCCCAGGCTGCGACGCAAGCCGCCCTGACCGGCCAC
>CAZBLT010000003.1:0-19000 GCA_964492745.1 uncultured Anaerolineaceae bacterium
CCTATTCCAAGATCTCTGTGATCACGCCCGCACCCACCGTGAGGCCGCCCTCACGGATGGCGAACTTCGAACCCTTCTCCAGCGCCACCGGCGTGATCAACTCAACCTTCAGGTTCACGCTGTCTCCCGGCATCACCATCTCCACCCCCTCCGGTAGCTCGATCGTCCCCGTCACATCCATCGTCCGGATGTAGAACTGCGGCCGGTACCCGCTGAAGAACGCCTTGTGCCGTCCCCCCTCCTCCTTCGTCAGCACGTATACCTCGCTCATGAACTTCGTGTGCGGCGTGATCGATCCCGGCGCCGCAACCACCATCCCCCGCTCCACCTCGTCCCGGTCGATCCCCCTCAGCAGCAGGCCCACATTGTCCCCAGCCTGCCCCTCGTCCAGAACCTTGTGGAACATCTCCACTCCCGTTACCACCGAGCTCAGCATCTTCTCCCTCAACCCCACTATCTCCACCGCTTCGCCCGTCTTGATCTTCCCCCGCTCGATCCGCCCCGTCACCACCGTCCCGCGACCCTTGATCGAGAATACATCCTCGATCGGCATCATGAACGGCTTGTCCAGCTCGCGTACCGGCTCCGGAATGTACTCGTCGATCACCCGCAACAGTTCCTTGATGGGCTCGTACTCCGGCGCATCCGGATCCGTGCTCTCACTCTCCAACGCCGCCAGCGCACTCCCCCTCACTATCGGCGTCTCGTCCCCAGGAAATTCGTACTCGTTCAACAGCTCCCGCAGCTCCAACTCCACCAACTCCAATAGCTCCGGGTCGTCCATCATGTCCACTTTGTTCAGAAACACCACGATCGACGGTACTTCCACCTGCCGCGCCAGCAGCACGTGCTCCCGCGTCTGCGGCATCGGCCCGTCCGGCGCCGCCACCACCAAGATCGCCCCGTCGACCTGCGCCGCTCCCGTGATCATGTTCTTGATGTAGTCCCGGTGCCCGGGCATGTCTACATGCGCATAGTGGCGCTTCTCCGTCTCATACTCCACGTGCGCAATCGCAATCGTGATCCCACGCTCCTTCTCCTCCGGAGCGTTATCGATCGAATCGAACGGACGGTAGTCCGCCATCCCCTTGAACGAACAGTACTTCGTGATCGCCGCCGTCAGCGTCGTCTTCCCATGGTCGATGTGCCCCATCGTCCCCACGTTCATATGCGGCTTCGTTCGCTCAAATTTCTCCTTGGCCATGATTCCTATCTCCTCGTTCCCTAAGATCGGATTGGGCGGGCGTAGAGCCCTCAAGGGGATTCGAACCCCTGACCCCGTTCTTACCAAGAACGTGCTCTGCCGTCTGAGCTATGAGGGCGTGGCTCCGGCCACGGACGGCTGCTTGCGACCGGATATCCAGGTGGGCGGTGAAGGATTCGAACCTCCGAAGGCTTAAGCCAGCTGATTTACAGTCAGCCCCCTTTGGCCACTTGGGTAACCGCCCATGTTCCAACCTGCCGCCGGGCGGCGAGCCGCGCGCCAGCCGTCAATGGAAGCCGACGACGGGAGTCGAACCCGTAACCTACCGCTTACAAGGCGGTTGCTCTGCCATTGAGCTACGTCGGCATGACAACAAAACGCGCCTCACCTACTCGGCGCTGCCCTATTATACCAGACCCCGCCGTCGAATGAGCCCGCCGAGTCTACCAAGATTCCGAAGGGCCGTCAATGAACGGCGCATCACTCCGACCCTTCCCGCGCACTCGCCGTTGCTGCCAGGCGGCGTAGAGTGCCAGAGATCCTGCGACGGCTGCATTGAGCGATTCTATCTTGCCCCGCATCGGGATGCGCACCAGGTAATCGCACGAATCGCGGGTCAATCGCCGCAGACCTTGCGCCTCCCCTCCCACCACCAGGGCCAGGCCTCCATCCAGCCGGGCCTCATCCAGCGGGATGGCGTCAGTAGAATGCTCCAGGCCCACAATCCACGCCCCATGCTCCTTGAGGTGCCCGGCGGCCTGCGCTAGGTTATGGCGGGCGATGTGCAGATGCTCGCTTGCCCCCGAGGAGGCTCGCACGACCGCTGGCGTCACCGAAGCCGACCGTCGCTGGGGTATGATCACGCCATGGACACCGACTGCCTCGGCCGTACGCAGCAGTGTGCCTAGGTTTTGCGGATCCTGTAGCGTGTCTAAGATCAGCAGGAAGGGAGGCTCATCCCTCTCGGCAGCCAGGCCGAGGATGGCCTTAAGGTCGCTGTAGGGATAGGGCTCCACGCTGGCAGCCACGCCTTGGTGATGCCCGCCGATGGAATCCAGCTGTGCCCTTGAAACCCACCTGACACTTGCCCCGCATTGCGTTGCCGACTGCTCGATTTCTTTCAGCCTTGGATCGGATCGGCTGCCGCGCGCGAGCAGGACCTCAAAGATACGGCGCCGCCCAGCCCGCAGAACTTCCCGGACGGCATTGCGACCTGCAACCCACTCGCGGTCGGTTTGGGCCATGCTTTTGGCTCATCCAGTCGAAAGGGGACCCGTTAGACTGCCGGGCCTTAACCCTCAAACCGCCAGGTTGTCCCCCCCTTGGCATCCTCCAGCACCACTCCAAGTTCCAGCAGCCGCTCACGGATCCTGTCCGCCAATTCCCATTGTTTCTGTTCCCGAAGGGCCTGCCGGACATCCAACAGCAGTTCCACAAAGGGAGCAATCTCGCGATCCTCACCCTTTGGCGCCCTCATCCTCAGCCCTAGCACACCCGCCAGCTCAATCAGTGTGTCTTGGGCCGGCCCAAGCGCTTCGACGCCCGCGCCAGCCGCGCGCGCAACGTGGATTGCGCGCACGAGCTCGAAGAGACTTCCAAGGGCGCCGGGCGTATTGAAGTCGTCATCCATGGCCTCTTCGAAGCCGCACCGCGCCTTGTCGCTTGCCGCTACCAACGCCGCCAGCACATCCTCTCCGGCGGGGCCCTCGCCGGGGATCGGTGGACGCAGTGCCCCCCGCAGCCGCTCGAGCGCACTCTGGGATTGCTCGATGACCTCCTCATTGAAGGTCACGGGGCTGCGATAGTGGGCGTTCAAGATCAACATCCGCAGCACGTCTGCTTCATACCTGGCCAGGAAGTCTTCGATGTTGAAGACGTTGCCCGTCGATTTGGACATCGCCTCACCGCTGAGCTGCATCATGCCGTTGTGCACCCAGTAGCGCGCGAAGGGCTTGCCAGTGTAGCTCTCCGACTGCGCGATCTCGTTTTCATGATGAGGGAAGATCAGGTCGTTGCCGCCCCCGTGGATATCGATTTGCTCCCCCAGGTGGTGCAGGCACATGGCCGTGCACTCGATGTGCCAGCCAGGGCGTCCAGGGCCCCAAGGGCTATTCCAGGCCGGCTCGCCCGGCTTGGCAGCCTTCCAAAGCGCAAAATCAGCCGGATCCTCTTTGCGCTCATCGACCTCTAGCCGGGCCCCGGCGCGCATCTCCTCCACATTCCTTCCAGATAGGCGCCCGTAATCCTCGTCCCGGGCCACGCGGAAATAGACATCTCCATCCACGGCGTATGCGAAGCCCTTCTCAACCAAGCCGCTCACGACCTTGATGATAGATTCGATCTCCTGCGAGACTCGGGGGTAGACATGGGCGGGCAAGATATTTAAGGCTCGAAGATGCTCATCGTATTCGCGGATATAGGTCTCGGCCAGTTCGAGTGCATCGACGCCCAGCTCCTGAGCCCGCAAGATCACCTTATCGTCTACATCCGTGTAGTTCATAACATGCCGCACTTCGTAGCCCCGATACTCCAGGTAGCGGCGGATCACATCGAAAACGATTGAGGACATGGCATGGCCTACATGCGCCTTGTCATAGACCGTCGGTCCGCATACGTATATGCGCACTTTGCCTGGCTCAAGGGTCTCGAAGGGTTCTTTCTGACGGGTGAGGGTGTTATAGATCATCAACGCCATGGTTCACTCCCGCGCTCGACCGTTGTCTTCATCCCGGCCGGGCTTGGCGAATATCATCCTGCCAGCAGCGGTCTGGAGGACCTTCGTGACCGTTACGGGGACGGTCTCGTGAATGAAGTCTTTCCCGTTTTCGACCACGACCATCGTGCCATCATCCAGATAGCCCACACCCTGCCCCGGCTCCTTGCCTTCCTGGATAACGTTCACATCCAGTGTCTCTCCGGGTAAGAAGACCGCCTTCACGGCGTTGGCCAGTTCATTGATGTTCAGCACATTAACGCCCTGAAGCTCCGCGACTCGGTTCAGGTTGTAGTCGTTGGTAAGGATCTGGCATCGAAGCTGCTTCGCCAGGATCACCAGTTTGTCATCCACGGCCCGCACTCCTTCGACATCCAGGTCGGTGATGCGGAAGGCGATACTGGGGTCCTTCTGGAGACGGTTGAGGATATCCAATCCCCGCCGGCCTCGCTGCCGCCGCAAGCCATCGGACGAATCGGCAATGTGCTGGAGCTCGTTGAGAACGAACGCTGGCACCAGCATGGGGCCGCGGATGAAGCCCGTGCGGGCGATATCTAGGATGCGTCCGTCGATGATGACGCTAGTATCCAGTAAGACGCTTTGGCTTTCCGGCGTGGCGGCAATCGCCTCACGGCCGCCGGCGGCCAATCGGTGGCTCACAACGTTGATGATGTCGTTTTGGCGAAGAACGAAAAGCGTCACACTCAGATAGCTGAAGAGCACAGCGCCGAGGAACGGGAGGATCTGGCTGAAGGGAGATGGAAGCAGCGAGAGTGGGAAGGCCAGCAGCGCAGCGATGATCAACCCGACAATCAGGCCAATCATCGCCGCCACCATCGTACGAACAGAGAGCTGCGCTACCTGCGCCCGGAAGGCACGGATCGGCCGCGTGGTCAGGAAAGGGGTGATCACCAGGCCCATCAGCGCCCCCACAAGACCGAACACGATGGCCCAAAGCACCGGCTCGTCGCCAGCAGACCTCCCCAGAAAGGTGCCAAGATAGAAGCCTCCAACAAAGAGTGCCACCATCCCGACGATGCGCATCACAAAGTCTGAACTCATGATTCCTGCCCCTTAGTCATGAAAACGGCAGACACCCGGTTTCGGCGTCTGCCGTTCGAGAAGCCTTCTCCATGCCCTGGATTGGCCAATAGGGCCTCGGGACCCGCCGCCCCGCTCGGCGTCAGCATGAAGATGTATTCAATGAAACCGGGCCGCAGGAGCGAGAATGAATCCAACGAATAACGACCCCTGCGCTGACCTTATAATAACACGACCCACGCCGTTCGCCAACGGCCGCCCCTGCCCTGCATCACACCTGCTATGCCCGGGCCGGCGGCCAAATGGTAACCGGCCCGGGCAGGTGCATGCCCCGGGCCGGTTTGAGATCGCCTTGATCCAGCCGAATCTTTTATGGAAGCGCTCCGACAACCTCGAAGGTGTTCAGAATCTGCTCCAAGATGGCCGCGTCGTCCGTCTGGCCGAGCTGGACTTGCACAAGGATCAGGTAATCGAACTGGCTCTCCTTCGAGACCGCCGCCAGTTGGAAGAAGGTGGCCCCCCCAGGGCCACCACACTTGACGAAGAGATCGTACTTTCCGCGATAGAGCGGATCCTCATAGTCATAGCGGCCGTCCAGTTCGCAGGCATCCATGAAGCCCGCCCGCTCGGCATTCAGCAGTTCGACATAGCCCAGCAGGGAGGCGAGATCATCCGATGCTCCGAAAACCATTCCGGGGGTGTCCCAGGTCGTCGTGAAGGCCTCCAGGTCGGGTGCGGCAGAAATCATCCCGCCGATGACCTCGCCTTCATAGACCCAGGGGCGGCCGTCGACATCCCCCCAATCGGAGGGCACCTCTACGCGTATGGATTGGTAATCGTCGAACACCTCCCGGTAACCCGCCGCGGCCTCCCCACCCGCATTCGCAAATTCGTTGGGGAGCGTTCCCACAACATCGAAGCTGGCCAGGATGCGGTCCAGAGCTTCCCAATCCGCATCCGAGACGATCTGGACATGAAGCTCGATCAGAAACGCATCCGGGGCTTCGATGGGCGTGGCCACAAGCAACACGTAAGACGTCCCCGTACCACCGCAGTTGGAGAAGATATCCGCCGCGCCCTGGTAAACACCATCGTCATAGGCCTCGCGGCCTTCCAAAGTGCAGGCGCCCTGGAAATCTGCACTCAGCTGATCCAGGTAGGCGCTGGCCCCTCCGAGATCACCCACGTTGGCCGTGACATCAAACAACACACCCGGAGTATCCCATGTGTTCACAAAGGCCTGCAGATCGGGCGCGGCCCAAAGTGAGGCCCCGAAGACCTTGCCCTCTTCGACCCAGGGCGAGCCATCCACCTGGGCCCAGTCGGCCGGTATCTCCACCTGCAAGGCTCCATAATCATCCTGAACATAGGTGTAAGCCGGATAGCCAACGCCGGATGGAACGTCCCCGCCGATCTCGTTGGTGAAGGAAGCCGTCGCTTCCAGCGCCCGGCCGTTGAGTTGGCCTGAAAGCACCTCCCCGGTGGCATAGCGAAGCACCTCGAGACTCAGCGTGGCATCGGCGCCATGCGTGCGCAGGACATCACAGTAATCCGCCATGGTGCCATCTGTGGCAAGCACCAACCCCTCCAGTGAGGTGATGATATCCCCTGGCTGGACACCCGCCTGGTCAGCCGGCGATCCCGAGGCCACCGATGAGACCCAGATGCCGGAGGGGCTGCCGTCCTCATTCGCCACGGCCACGCCATTCACGCCGATCGAATCGACATCCTGGCCATCGCGCAATTGATCGATTATGGGCAAGGCTTCATCTGCCCGGATGGCAAAATACTGGTTCCGCGCCACCAGGGAACTGGCATAGTTGACACCCACCACTCGCCCCTCAGCATCCACCAGCGGCCCCCCGGAATTGCCAGGGTTGATGGTGGCATCATGCTCAAGGACAGCATCGATTGAAGCCCAGGAGGTCTCACCATCCGCCTGCGCTTTGGAGACGATGCCTTTCGTCATCGTGAACTCAGGATCGCCCAAGGGGTAGCCGGCTGTATAAACCTCCAGCCCAACGCCGGCTTCATCCTGGCGCCATTCCAGGAAGGGGAACCCCTCCCCGTCCACATCGATCACGGCCAGGTCGGAACATTCTGACACCCCCAGGATGCGCGCGTTGCGGGGCTTCTCTTCGCCCGGCACATGCACTCGTATCAGTGCCGCACCGGTAACCACGTGGTTGTTCGTGACCACGATGCCGGAAGGGTCGATTATGAACCCCGAGCCGCTGCCGGCGGCGTTCACCTGCATGCCGAACTCGGGATCGATAAAGGTCCCTTGGGCCTCGATAAGGACCGTGGCGCGCTCCACTTCTTCCAGTGAGGCGACCGCCAGGTCCTCGCCTGGCTCGGCGGCCTCGGTTGCTGCGGGCTGCTCTGTGGGGGAGGGGCCGGTGCCGCACCCCGCCAAAATAACTGCCAGCGCCACGGACAGTACAAACAGGGTCCAAACAGGTTTCTTCGTGTTCATGACTGGGTCTCCTTCTCCCTCGTTGAGATGAGGGGCCCATGCGAATCCATAGTGGTTCAATCGCAACCCGGGCGGGATCAAAGGAGGATGAGACGGATTTCACCCCATGCGATCCGCTCGCGCTGTTCTTAGTATAGGCCAAACCCAAGAACCCATGGGCTTTCAAATGCCTTTCAGACCTCCGGCGGGGCCGGGGCCGGCCTCGATTAAGGTAGAATGGCCGCCGAGTGGAGGGAAGAGCATGCACATCCTGATCACCAACGATGACGGCGTCCATGCGCCGGGGCTGCTGGCCCTGGCCCAGGCTTTCCGGTCCCTCGGCGAGGTCACCGTGCTGGCGCCCAACCGCAATTGGTCAGCCTCCGGCCATGCCAAGACGATGCACCGCCCGTTGCGTGTCTACGACACGGAATTGAAAGATGGCACATCTGCGCTCACGACGGATGGGGCGCCTTCCGACTGCGTGGCCCTGGCCGTGCTGGGACTGGTCGAGCGGCCGATCGACCTGGTAGTCTCGGGGATCAACCCGCTGGCTAACGTCGGCCATGACGTCACGTACAGCGGGACGGTGACGGCGGCGATGGAGGCCGCGATTTGGGGCCTCCCCGGCATCGCTTGCTCCCTTCACCCAGGAGAAGACGAGCCAGGGCCGCTCGACTATACCCCCGCCGCCCAAGTCGCCGTCCGCCTGGCCGAACAGGTGATGAGCAAGCCCAGGCCGGACGGATTCCTGCTCAACGTTAACATCCCCCATATGCCCTTCGAGGCACTGAAAGGCGTGGCGATCACCCGCCTAGGGATGCGCGTCTATCGCGATCAACTGGTCGAACGCGAGGACCCCCGCGGGCACAAGTATTATTGGATCGGCGGCGAGGCCCCCACCGGCATCCCCGAGCCGGGGACCGACTTCTGGGCATTGGCGAACGGCTACGTCTCGGTGACACCCCTTTCGCTGGATCTCACCGACCATGCGCTCTTGCCTACGCTCGAGGCCTGGGAATTGGGCCTGGAATAGATCGCGGGGATGACGCGTGTCCTGCTCCCATGCTCTTGCTGGCCACGAAAGCGACAGGCCCGCCAAGATGGACCTGGCAGGCCTTATGCATCGCGTCCCTTACGGGATCTGCTGCGATTAGGTCTCCACAGCCTCCTCGATGGGCGCCACCTTCACAGCCGAGACCTTGTATTCCGGGATCTTGGCGATCGGGTCCACGTTGCTTGGTGTCAGCAGGTTGGCGGCAGCCTCGGCGTAATGGAAGGTCATGAAGACCGTTCCCTGGGGAGAGCGGTTGGAAATGACCGCACGCGCATGGACCTTTCCCCTCCGGGAGGACACTTCCACCATCTGGCCCTCCCGGATCCCATATCTCGCGGCGTCATTGGGATGGATTTCCACCTCTGCCTCAGGAGCAAGGCTATCCAGCCCCGGAGACCTGCGTGTCAGCGTGCCGCCATGCCAGTGGAAAAGGATCCTCCCTGTTGAGAGGATGAAGGGATAATCATCGTCTGGCAGCTCAGCGGCGGGCCGATAATCGATGGCGCTGAAGAGACCCTTGCCTCGGGCGAAGCTCCCCATATGCAGGATGGGGGTGCCGGGATGATCAGGGGAGGGGCAAGGCCATTGGAGCCCGCCGGCTTCCAGCCGGTCGTAGGACATGCCGGCATAGGAGGGAGTGAGCGAGGCCATTTCATCGAAGATCTCAGATGCGCTCGCATAGCTCCAATCGGCGCCCATTTTCACCGCCAAGCGAGTCAGAATCTGCCAGTCCGGAAGCGCCTTACCCGGCGGCTCGAGCGCCTTGCGCACGCGCTGCACCCTTCGCTCCGTGCTGGTGAACGTGCCCTCCTTCTCGGCAAAGCTGGCCCCCGCCAGCACAACATCAGCAAGCGAACCGGTCTCGTTTACGAAAATATCCTGGACCACAAGGAATTCAACCTTGCGGAGTGCCTGCTCGACGTGGGTCAGGTCGGGATCCGAGAGCATAGGGTTCTCACCCAAGATATAAATGGCCTTGACCCTGCCTTCATCGGCTGCGTCGGTGATCTCGGTGACAGTCAAGCCGGCATTGGGGCTCAGCGCCTCGATGGGCAGCCCCCATCCCTGTGCGAATTTCTCGCGAATTGCACGATCCTGGACGCGTTGGTAACCAGGAAAGACATTCGGAAGCCCACCCATGTCGCAGGCACCCTGCACGTTGTTCTGGCCCCGCAAGGGGTTGAGCCCCGTCCCAGGGCGGCCGATATGCCCCGTCAGCAACGCCAGATTGGCCAGCGATTTCACATTGTCTGTGCCGGTCGTATGCTGGGTGATGCCCATAGCCCAGAAGATGGCCGCCGCGTTTGCAGTCGCATAGAGACGCGCCGCCGTCACGATATCCTCAGCCGGCACGCCGGTGATGGCCTCGGCCCGCTCCGGGGGCCACGCTTTGACCAGCTCTGCATAAGCTTCGAAGCCCTCCGTGCGCTCCTCAATGAAGCGCTGATTCTGCAATCCCTCCGCCAGGATCACATGGCCGATGGCGTTGACGAGTGCAACGTCCGTCCCGGGACGGTGTCGCAAGTGCAACTCGGCGAAGGCCGCAAGCTCGATCCGGCGCGGATCGGCCAGGATCAGGCGGGCGCCGCCCTTGCGCACGGCTTTCTTCATCTGCAGGCTGAGCACCGGATGAGCTTCGGTAGTATTGCTCCCGATCACGAAGAGCACATCCGCTTGGGGGATATCGGCGATGGAGTTGGTCATTGCTCCTGAGCCGACTGTGGTGGCCAGACCGGCCACGCTGCTGGAGTGTCAAAGCCGGGCGCAGTGATCGACGTTGTTGGTACCGATCACTGCGCGGGCGAATTTCTGCATGAGATAATTTTCTTCATTGGTGCATTTGGCCGAGGTCAACACGGCAATTGAATCGGGGCCATACTTGTCGCGGATATCCATCAATCTGGCCGCGACGCGTTCGATGGCCGCATCCCAGCCGATGGGCTGGAATGACTCGCTGCGAGAGACTCGCCCAAGCGGTGCCCTGAGCCGGTCCGGGGCATGGACATAGTCGCAGCCAAAGCGTCCCTTCACGCAGAGGTTGCCGAAGTTCACTTGGTTGTCATAGCGTCCGGTCACACGAATGATCTGCCCATCACGAAGATGCAGGTCCATCTGGCAGCCGACACCACAGTAGGGGCAGGTAGTATGGACGACGCGATCGGCTTTAAGCATGGCTCCCTCCTCGGTCAAGGTGCGGCCCTTTGCGGGATGACTTTCCAGCTCCATTGCGACGCGTGCGCTCGAAGATTTCCTCGGGTGGAACGCCCGCTTCCAGCAACACCTCGCGCTTGCTCTTCAACGCGCCCGTGGGACAGACCCCCACGCATTGACCGCAAAAGACACATGCGGTTTCAGGCAAAGGCTTATCGTAGAAGGTGCCAATCCGCGTATTAAATCCGCGTCCGCTGAAATTTAGGGCATAGGTAAACTGCGCGTCTTCGGCGCAGACCTGGACACATCGCCAGCAGAGCACGCACTTGGCATAATCTCGGATATAGACCGGATTATCGTCGATAACAGGAGGCTGGCGGGGTTCGGCATGCGCAAAACGCTCAGGCTCCGCCCCGAGCGACTTCATCATGGCCTGGACCTCAAGCGCCTCGGAAAGATCGACGCTACACGCAAGCATCTCCAGGATTGTTTTTCGTACCCGGCGCACGTCCGGAGAATCCGTCCGGATCACGGCTCCATCCCTGGCCTCTGTCACGCAGGCCGCCTGCAGCCCGCGCGCCCCTTCCACCTCAACCACACAGAGTCGGCAGAGGCCGTTAGCGGTCGTATGGGCGAAATAGCACAGCACGGGGATGTGAACGCCGGCTTCCTCCGCCGCCTGGAGGATTGTCGATCCTGGCTCGGCCTCCACCTTCCGCCCATCGATGGTCAGCTTGATCTTCTCTGCCACGGTGACGTTCCCCTTTCCGTATCCGAGTACTCAGAGCGACTCGCTTGCCGCTGGCCGCGAGAAGGATTCGCGGTGATTTTCATGCCGCTGTCTCAGCCGGAACACTCAACCTTTCCGGGCCGCTGTAGACTCTCAGCGTCTGTCTGCGCACGTAACCCACCAGGGTGATCCCCCAAGCCCGCGCCATTTCGACCGATAGCGAGGTTGGCGAGTTACGGGAGGCAACAAATGGAACTCCCATCTGTGCCGCCTTTTGCATCATCTCGGAGGATACCCGCCCTGTTGCCAGCAGCAGCCTTCCCCGGGTTTCGATCCCCAGCCGCATGCAGGCGCCAAGAAGCTTGTCCAACGTGTTATGCCTCCCGACATCCTCGGCCATCGCTAATACCTGCTCCCCATCCGCCAGCCCTGCCGCGTGTACACCCCGGGCGCGAGCATAGAGGCTGTCGCGTGTTTGAAGCTGGTTGAAGAGGACATGCAGGCGGGCCGCGGGAATCCTCAGACTATCCTCGCCGAACGCCAGATCGCTGACTTCGGGATACTGAAAGGTCACCCCGCCGCCACACCCCGAGGTTATGATCCTGCGGGTTGGACGCTCGATCCCATGTTCCAACCAGACATCCACACAGCATCCGTCCGGCGTAACATGGATGGCAGCCACGTCCTCGAGCCCCTGTATAAAGCCCTCGTTCTTCAGGAAGCCCATCGCAAGATCGGTCTGATCACGGGGCGTGCACATGATCGTGGCCAGCTCTGATCCGTTCACATAAAGGCTCACCAGGGCTTCTTCGATCACTTCGCCCTGTACGCATTTCAGGCGCTCACGCAACTCATGCCATGAGATCTCTGCCGCGCCATCACCCATGCCGCACTCCTCAAGCCCTCGCCGGTCTCGGGGGCCACGTCACCTCCATCACCCCCACAGATCCGGCCACTTCTCGAAGGCCGAAAGGATGGCCGTGCCTGCGGTCATGCCCAGCCCGCATAAGGAAGCCTGGGTCATGGCATACCCCACATCCTGCAAGGCAGCCAAATCGCCGCGACTGGCCGAGCCATTCGCCCAGGCGGACACGATCTCCAATTGACGCTGTGTGCCCAACTGGCAGGGGAAGCATTTGCCGCAGGATTCATGTGCAAAGAAATGCGCCAGGCTGACAAGAAAGGTGCGCATATCCCTCTCTGTGTTGATGACCGTCACCACGCCCGAGCCCAGGGGCAAGCCGGCCTGCCTTAGACCTTCGAAGCTCATCGGCAAATCCATCTCATCAGGCCCGGCGAAGGCGCCCGCTGCGCCTCCAAGCAATACCGCCTGGATCTGGCCCTGGGAGCCGCCGGCGAGATCTACCAGTTCACCCAGCTTTGTGCCGAAGGGAACCTCATACACTCCCGGCAGCTTAACATCCCCTGAAAGGCAGAAAAGCTTGGATCCTGGCGATTCATCCGTGCCTACGGAGCGGTAGGCCTCGGGTCCATGCTGGACGATCCAGGCCGCGGCCACGAGTGTCTCGACATTGTTGATAACGGTAGGTTGTCCGAAGAGGCCATGAGTCGTGGGGAAAGGTGGCTTGAGCCGGGGGAAGCCGCGCTTGCCCTCGATCGACTCGAACAGGGCGGTTTCCTCACCACAGATGTAGGCCCCGGCGCCCGATCGAAGCTCGATGTCAAACTCGAAGTCGCTGCCCAAGATCTTCGGTCCCAAATACCCTGCTTGGCGCGCCCGCTCGATTGCCTGGCTCAGGATCCTCTGGGCACGAGGATACTCACCGCGCACATACAGATAACCGCGCCGAGCCCCCACCGCATAACCCGCCAGCAACATGCCTTCCAGAACCGCAAAGGGATCCCCCTCCATGAGCACCCGATCCTTGAACGTTCCCGGTTCGGATTCGTCCCCATTGCAGACCACGTACCGCGCATCGCCGGGAGCCCCGGCGGTGTACTCCCATTTCAGCCCGGTAGGAAAGGCAGCCCCACCCCGCCCAAGCAGGCCCGAGGCCTTGATCACCTCAATGACCTCGGCCGGCTCCATGCCTTGAAGCGCCCTCTTCAAGCCGGAAAAGCCGCCGCTCTTCTCATAGGATTGCAGGTCCAGGGGCTCCATGCTCCCACAGCGAGCAGTCAGCCAGCGAGGCTCTCCGCCCACTTTGCCAAGCGGGGCTGCCTGTGGGGTTGCGATCCACCGTTGTAGATCCTCCGCTGTGATGTTTGCCACGGGAACCTCACCTACCAGCGCCGCCGGAGCATGATCGCAGAGCCCGAGACAATGCACCGATTCGACCATGTACTCCCCGTTCCCTGTAGGCTCGCCCTCCCTCACGCCCAGGTGCCGGCATACTGCTTCACGGATCTGCCGTGCGCCCGCCTGCGCACATATGGGACCCTCGCAAATGCGCACGATCGTCCTCCCTGTGGGCCGGCGGTAAAGCATGCTATAGAACTCGATCACGCCATGGATCTCTGCTGCTGGCACGCGCAGGGCCGTGCTGATCGCTTCCACGGACTTCTCGGGGATATATCCCCATTCCTTCTGGGCTTCCAGGAGCAAGGGCAGTAGCTTGGCTCGGCCGTTTCCGGGTATGCGCTCGAGCAGCCGCTCGAGTGTTTCCGGGTCGAAGGGTTGGCGCAGCGGGGTCATGAGCACTCCTCTTCGATGCGGACTGACGGTTCGGCCTCACGAGTCCAGAGGGGTCATCTGCTCGCGGGGCTTGCCGCTCCATTATAACCCCCACGGTTTGCTCCCGCTTTGGGCCTCGCGTACAATCGGCGCCATGCCACTGCAGCCAGGTGAGATTCTCAACGACCGCTACCGCATCGAGGGACAGCTCGGCAAGGGCGGGATGGGCGCCGTCTATCTCGCCCATGACCTCACCCTCAATATCAAGGTGGCGGTCAAGGAGAATTTGAACCTCAACCCCGAATCCGAGCGTCAATTCAGGCGCGAGGCCCTGCTGTTGGCCACGCTGCGCCATCCCAATCTGCCCCGGGTCACGGACCATTTCATTCTGAGCGAACGCCAATACCTGGTGATGGACTACGTCGCCGGCGTCGACCTTCACACCCGCAGCATGGAGAAACCCCCTGCGGTGGAGGAAGTCCTGGCTTGGGCCGAAGCCGTCGCCGACGCGCTTCACTATCTCCACACCCGCCAGCCCCCGGTCATCCATCGCGACATCAAGCCCGCCAACCTGAAACTTCGGCCAGACGGCTCGGTGGTGCTCGTCGACTTCGGCATCGCCAAGGAATCCGACCTGGCCCAGACCACCACCGGCGCACGCGGCCTCACCCCCGGGTTCTCACCCCCTGAACAGTACGGCGACCAACGCACCGATGCCCGCAGCGATCAATACGCCCTGGCGGCCTCGCTCTACGCGCTGCTCACCGGCCAGCGCCCGGCCGACAGCATTCAGCGCATGCTCGGCAAGGAGCAGCTCAAGCCCATCCGCCAGCTCAACCCGGCAGTCCCAGAACATGTCGAAGCCGCGCTCGAAAGGGCCATGGCACTCGATCGCGATCAACGCTTCCCGGATATCGACAGCTTCCGCAGGGCCTTGCGAGGTGAACTGGCCCTTGAGACCATCCGCGCGCCGCTCCCGCCCACGGCGCGGCCGCCCCGGCGTCGCTGGCCGCTCATCGCCGGCCTGGCCGGCGGCGGAGCGCTGATCCTGCTGGGTGGCGCGGCCTGGCTGCTCCTCGGCCGGCTGCCAGGCGCCGTGCCGGCTCCCGCCGCGACCACTTCCCTGGTGACGATCGCCCCCCTCGTTCCAGCCGAAACTCCGCCCACACCTACTGCCACGGCGCCCCCCCCCACGGCCACGCCCAAGCCAAGCCCAACGCCTATGCCCTCTCCCACGCCGACGCAAATGCCCGCGCCAGTCCTGCTCGGCGGTGCCTCCCGCATCGTCTTCGTGAGCGACCGCGAGGACGACCGCACGCTCCAAATCTGGTCCATGAACCCAGACGGCACGGACCCGGTGCAGATAACTTTCGGACCCGGCGATAAGGCCCAGCCGAGGTGGTCCCCGGATGGCCAGAAGATTCTCTACGTCGCCCCTGGCGGCCGCGATGCCTCCGGCAACGATCTCGGCCTGGACCTCTTCGTGATCAACGCCGATCGTAGCGGGGAACCCACAAACCTCACCGCCAGCCCTGGGGATGATATGGATCCCACCTGGTCCCCAGATGGCACCCGCATCGCCTTCACCAGCACGCGCGTCAACGACCTGCGCCAGGTCTTCATCATGAGCGTGGAATGCGAGCCCTCTCCCGGCACCTGCGCAGTCACCGATCCGCCCAGGAATGTCTCTGCTGGCTTCGCCGTCGAGTATTCCCCCGCCTGGTCGCCCGATGGCCAGACGCTGGCCGTGGCGGCCTCGATCAACCTTGCGCCAGGCCGCATCTTCCTTCGCTCCGCCGAAGGTGGCGAACCCACTATGTTCGACCGGCGCGACCGTATCATCGGGGCCGATCATCTCAGCTGGTCCAGTGATGGCCTGTGGATCGCCTTCAGCTGGCTTGTGCGTCGCGGCCAGCAGGAGATCTACATCGCCTCGGTCGAGAGACCCGGACTCGATCCCAAGCCACTCACCAACTCACTCGGCAACAAGGAGCCTGCCTTCTCTCCCGACGGACAGTGGATTGCCTTCACGTCCACCCGCGATCAGAATCCCGAAATCTACATCATGACCAACAACGGATCCGGCCAGAAGAATCTCACCCAGCACCCCGGGAGGGATTTGCAGCCGGATTGGAAGCCAGCCACAACGCCCTGAGCCGTCGCGGTTGTGGGCCAAAGGTGCAAATGAACCGCCAATTCCTTAGCGTCGATATCGGGACGGGAACCCAGGACATCTTCCTGTTACGAAGCGGCATCGGGGCGGAGAATGGTTTCAAGCTCGTCATGCCCTCCCCCACCATGATCGTACGGGGCCGCATTCAGGATGCCACCCGTCGAGGCGTTCCTGTGCTCCTTCGCGGTGTAACCATGGGCGGCGGCCCCTGTCATTGGGCCGCCAAGGATCATCTATCGGCTGGCCTCCCCCTGTTTGCTACACCGGATGCAGCCCGCACCTTCAACGATGACCTCGGGTGGGTGGAGCATGAGATGGGCGTTCAGATCGTCTCCGAGGACGAGGCGCGCGGGCTCGCGGATATAGAAAGTATCGAGATGCGTGATTTCGAGTACGCCGCCATCGAGGCCGCCTTTCGGGCTTTCGGCGTGGAGCTAGCGCCCACAGCGATCGCCGTCGGAGTCTTCGACCACGGCGCCGCGCCCGCCGGCGTGTCCGACCGCATCTTCCGTTTTGAGTATCTGGAGCGGCGCATCCTCAAGAACAGTCGGCTATCGGCCTTCGCCTACCCCGCTGGAGATATCCCGGCCGCGCTCACGCGGATGCGCGCCGTGGCAGCCTCGCCCGCACCCGCCTGCCCGCTCATCGTTATGGACAACGCGCCCGCGGCTGTGCTCGGGGCGCTGCTCGATGCCACCGCCGCTGGCCGGCAACACCATCTGGTCGCCAATGTGGGCAATCTCCACACCCTGGCCTTCCGCCTGGGCCCCGGGGGCATCGAGGGCCTATTTGAGCATCACACCGGATTGATCGATCGGACACGCCTCGAATTGCTGCTCGAGCAACTCGCCCACGGCGCGCTTTCCAACGACGAGATCTTCGACGAAAATGGCCATGGTGGACGGCTTTTCGTGCAAGGCCCTACCCCAGCCCTGCCGGACCAGGTCCCGGTCCTCGTGACCGGACCTCGCCGGAGTATGCTGCGGAACTCGAGGCTGCTTACCCACGATGCGGCCCCCTTGGGCGATATAATGCTCGCAGGCTGCTTCGGACTCTTGCTCGGCGCGGCCGATCATCTGCCCCGATGGGAGGCCGAGATACGCGAGAGCATGAGCGGCCGTTTCGCTCACAGGGCGCCATGGGATGCCTCCTAGCCAGGACCCCGTCGCCACAAGCTGTCACAAGGCCGCATCGCCGACGTTTAATAGATGAAGAACTCGTAACCAAACCGCAAAGGAGAGAAGCGCCATGTCATCCGCCAGACACCGTTCGATCACGCTAGGCCTCACCGCTCTCATCCTCGCCTCCATGGCATGCAGCTTGCCCGGACTGGGCTCCCAGGCCGATGTGGACCTGGCTGTCACCCAGACCCTCCAGGCGGTTGCTACCATCTCACAGGCTACACTCGATGCCGGCTCGGGAGGGGCCGCTCCCGCCCAGGAAACCATCTCTGCACCTGAAGCGACCGAGCAACCAGCCGCGACCGAGGAGCCGCCTGCGGAGGCCACCCCAACCCCCACCGTCGCACATATTACCTTCCCGGCCAATCCGGGTGGCGTGGCCAGCTTTATGACCGACCGCTCCACCAAGGCCCTCGCGGGCGAGCGCCGCGCCATCGCCGACAACTTCGATATCAACCTCCTCGAGCGGCCCTTCACATCTGAGACGATGGAGTATCGCGACTACCTCGATATCACCCGCGCCGAGCTCAGCGCCAGTTCACCATTTATTTACATCACCATCTACCTGGAAGGCGCTCCTCCTGGAGACTCGCAGGCCGCCTACGGGGTGGAAGTCGACCTGGATCTCGATGGCCACGGGGATTGGCTGATTCTTGGCATGGCGCCCCCTGGCACAGAGTGGACCACTGATGGCGTGCGCGCCTGCCGTGACGCTAATGGTGATGTCGGCGGACCGACGCCTATGCGTTCGGACTCACCTCACCCCGCACGCGACGGCTACGAGGATTGCGTCTTCGACTCGGGCTATGGCATCGGCCCGGATGAGGCCTGGATTCGCCGCGATCCCGGCCATGCGGACCGCATCCAGATCGCCTTTCTCTTTTCCCTGATCGGTTCGGACGGCGAGTTTCTGTGGGGGGCATGGGCCGACGAAGGCATCAAGGAGCCGGCGTGGTTCGACTATCACGATCACTTCACGCTCGCCGAAGCGGGCTCGCCGTCTTCCAACAGCAGCCACTATCCGTTGAAGGCCCTTGCGCTAGTGGACAACACCTGCCGTTGGGGCTATGGCTTCCAGCCGGATGGCTCCGAGCCCGGCGCATGCTTCGTGCCGCCCACGCCTACTCCAGAACCCCAAGGCTCCATCTCCGGCTATGTCTACCATGGCCGCGGATCATCTCCCTCAAGCGAACGCCTGGCAAATGTTACCGTGACCCTAGGGGCGGGGAGTTGCAGTTCAAGCGGGTACAAATCCACAACGACCAACAGCCAGGGCTACTATGAGTTCGGGCAATTGCCGCCCGGGACGTATTGTGTGACGGTGGTCAAGAGCACGCTGCCACCTGCGTCCTACGGCTGGGCGACTGTATATCCCAGCGGATTCCTCTCTCTTCCAGACACCAATCCTTATCAGCAAGTAAGCTTGGGTCCTGATGCTAATGTCGGCAACATCAATTTCGGATTCGAGCCGATCATCGGCTAGGTAGACGCGTAGAGTTAGTTACACCATCAGGGGCACGGCATCGCCGTGCCCCTCTTGTTGCCCACCTCGGCAAAGCGCTCAGCGTATCATTGAGCCTTCTACTCTCTTAATTTCGCAAGAGTACAAAAGCGACTTCTTCGCTCTCAACCGCATTTCCAGCCGTATCGCTTGCCCTCG
>CAZBLT010000003.1:19100-127274 GCA_964492745.1 uncultured Anaerolineaceae bacterium
ACAAAAGCGACTTCTTCGCTCTCAACCGCATTTCCAGCCGTATCGCTTGCCCTCGCCAAGAAACGGTGCTCCCCCTCCTGGACCCCATCCAGGCGTACCGAAAAGGGGCCCCGTTCGAGCTCGGCCACAAGCTCGCCGTCCAGGTAGAGCTCCACCTTCGCCACCCCATAGGCGTCCTCAACCGCCGCCTCCAGCACCACCTCCCCACCCGACTCCACGATCTGACCATCGGCCGGATAGAGCCAGAGTATCTCAGGTGGAGTATTGTCCACCGTGAGGTGAACCGCGGCGGTCTTCAATTGCCCCTCGCCATCCACGGCGATGAGCTGCAGCGTATAAAGGCCCTCTAGGGAGCGCGTATCCCAGAGGCCCAGAAACCCCGCTCGCACCGGCCTCCCTACAGCTTCCCCCAATTGGATCCAGCGCCTGGGGTTCAAGCCTTGCCCATATTGAAGCCGGAAGAAGGCCTGATCCTCCAGCGCCGCCCAGCCGCGGATGGCGATCTGCCCGCGCACGAAAGATAGATTCTCCGGGGATTGGACGCGCACGTTCGGATCGCCTGACTCCACTCCCTGTACGACGTCATATTCGCGCGGCGGCTGCTCCAGGCCCACCGCCCGGGCCCAGGCTGCGGCCTCCGGCGGCGGCACAAAGTACACCCTCTCCTCCACATGATCCAGGGGGGTGGCCATCGTCGCCAGGCGTCCCGTCTCACGGTTCACCAGAAAGGGCTGATAGAGGTGATCGAAGGCGGTGGGCTCGGTGCCCTGCAGATAGATCTCCCGGACCACACGGGGGCAATATACCCTCGGTAACAGGCCCGATGGGTCACAAACCTCCACACTGCTCACACCGGGCGGAATGCTCCAGCCCTCAGGCGGAAGCGACCGGGTGGCATAGCGCATCACCGCATGCCAGAGAGGCGCGGCGCCATTGCGCGCCTCCACCCCCTCCGGGCGCCGCCCGCTATCGTTCCCGACCCAGACACCCACTACCCGCTGGGGGGTGTAGCCAACGGCCCAGAAGTGATATCCGTCTGGCGAAACACCCGCCGAGGCGCCTGCGGGCCGGCCGATTTCCAGCGGGTTGCCGGCGCCCCAGCGCGGCCAGCGGGCTGTCTCATCCCGCAGCACATCCGTGATCAAGTAGGCAAGTTGCTCGCTGAGCACGGCCTTCTCCGTCCCACCAGTCTGGTGGATTGCCCGGCCCACGGCATCCTCGAGAAGCCGGAACGGAATGGCTTGCGGCACACCTCCCGGGGGCCCGACCTCCGCGCCTGTGAGCAACCCGCGATTTGCCAGCGCACTGTAGGCGTGCACCAGGCGAGCCAACGATTCCTGCCATCCTGCGTCCTCCGGGATGCCATCCCCAAAGACCGGCCCGGGGCGCAAACCCAGCGCGGCCATCGTCCGCCGCACGCTTTCCGGACCTACTAGTGCCAACATTCGCTCGGCAGCGCCCCGGTAGCCGTTCGCCAGCGCCGTCCGCACCCGGACAGGCCCCTTGTATGCTGCCAGATCCGAGGCCTCAAGATCTGTGGGCGCCGCCGGAGGGAGATCCAGGATCATAGATCCCGGTGCATACCCCTGGGCAAACGCCGTGAGATATATGAAGGGATCCGCCATCTCGCCGAGCGGCCGCGGGGAGAGGATATCCCCGACGGCGCTCAACACCTCTCCGCTGGCTACATCCAGGATCATCAGCGCGGCGCCCTCGATGCGATGGTCCACACCGATATCCCCTGGACGCATGGGCGGCAGTAGGTCAGCAGCCAGACAACGCGAGCCATCCGCTGCCGGCACGGCGTATGAGATATCCGCGCCCTGCAGCCTTGCCAGATGCGTTTCCAAGACGCAAGAGGCCTGCCGTTGGAGATCACCGTCGATAGTCGTGACGACGCGCAGGCCACTGCGACCCAATGCCTGAGAGCCATAACGCGCCTTAAATTCGGATAGCAGATAGGCGATCAACCCTTGAATGGAATCCGATTCCGCTCTTGCGCCAGGCCCATTAAGCTCAATAGGCTCCTTAGTTGCCTCCCGATACTCGCGGGTTGTGATCGTGCCTGCCTCAAGCATCTCAGAAAGCACGTGAAATTGCTGAGCCTGCGCCGCCTCCGGAGCATCCCACGGATTTCGCGCTGGATCCAGGGGGATCCCGGCCAGCAACGCGCTTTCTGCAAGCGTGAGTTCCGACGCGGGTTTATCCAGGTAGACACGCGCGGCCGCATCGATCCCATAGGCGCCATGGCCATAGTCCGCGGAATTCAGATACCACTCGAGGATTTGCAACGGCTCATAGGCCCGTTCCACCTCGAGCGTCAAGAGCAAACGGCGCAGCGGCCGGCCGCTTCCGCTCCATGGGCCCTCCAACGGCATCAACTGAGCCTCCACTAGCCGTTCCGGTAGCGAGGGAGGAGTCTCTGGCGGATCACCACCGCCAAGCAAGGATTGCAGAAACAATTGGCGGGCCTGCCGGGCGTGCTCTTCAGGCAGCGACCAGAAATCCACACCTTCGGCCGCCAAAGTCGCTTCGACCACATATTCCGGCAGGAGAATGGGGCTATGGGGATCGAGGTGGTACCAGCGAACCCCGGTCGCCTTGGAGTTCTGCCAAGCGAAGAGTAGCTCACCGCCCGTCCGATCGTAGAATTCGACGGGGCGGAAGGCCTCCTGCCCTGGGGCGCCAAACGCGTCGGCAAGATCCCCAGCCGGCGGCAAATCCCGCGTCAATTCCCCATAGGAGAATCCCGCCAGCAAGATGCCTAGGCCGCCGAGGAGCACCACCGCTGCCAAGAAACCCCATCCGATGGTTCGCAGGACGCGGCCACGGGCACGTGTCCCGACGCGCCAACGTCTCATCTTCAGGATCAATACAGCCCGACCTTCTGGCATGCCCGAATTCTACCCTGCTACGCCCCCAAGGCTATAATCCCTGCAAGAGACATGCCTCGGCATATGGTCGAGCGGCCTGCTTGCGACCTGCGGGAGAATGCATACGTGATGAGGGCACCCTTCGACTATCACATTCACACATCCTTCTCCCGCGATGCCGACGTGACCATGGAGGCCATGTGCCGCGCCGCACTGGAGGCAGACATCCCGGAGATCGGTTTCAGCGACCATTTCGATATGGTTCCCGAAGACCCCTACTCAGGCCACTTCAAGGCCGATGCCTGGTGGCATGCCTTTGAGCGCTGCCAGAACACCTTCCGCGGCAGCCTTACCCTGCGGGCAGGGGTTGAGGTCGGGGAGCCTCACCGCTTTCCCCTGCAAGTCGAGCGGTTGCTGGATACTTATCCCTGGGACTATTGCATCGGATCATTGCATTGGGCCGACGAGCGCCGGATCTTCGATCCCGCCTTCTTTGAACGACCTGCGGCAGAGGCCTACGGCGCTTACTTCGAGGAACTGATGCGTATGGTCCGGGATGGCACCTTTGATATCCTGGGACATATGGACATCGCCAAACGCTACGGCTACGATGCCTATGGCAGCTACGATCCGGCCGCCTACGAGCCCCAAATCCGTCGCGTGCTCAAGGAGGCCGCCTGCCGCGACCTGGCGATCGAGGTGAATACCGCCACGCTCCGCAGAAGCGTCCAGCAACCTACCCCCGACCGCAAGGTCCTGCGCTGGTTTCAGCAAGAGGGTGGACGCTGGGTGACGCTAGGCTCGGACGCACACGCACCGGAGGATGTGGGGTACGGCCTCGATCAGGCCTTGCGAGATGCTGTCCAGGCCGGCTTCGATCATCTGGCCCGCTTTGAAGGGCGCCGCCCGCTCCGATGGCCGGTCGCCGGCGAAGGTTCAAGCGCATGATTCCTTTCAAGGGCCAGCCCTTGCCAGTGATCCAATGTGGAACGCTTCCCTTCCTGGAGACCCGCCGGCTTCAGGAGGACCTAGCCAACGAAGTCGCCCAGGGAACGTGCCCGCCCACACTCCTGCTCCTGGAGCACTCCCATACCTTCACTTTCGGGCGCCGCGGGCATCAAGAGCACCTACTCTGGGACGAGGCCCAGCGCCGCGCCTCAATGAGCCGGTCAGACGCCGGGGAGGCACCTGATGAGAACCATACTCAGCATCGATGGGGGAGGCATCCGCGGCATCATCCCGCTGGCCTGCCTGGTGGAGCTCGAGCGCCAGCAGGGGAAGCCCGCTCCGCAGCTATTTGACATGGTGGCAGGCACTTCCACGGGTGCCATCATCGCCGCCGGCATTGCCCTGGGGTCGAGCGCGCGCGGCTTGCTGGCCCTCTACCGCGACCTTGCCATACGGGCCTTCCAGCGGCTTCCGTGGTGGCAGGTTCTGCTCAACGGTGGAAACCACCGCTACAGCAACAACTTCATCGCCGCCACGCTCGCAGACATCGGTGGAGAGCGGCGGTTGAATGACCTGCCACTCGACATCATGATTACGGCCAAGAACACTGAAACCAGCCGGACGGATTTCTTCGTGCGCGATGGCCCAGGCAATGCAAGCCTGTGGGGGACGATGGCACTCAAAGATGCCGTCCTGGCAAGTATCGCCGCTCCAACCTACTTCCCTGCTCATTCCGCAACCGTGCGGGGCATTCGCCATACATGGGTGGATGGCGGCGTGGGCGTGGCGGGCAACCCGAGCTACCACGCCGCGGTCGAAGCCATCCACTACAGCGCCGGTCGCTATTCACCGGGCGAGACGCGCATGCTCTCCTTTGGCACCGGCCGCCGCCTTCATACCATCCAGGCCGAGAAGGCCAACGCCATCCAATGGGCCAGCTGGACCCTGGCGGAGGCGTTGGAGGACGCGGCTGAATGGCAGACCTACGTGACCCGCCGCGAATATGAGGGCACGGGGCGTATCGATCTAAGGCGATATCAGCTCGACCTCGCTCCCGATGTAATGGCCGAGCTGGGCATTACACTCCCGCCTGAAGTCGATGTCGCCGACATCGGCATGGATGCCGTCTGGGCGGTCGAGTTGCTGGAAGAGATCGGGCGCATGTTCGCCGCCCGCATCGACTTCGAGGACCCCGCCGGGCTTGAAATACGAACCGCTCTTGGCTGGTAGCGGCCGCCGTGCTAGGACTCCTCCCCAGGCACATTCCCCAGGATCTCATCGATCCGCGCCAGCACATCAGGCGATAGCTTCTCAACCACTTCTAGGGCCGCCACATTTTCTTGCAACTGCGCGAGCTTGGTCGCGCCCGTGATGACGCTGCTTACTTGAGGCAGCCGCAGCAGCCAGCCGATGGCAAGCTGCGCTGTCGTCACGCCCAATTCTTTGGCCAGGGCGCCGATCCCGCGCACCTTTTCCAGCCGCTCCTCAGTGATCACTTTCTCAGCCCAATCTGGCTCGCGCGTGAGGCGCGTTGGATCTGCCGGCAGACCCTCGTTGTACTTGCCAGAAAGCAACCCGTACTTGAGCGGACTCCATGTGACCATGCCGAAACCCAGATCATCTGCTGCCGGGACTAGCTCCTCCTCCACACGCCGACGCACGAGCATGTTGTACTGAGGCTGCTCTACCATGGGAGCATAGCAATTCCATCGCTCCGCGATGGCATGGGCTCGCGCGATTTGGCCAGCCCGCCATTCGGAGGTCCCCCAGTAGAGGACCTTGCCCTGGCGCACCAAGTCGTCCATCGCACGCACAACCTCCTCCAGAGGCGTTTCGGGGTCATAGCGATGGCAGAAGTAGAGGTCAAAGTACTCCACCCCCATCCGCTTCAAGGAGGCATGGCACGATTCCATGATGTGCTTGCGAGAAAGCCCCTTGCCATTGGGGCCGGGCATGGTGGGCCAGAATACCTTGCTGGAAAGGACCAGTGCCTCTCGTGGCAGATTCTTGATGGCCGACCCCATCACGCTTTCAGACCGGCCGTTCGCGTACACATCGGCGTTGTCGAAGAAGTTGACGCCCATGTCATATGCTCGGTGCAGCAGATCGCGGGCTTTCTTCTCATCGATCTGATCACCGAAGGTCACCCATGAGCCCAGTGAAATGGCGCTCAGCTTGAGGCCCGTGCGTCCCATGCTGCGGTACTCCATCGTCCACCTCCCATATGGTGCTGCGAGCTTCGACCAGGACCAATGGATTATAGCGCCCGGCGCCTCGGCGGCAGGATGCCATGCTATACTGCAAATTGATTCCGCGGCGCTGCGGGATGGGGCTTCTGGAGCATCCAGCCGGCGCCCCGGCCGTCCACTGCGAATAGGAGGGCTTGCCATGGCCGAAGAACCAGGACGCACCATCCGGCTCGATCGTGTCTTGCTTCTGATCCTGGCGGTATTGCTGCTATTGGCGCTCGTCTATATCGTCGTCGACCTGGTTGCGGGTCTTGGGAAGGGAAGGATGCCGGAGGAGCCGCCGCTCGCCGAAACAGTGGCCAGCCCTTTGCCACCGACTCAAGCCGAATCTCTCCCGCTAACCGAGACGCCGCCGATGCCCACAGCGGAAGCCGAGGCGACGCCCACACCCCAACGGCTTGAGCTCGCGCCTTCGCCCACGCCCTTCGAAATCACAGATGAGGATGACCCGCGCTCCATCCTCGACCTGAACAACCCCGACCACTTCGATTACTTCGAGGATCCAGATGCATGGTTCGACTACGACAGCGCAGGCTTCGCGGCCTATCACGTCGAGAACGGCCGCCTGATCGGCGTGGATTACGATCCCGCCAATCTGGGCGTCTACTGGTCCTACAATTCGGTGCAATCCGGCAACGTCTACGCGGAAATCACCGCCATCAACGGGGACTGCATCGCCAAGGACGCCGTTGGACTGGTCATCCGTCTGCATCCCGAGCAAACTCCCAGCGGGTATGCCTTGGAGATTTCCTGCGACGGTGCCTGGCGCTTCCTGAGCTATAGGCCGGGAGGCAAGCCAACCGCCATACTCATCGATTGGTCGCCCACAGATGTGATCCGGACCGGTCCCCTTGCCCAAAACCGCCTCGGCCTGTGGGGATACATGGGCAAGTTCCATTTCTTCATCAATGGCTTTCACGTCGGTGAATTCTTCGACCCCAACTATACTCATAGCTTCGGCTATTTCGCCGCCTATGTCCGGGCCTCGCAGACCTATAATCTCCGGGCGGAGTTTGACGACTTCGCCTTCTGGCATATCCAATTCATTCCCTGATGCGCGCCCTTACCACTGCTCTCATCCTGTGCATCGCTTGGCTCCTGGCGGGCTGCACCCGCCCGGCGCCGATTACCCCGCCGCCTGAGATTGCCCAGCAGACCCAAGATTCCCAGACGGCAGGGCCGACATTCACGCCACCACCGAGTGCGACCCCGATCCGCACCCCGTTAACCCCAACGCCCATGCAGCCGCTACTGGAGACGACACCCTCGCCCAGTCCGCCGCCGGTGGCCACAGACGATCCCCGCTTCGGCCTGAATCTCGTCGCGCCGGACTATCAAGATTCTTTTGCCTCGGATATGACCTGGGTTGGGCCCAACTTCGAGGGCGCCGCCAACCTATGGGAAGATGGCCACCTTCGAGCCACCGATTACCTGGCAGACACCTTCATTTGGTGGAGCACAACCATCCCGGACATTGAGGCTGGAAATGTATACGTGGAGGTGACGGCTCAACCTCAGAGCTGCAGCGGGAAGGATTCCTATGGCCTCGCCATTCGCGTGGATCCCGCAGAACGCAACAGCGGATACATACTCGAGTTCGCCTGCGATGGCTCCTTCCGCGTCAGGAAACTCTTCGCCGGATCGATTCGCACGCTGCTCGACTGGCGGTCATCCGAGAGCATCCGGCCAGGGGGTAAAGAGACGAACACCATGGGGCTGCTCGCCCGAGGCCCACGCCTAATTGCGTTCGCCAATGGGGTGATGTTGGCCGAAATCGAAGACTCGAGCTTCGCGGCTGGAAATTACGGGCTGTTCGCCAACGCCGCCGACACGCCTGGATTCACGGTCCTGTTTGACGACTTCCGTCTCTGGTACCTCTCGCCCTGACGCGGTTCCCCGCGCAACTGATCCGTTGTATCCTCAGGGGCATGGAACGGCGCGCACCTCTTTCTCCACGGACCTGCAGCCACTCGGCATCGCCGAGCATCGTGCCCGACGCTCCTGACTCAGGGAGAGGGTTCATTGCGCTTCTTGCGCTCATGGGAATCCCATGGCTGCTGGCCGGTTGTATATCCGTGCAAGCCTTGCCGACTCCAACCCCCACACTCACGCCGGCACCACCCACGCCGACCGTGGCCTTCCCCACGCTCGTGCCCACGGCAACTCCCACGCCGAGGCCTACGGCCACACCCACTCCGGACATCCTCGCCGGGCTGGGGAAAGTGCTGTTGCTTGACGCGTTCGATCAACCTTCTGGCTGGACCCTCAGCGACCGGCCCGTGGGCGGCGCAAGCTATATCCAGGGCCGCCTATCTCTGGCTGTGCATCAACCGCGGGCTTTCTACATGGCGCTCAGCCCGCTTCCGCCTGAGGCCGACATCTACCTGGAGGTGAAGGCCCGCGCCGAAGTCTGCGGACTGGACGATGAGTATGGCCTGGTCTTTCGAGTAACCCCAGCTGGCGAGCACTACCGCTTCACCCTGAACTGTGAAGGGGAGATCCGCGTCTCCCGCATCACCGGCGCGGACGAAATTATTTTGCTCCCGCTCCAACGGACTTTCGCCGCCATTCCCGGACCGCTGGTTGAAAACCGCTTGGCGGTCTTGGCTGAGGGAGCAAGTTTCCGCCTCTTTCTCAACGGGATCGAAGTGTTCGCGCGAGAGGATCCGGCTTACCCTCAGGGCCGCGTGGGTTTGATGGTCCGATCGAGATCCGAGGGTCTCATCACAGCCTCCTTCGACGATTTTCTCGTCCGCGCCTTGAGGCCTGGGCCGACCGCGACTGCCCCAGAACCGTGAGGAGGGAAATGGCCAAGAAGCGTCCCTTCCGCAACCGGCTGAATGACCTCTCTCCCAAAGAATGGATTAAGTTCCAGAAATCATGGTTTCTCCATAACCCGCCACCCCGGCGCGGGGAGGTGCGCAGGCATCCGGCGAAATTCCCCGAGACATTGGCCGAGGAGTTCATCCGCTTCTTCACCAAGGAAGGCGCGATGGTTCTCGACCCCATGGCCGGCACGGGCTCCACCCTCATCGCCTGCATCCGAAATCGGCGCAACGGCATTGGGATCGAACTGAACCCAGAGTACGCCGCCATCGCTCGCGAGCTCGTCCATGAGGAGCGCGCCCGCCTGGGACCGCCCGCCGAGGGTCTGCATATCGAGGTGCTCACCGCCAACGCGGCCGATCTGCCTCAGCTTGACCTGCCGACCGTGGACTACGTGCTCACCTCACCACCCTACTGGGACATGTTGCACGCCCCAGGCGCCGAGACCCAGCGTGCCCGCCGCCAGGACCCCGATTTGGATGTGACCTATTCCTCCGATCCCGCCGACCTGGGCAATATCTCCGACTATGAAACTTTCCTGACCCGGCTCGTGGATATCTACGCCGCAATGCAGCCGGCCCTCAGACCAGGGGCCTATCTAACCATCATCGTTAAGAACCTCAAGAAGAAAGGCAAGATCTACCCCTTGGCCTGGGATCTGGCTCGTCGTCTGAGCGCAACCTACACACTCAAGGATGAGAAAATATGGGTCCAGGACAACATCCCCTTGGCTCCCTTTGGTATGGGCAGCGCTTGGGTCAGCAACATCCACCATCACTACTGCCTGCAGTTCCGTTACGAGCCCTGAGCCGTGAGGGTTGCAGGACAGCCCGAAGGCAAGTATCCTTGGTCCGTTGCTGATCCCTCCCCCGAGAAAGTGCCTATGTTCATCGCTATTGAAGGTGTCATCGGAGTCGGCAAGACCTCATTGGCTCGCTTGCTCCAGCCCATATTCGATGCCGAGCTTCTGCTCGAGATCTTCGAGGAGAACCCCTTCCTCAGTCATTTCTACGCCGACCGAGAGCGGTATGCCTTCCAGACTCAGATCTTCTTCCTGCTCAGCCGCTACCGTCAGCAGCGCGAGGCGGTTCCCGACCTGATACAGAAAGGGAATCTGATCGCTGACTACACATTCGAGAAGGACTCCCTCTTCGCCCACCTGAATCTCTCCGGGGACGAGTTGGAAACGTACAATCTTGTCCACGAGGCCCTCGCCGAACGCATCGTGCGGCCCGATTTGATTGTCTACCTCCGTGTGGACACGGATGTTGCCATGCAACGCATCGCCATGCGCGACCGTTCCTACGAGCGCAACATGGATCGGGGCTATATCGAATCGCTCAATCAGGCCTACGAGGCCTTCTTCGGCCCCCGCGAACACAACGGCGTACTCGCCATCGACACCACGCATCTGGATTTCGTGGCCCACGCGGACCATCTGGCATTCATCGTCAAGCGCATCCGCAATGCACTCGGCATCCCCCCGTACCAGCCCGAATTGCCCTTAGAGGAGAAGCCCTGATCGTGAACATTACCCGAGAGCAACTGATCGAACTCGCACGCCGCGAAACCGAGCAGCGCGCGGCTTCGGACGAAATCCTCTCGGGATACTTGATTGGTAGCGTGGCGCGTGGGAACCCATCCCTAGGGGACGTCATGGACATCGACCTCGTGCTCATCCACCGCCACGACCCGGCTTACGGGCGGGAGGTCGTGCGGCTATCCCATCAAGTCCATCTGGACATCCTGCATCACAGCCGTATGCTCTATGATCGGCCCAGCCGGCTGCGGGTCGACCCCTGGATGGGCCCGGCCCTTTGTGAGCCCATTTTCCTCCATGATCCCGAGCACTTCTTCGAGTGGGCCCAGGCTGGCGCCCGCGGCCAATTCTTCCGGCCTGATCATGTCCACGCTCGCGCTCAAGCGTTCCTCGCCTGCAGCCGCCAAGTCAGCTCACTGCTGCCACTGTCGGATCGCTGGCTGCGCACCTTCCTGCGCGCCCTTCTCGACGCCGCAAATGCCGTTGCCTCGCTGGATGGGTTTCCCGTCGCAGGCCGCCGCATATCCTTTCACCTCGCTGAAATCGCCACCCGCCTGGAGTGCCCTTGGCTGTTGGCGCAATTCCACCAGCTTCTTGGTGCAGAGCATCTCCACCGCTTTGACCTGCCCCAACACTTGAACGCCTGGGCCTGGGCCTGCGATGCGGCCATCGCTTCTGGAAGGGATCCGACCCTCCTGCCCTGCCGCAGGGATTACTACCTGAGGGCCTTCCAGGCACTCGCGGATGCGGGCCGCGGGGCGGCGATTCTCTGGAATCTGCTCTGGACCTGGGAGGAGTTCATCCACCTCCTCGGGCACGAGCCTGGCGCGCAGCCTCATCGTGACGCATGGCGCCAAGCGCTGAAGGAGCTCGGTTTGGGACCCGAGCAGCGAGGGGCGCGGGCCCAATCGCTCAAAGGGATCATCCAAAAACATACCGCCTTCATCGAAACCTGGGGGGAGCGCCACGGGGCCTGAGGGCGGAGGAGGAGGTCATGAAGCATTTCGTGGCCGTCGCTGGCAACATCGGCGTGGGCAAGTCGTCCTTGGTAGAGCTGTTATCCAGACGTCTGGGTTGGGCCCCTTTCTATGAGCCCGTGGGCGAAAATCCCTATCTGGCGGATTTCTACGCCAACATGACGGCCTGGAGCTTTCACTCCCAAATCTTCTTCCTGACGCGCCGGCTCCTTTCCCATCGCAAGCTCATCGACCACCCCACCTCCGCCATACAGGACCGAAGCGTGTATGAGGACGCCGAAATCTTCGCCTACAATCTCTATCTACAAGGCCACATGCAGGAACGCGATTACCAGACGTACCGCGAGCTATACGTAGTCCTGACGCAGTTCTTGCCTCCCCCTGACTTGGTGGTATACCTGCGCGCCTCCGTTCCCACCCTGCTCGATCGCATCGCGATGCGCGGCCGCGAGTATGAGCGCCAGATACAGCCTGAATATCTCGCCCGCCTGAATGGCCTCTACGAGACCTGGATCGATAACTTCACGCTATGTCCCGTGCTCACCGTTCCGGCGGATGATCTGGATTATGTTGCCCACGACACCCACCTGGACCTGATCGTCTCCAAGATCCGCGATAAGCTGGCTGGAAAAGAAGAGGTTGTCTTTGCAGCTGAGGAGGTCGCCCGGGTCAATGGGGAGGGATGACGCGGTCCGGGATACGCAAGCAGCCCGCCCCGATGGGGGCGGGCTGCTTCACTTTTGGCCAGCTGCAGGCTACGCCCAGCCTTGCTTCTTGATGAAGTTCGTCAGCACGGGAAGCTCCGTGTAGTTGCCCTGGTAAGAGTCATAGGCTGGCCACAGCGTCACCAGCCAGAGGACAGGCGCACAAATGGCACCAAAGCCCAGCGTGAGCGGGATAATGAGCACGATCACCACCCAGATCACGATGTTCAGGGCGACGGATTGCACGGCGTGAAACTTCAGGAAGGGGTTGGCTCGCTTCTCCTCCATCAACAACAAGATGAGGGCGATGATGGGAATAGGATACCCCAGCGCGGCCCAGATTCGATCCTCATTGCTCACTTGCGGTTGCTCTTCCATCATCGTCGGTCCTCCTGCTCCTTTCGTGCGCGAGCCCACTCAGGCCCGCAACTCCACGGATGGACATCTGCCTAGGGGAATGCCCCTCATGATTATATAACCCCATCGCGGCCAAATGGATGCCTGCACGTTTGCCGCTGCTTGAAAGGCAGAGGTGAATCCTGTACAATGCGAGCACCGCCGAAGGAATCGGGCGACATTTCTGCCACATCGAGTGAGGGGCCCGATGAACATCATCAAAGTCTCATCCCAGTCACGTACTTCTGCCGTGGCCGGTGCGATCGCAGGCGTCGTCCGCGAACATCGCCGGGCCGAAGTGCAGGCCATAGGAGCCGGTGCCGTCAACCAAGCCGTCAAAGCCGTGGCTATCGCCAGAGGATACCTTCAGGAAGACGGCATCGACGTCATCTGCATCCCCGAATTCACCACCGTGGATATCAGCGGCAAGGAACGCACCGCCATCCGGCTCGTGATCGAGCCAAGATAAATCCCGGCCCACTCGCTCCTTTCTTACTCCTGGCGCATCCTATCGCCGGGATGGCGCGCTCTCATCGCTCCGCGACGATATCAAGTTGCGGAAGCTCGAGCATGAGTGTCTCCAATGCCAAACGAATGTTGGCATAGGCCATGATGTTCTGCAGGCACGTTTCCACGCTCGCAAGCGCCCTCACCGCCCTTTCCCTGCCCAGCGCAGACGCCAAATGACGCAACGGCCCGATCAGATCCGTATTCTGCACCTGCTGGTCCAATCCGGCCGAAAGCAGCAAGATATCCCGCCACACACCTAGCCATAGCTCCAACATCTCAGCGAGCTCGTCCCGGACTTTCTTCAGCGACCCTTTCCCCTTGGGGCCGATCTGCTCAGCGTAAGCGAACCGCTCCGCCCGCGCCGCGGGCAGCAGCCCCAGCAAATCCTGGATCCGCTCTTGCCTGCGCGCCAGCCAGGTTGGATCTTCCGCCAGCCTCAGGGCGAACCCCGGACGGCCAGCAGCCAGCGAGGCAATCAGCGCGCTCTCATCCGGCTCCATGCCGCGGCCCTCCAGCGCTGTTCGGATCTTGCTGCGCGAAACGGGCCGGAGGTTGATGATCTCGCAGCGGGAGACGATCGTCGGAAGCAGGGCTTCGGCCGTGCGAGCCGTCAGCAGCAAGACAACACTTGCCGCCGGCTCCTCGAGGGTCTTGAGCAAGGCATTGGCTGCCGTCTCGCTGGCTTCCCAAAAGCGCCGAATCAACCCCACCCGCCATTTTCCGCTGTGCGGCGTCAACGCAAGCTGGCGTTGCAAGCGCAGGATCTGTTCGACCAAGATCTCGCTGCTCGTGCGTCCCAGTTCGTCATCGAGTTGACCAACCTCGACCAGGTGGAAATCCGGATAGGAGCCAGACTCGATTCGCCGACATGCGGCGCAGGAGCCGCAGCGGTCACCAGCTTCAGGAGGCTCCTCGCAGCAGAGCGCTTGGGCGAACCGCAACGCCAGGGTCCGCTTCCCGATCCCATCCGGGCCGGTGATCAGATAGGCATGCCGAACGCTACCACGCTGGATATGCTGGGAGAGCAATTCCGCCGCCCAGCCGTGTCCAATCAGCTCCCATTTCATAGCGCCCATTGTATCCGCGCCTTCGCCCGCCCCACAACTGGGCGCTCCCTCTTCGCCCACCGGTGATCGCCTCCATCCTCATGTATAATCGCGCCGATGATACGTCGTGCCCAATTTCTAGACAGGCTGCAGACTTTGCTGCGCTCGCCGCGTTTACTGCATATCCGCCGCAACCACGCTCTCGAGCATGCGACCATCCACATACTCAGCCAGAGGTATCCACAGAAAGCCTTTATCGGCCGCTCGGACGCACGTGGCTTCTATATCTATGGCGACCTGACCAGCGACCAGCTGTGGGAATCCGTGCAGGAAGCCCTCACACGCCTTCAACAGGGCGACGATCGCCTTGCCATCCATCCGAATTGCGGAACCAACCTTGTCGTCGCAGGCCTCCTGGGCGGCACCGCTTCCTACCTGGCCATGGCATCGGAGAAGAAGGGTTCCCGCCAGGCGCGCCTCGAGCGCCTCCCTTGGGCTATGCTTGGCACGATCATGGCCTTGCTGGCGGCGCAGCCCCTCGGACGTGCGGCCCAGAAACGTCTCACCACAGAAGCCGATGTTGGCTCCCTATCGGTCACGGCTATCCATCGCCTTCATGCTGGTTCGCGTGTCGTTCATCGCGTCATCACCTCGCCATAAGATGACTGAGCCCAAGCCCACCGTCTATCATCTCTTCGGGGACGACCGCTTCGCGATGGAGTCCTTTCTCCAAACGCTCTCGGCTAAATTGGGCGATGAGATCACCCGCGAGATGAACACCTCCCGCTTCGCTGCGCCAAACGTCGATCTCGCCGCGCTGGAAGAGGACTGTCTCGCGGCTCCGTTTCTGGCCTCACGCCGCCTAGTCATAGTAGACAATGCGGAACGGCTACTTGAGGGCCGCGACGACAGTGCCTGGGAGCGCTTCGAAGCCTTCCTTCTGCGCCTCCCGGAGACCACTGCCCTGGTGCTGCTCGAAATGGTGCAGCCCCCAAAGGGGCGCCGCCGACCCAAACCAACACGGCTCCAGGCATGGAGCCAGGCCCATCCTGAGAGAGCGTATGCAAGAGAGATGTGGCGGCCCCAGGGCCCTGCTTTCGCCCGCTGGATAAGCCAGCGATGCGCAGACTTGGGCGGGGAGATTGAGGACCAGGCAGCCTCATTGCTCGCAGCGTGGGTCTCCGAAGACGCTGCGCTCGCGGATCAGGAGCTGCAGAAGCTTCTGGCTTTCGTCGATCGTTCCCGTCCCATCCAGGTGCAGGATGTCGAGCGGCTCACGCCTTTTCACGGGCAGGCCAACATCTTCGCGCTGGTCGATGCGCTGGCCGAGCGGCGCTCCGCCGAAGCCCAGCGCTTGCTGCACCTTTTCCTGCAGGAGGAACAACCTGGCTACGCCTTCGCAATGATCGTTCGCCAGTTCCGTCTGCTGCTGCTCGCCAAGGAATCGCAGCGGCTAGGCCGGCCGCTGAAGGACGCGATTTCACTTCCAGATTTCGTGCTTCAGAAGCTCGCCGCCCAAGCACGCCTCTTCTCTGAGCAAGACCTGATTCGGACCTATCATCGCCTGCTAGATCTCGACCTATCCGACAAGCGCAGTCTCATGCCGCTAGAAGTAGGCCTCGATGCGTTCCTGGCGGCCATTACCCCTTCACGCTGATGCCCTTCCCCGGCGTGTTCTCTAAATGCCCATGGCCTGGGTCTCAACCTTGGCATCAGGCAGGCGCGGCCTCCTGCGGCTCCTTCAGCCCAATCCAGAAATGCCCGGGCAGGACCATCGCTTGCGGCCGAATCTCTACGCTATCCACCCGCGAGGGAAGTTCCTCCTTATGCCCGCGCGGATGCACGCAGCAGAGATCAGGCGCCCGACCGTATTTCTCCCGGTAATAGGCTGCAGCCCGTCGTATGCGGACGTCCAACGATTCGCCTAGGTCCTGATCCAGCCAGAGCATGCCTATTCTCATCCCTCACCTCCTGCAAACGCCACGAATGCCTTAAAGCCGCCAACGCCTCCGGATGACCCAGCACGCAGAGAAGGCCACCTTCCAGGCGCAATCGGTACTGGCGAGTCTCCCTCCTCCCCGCGTGGGCCTGTTCGAAGCGGCGGTTGCCTACCTCTGTGGTCCGCACCCTGGAATAGCGTCCTCGCCACAGGAATTTCCGCCGGCATCCAGCTGTGCCGGAGGCACAAACCTGCACCGCTACGTTCACTGGCAACGTCATTCCCGCACTTTATCCCCTTTCAGAGCTTGGACCTTTCTCCATCGGCAGCGCGTGGGATACCCGCCAGCCAGCCTGCGCAAGCCGGACCGCCCGATCCAAATCCCAGGCGGACAGATGCGCAGCCCTCAGGCCGCTGTTCGCAATTCCGTTTGAAAGCCAGAAGGAACCGGGCCTGCCACCGCGCTCAGCCCGCGCCCATAGGATCCCGGACCCATCCCCAGCGACGTCATTCAGCCTGTCTGGCCAGGTCCCGGTGGCGATCACATGCACCCCGGCGCCGGTTCCCCGAGCAAGGATTCGGTCTATACAAACACCCGCTCGCGCCGGGAGGATCCCCAGAAGCCCATCGAGAGCCTCTACAAAGAGAAAGATGTGCGGCCAGAGGAAGCCCGCCATGGTGCGCCGCCGGGCTTCTTCCGCAACCCAATCCAGGACCCCGAGGGCGTCCTCGGCGGAGACAGCCAGGTCTGCCAACGCGTGGGGAAGTGCTTCCATGGAAACGAGTTCCTGATCGGCCATTTCAATTCCAAGAAATCGCACTTCCGAGCGGCGGGCAGTCAAGGCCAAGGAGAATATCAAGCTTCGTAGCAGGCTGGATTTTCCGGAGCCATGCGGCCCGGTGGCGAAAAGGTGCCAGGAAGTGTCCCGAGAGAAGTCCACCAGCAGCGGTCTCCCATCCGGGCCCAAACCCAGCGCCGCGTTCAATGGCCCAAGATTCTCCATCCGCTGAAGCAATGCGAGCAGGTTGGCTCCCGCCGCGGTGTCAGGACGTTCCCTAGTTCTATGCACGAGGCCGGCGGGCAGCAGCCCCTCGCTTTCAGCCAGCCATTGCGTCTCCCTCTTGGTGGCCAAGTCACGGTAGAACGCCCTACCCATGGCACATCTCCTTTGGGATTAGAACGGCTGTTCTATTTTATAGAACAATTGTGCGGTTGTCAAGCAACTGCGCGCAATCGCCTCGGCGCCGGGCCTGCCGGGCCGAAACTCCAGCTATCCTGATTCCGCAACCGGCATCGCTTGTGCTACAATCGCTGTTGAAGTGACCACTCGCCACACGCTCGCCGACATCCGCCCCTCGCCGATTGCGGGAACTTGGTACCCTGGCTCGCCCAAGGCTCTCAGCCGGGCCATCGATGGGTATTTGGCACAGGCCAAGACCGAGCCGCTTGAGGGCGAAGTGGTGGGGTTGATTGCACCTCACGCCGGTCACCGCTACTCGGGCCAAGTCGCGGCTCATGCCTTCCAATATCTACGCGGTCTCCGGCCCGAGATCGTTGCCGTCATCTCCCCGCTGCACATTCCCGTGCCGGGCCAAATTTTCACCACCGGCCATGAGGCCTATGCCACCCCACTGGGAATCATCCCGGTCGACCAGAACTGCATCGCCGACTTCACCTCCGCCCTGGAGGAGCTTGGCGGGCCCCGCCTTGAAATCATTCGCAACGATTCCGAGCACTCGCTGGAAATCGAACTCCCCTTCCTTCAGCGTGTCCTCGGCGATCGCTTTCGCCTCCTGCCGATCATGCTGCGCGACCAGACCCGGGCTGTGGCCGAACTCGTAGGCCACGCTCTCGCTCGCAGCTTGGCGGACCACAACGCCATCCTCGTTGCCAGCTCTGACCTCTCGCACTTCTACCCCCAAGAGGTGGCCCATCAGTTCGACCAGCAAATGCTGGCCCGCGTGGAAGCTTTCGATCCTGAGGGAGTGATCGAAATTGAGGAACAAGGACGCGGATTCGCCTGCGGGCGCGCAGCGATCGCTGCCGGGCTTTGGGCAGCCAAAGACCTCGGTGCCCAGCGCGTTCGCGTGGTCGACTACGCCACCTCGGGCGATGTGACTGGGGACTACGCCTCCGTGGTGGGATACGCAGCCGCGGTCATCTTGCGGTAGAAATGGCCAACATCCGATACGCATGCACAAAGCCGCACCCTTCTCATTCCTTGCAGCCAAATGCGGGTAAGATTACCGGAGCTTGAATGGATAACACTATCTGGTTTGACCTTCTTCGACTGGCCGGCGTGGCCTTATTGGTGCTCGCCAACGGCTTCTTTGTCGCGGCCGAGTTTGCGCTAGTAAGCGTTCGCCGCACGCGCATCGCTGAACTTATGGCGCAGGGCCATACGCGGGCGCGCTGGGTCGACCGAGCGATCCAAGACCCCGACCGTTTCATCGCCGCCACCCAATTGGGCATCACCCTGGCCAGCCTTGCCCTGGGATGGATTGGCGAGCCTGCACTGGGCCATCTCATTGAACCCATCATCGAACTCTTCCCAGGCACCATGAAAGCGGGCCTTTCAAGCAGTCTCTCCGCCGGCCTGTCCTTTGCCGTCATCACCTTCTTGCACGTCGTCGTCGGCGAACTGGCACCCAAGTCCATCGCCCTCCAGAACCCCGAGAAGACCGCGCTGGTCGTGGCTCAGCCCACAGTCTGGACCGAAACGGTGTTCAAGCCCTTCATCTGGGCGCTCAACGGAACCGGCAACGCCCTCCTGCGCTGGGCGGGCGTGCAACCCGCCAAGGGCCATGAACTCGTCCATTCGGTCGAGGAACTCAAGATGCTCGTGCGCGCCAGCGCCGAGGGCGGGGTGGTTGAAGACGAGGCCGAAGAGATGGTCACCGCGGTCTTCGATTTCGGTGACCTGCTTGTCCGCCAGATCATGATTCCCCGCACGGAGATGCTGGCGGTACCCGCGGATGCCAGCGTTGGCGAGATCCTCGCCCTGGCCGAGCAACATCCCTACACGAAATTTCCGGTATATGGTGAAAATCCTGATCAGATTCTCGGCGTTGTCCATCTCCAGGATCTGATCCCCATCCTGAACCGCGGCGAGACCGATCGCAGCCTCGCCCGCGACCTCATGCGACAGGCTATATTCATCCCCGAGACAGCCCGGGTGAGCCGCTTGTTGCAGCTCTTCCGGACCAATAGGCAGCACATGGCCATCGTACTGGACGAGTATGGAGGTACAGCGGGCGTCGTTACCCTCGACGATCTGCTCGAGGAGATCGTTGGCGAGGTCAACGATGCCTTCGATGCCGAACCCGTGATCCAACCCCTTCCAGACGGCTCGGCGCTCGTGGATGGGCTCACGCTGATCGAGGACGTGAACGAGCATTTCAATCTCTCCCTGGATGATCCCTACTACGACACCATCGCCGGCTATATACTCGGCCGCTTGGAGCGCATCGCCCAGGTGGGAGACACTATCACAGCAGATGGAGTCCGATTGCGAGTCGAGGCCATGGATGGCAAGCGCATCGCCCGCATCTCCATCGCGCCGCTGCAGGAAGGCAGCCCGCGGCCGCCTGTCGCCGACCCTTCGCAGGACGCCTGAGGCAATGTACGTCGAGGTCGCCGTCAACCTCCCGCCTGTTCGCGGCACCTTCGACTACCACCTGCCCCCCAGACTCCGCACCAAAGTGAGCATCGGCCATCTCGTCACCGCACCATTTGGACACCGAGAGGTGCAGGGCCTGGTGATCGCCACACCGAGCAAGCCAGCCGTCCCCCAAACGAGGCCTATCATCTCGCTGCTCGATCCTGAGCCGGTGGTGACGCCTCCTCAGCTAGAATTGGCGCGTTGGCTCTCCACCGAGACACACACTCCCTTGATCGACTGCTTGACGTTGATGCTTCCGCCTGGCCTGAGTCAGCAGGCCGACTCTCTCTATCATCTCGAGATCGAGGATGCCCAAGTCAGCGGACCTCTGCAGCAAAGACTTCTTGACATGCTGCGGAAGCGCGGCGATCTGCGCGGGCGCCAGATCAGCAGGGCCATGCCGCGGCGCCGTTGGCGGTCTGCCATGGAGAGCCTTATTCGGCGAGGCATCGTCAGCCGCACACCCGTCTTGGATCCTCCGCGCGTCCGACCCCGCAAGATCCGCGTGGTCAGCCTTGCGGTGCCGCCCGAAACCCTGCATCCTGCCGAGCTGGCTCTGGGCCGAGAGGGCAGCCAGGCTTCCACCCGCCGCCAAAAGACACTGGAAGCCCTGCTTCACGCCGAGGGGTCGCTGCCTGTGCGCCAGATCTATGAGAGCACTGGCGCGACCTGGGCTGACCTGCGATGGCTCCATGAGCACAGGCTCATAGCCCTGAGCGAATCCGAAATCTGGCGTGATCCCCTGGAAGAGATCGATTTCGTGCCTTCGACGCCGCCAGAGCTAACGCAGGATCAGGCCCGCCTCTGGGAAGCCATTCGCCCAGACCTGGGAACACCAGGGCGAAACCCAACCATGCCCTTCCTGCTGCAGGGCGTGACCGGCTCCGGCAAAACCGAGATCTACCTTCGCGCCGTGGAGGCCACCCTAAAGTCCGGAATGGCGGCTATCGTGCTCGTACCCGAAATCGCCCTCACGCCCCAGACTTTGCGAAGATTTCTGGCCCGATTCCCAGGGCGGGTGGGTGTCTATCACTCGCAACTTTCCGATGGCGAGCGCTATGACACCTGGCGGCGTTGCCGGGCGGGCGAGCTCCAGGTGATCGTCGGCCCACGCTCGGCCCTATTCACCCCCTTCCCCCGCATCGGGCTCATCGTGCTCGATGAATCCCACGACGAATCCTACAAGGAGCAGTTGCGGGCACCACGCTACCATGCCCGTGAGGCCGCGCAAGCCTACGCGCGGATACTCAACGCCGTATGCATCCTCGGAAGCGCCACCCCGGACGTTGTCACCCGCTTCCGGGCCGATCAGGGACAGTTGCAGCGCCTGACCCTGCCCCAGCGCATCCTCGGCCATCGCGACCGTCTTCAGCGCCAGGCCCGCCGTCTCGGATTGAGGCCCGAATACCGGCCCATCGGGGGCGATGCCCAGGCCATCGATCTTCCGCCCGTCCGTGTGGTGGACATGCGCATGGAGCTGAAATCCGGCAACACTTCGATGTTCAGCCGGCCCCTTCAAGAGGCGTTGCGCGAGACTCTAGATGCCCGACAGCAAGCCATCCTTTTCCTCAATCGCCGTGGCGCCGCCACCTACGTCTTTTGCCGGGATTGCGGATGGGTGGCGCGCTGCTCACACTGCGATACACCCCTCACCTTCCACGCCGATGACAAGCGCTTGCGTTGTCACCACTGCAACCATAGCCGCGAGCCCTTCCATCGATGCCCGGAATGCGGCAGCCTGCGCGTGCGCCATTTCGGCGCCGGCACCCAGCGCGTACAGGCAGAAGTTGAGCGGCTCTTTCCCGGCGCGCGGACACTCCGCTGGGATCGCGACACCACTCGAGGAAAGGGCTCCCACGCCTCGATCCTGGCCCGATTCGCAGCCCACGAGGCCGACGTGCTCATCGGCACTCAGATGCTCGCCAAGGGATTGGACCTCCCACTCGTCACGCTCGTCGGCGTGATCTCCGCCGATATCGGCCTCAATCTGCCCGACTACCGGGCTCCGGAACGGACCTTTCAAGTGCTCACCCAGGTGGCCGGTCGCGCCGGGCGCGGTCTCTTGGGCGGCCGCGTAATCCTTCAGACGTATCAGCCCGACCACTACGTCATTCGGGCCGCATCGAACCATGACTACGAAGACTTCTACCGTCATGAATTGCGGTACCGCCTCGACCTGGATTATCCACCCTACACGCGCCTCGTCTCGCTGACCTACAGGCATCCCTCCCGCGAAACTGCGGCGGCCGAGGCCGAGCGCATGGCGCGCGTGCTCAGGCATCGACTTGCGGAGAGGGCCAGCCGGGGCATTCTCATTGGGCCGGCACCGTGCTTCTTCGAGCGCATCCGAGGGCACTATCGCTGGCAGATTATCCTGCGGAGCAAGGAGCCCCTTGATGAATTTCTCGAAAATCTACCTGAGGGTTGGGCCGTCGATGTCGACCCGGTCAGTTTGCTCTAGCGAAATTGAGCGTGGCCCTTATGGGGTCGAGCTGCCAAAGCATACACTTCAAGATAAAGATAAGAAAAGGAGCCAGGCATGACCAGTATACGAGAGGCGCTTGACCGCCATCTTCAGAGTATCTTCGACGGCGATCTCGAGACCTACCATCAGACCAGCGTCCCCGAGCTTACGCTCTATGAATGGCACGTGACCCCTCATCGCATCGAGGGTTTGCCGTTCCATGACTTCATGATGACGGAAGCTGCCCGCCCGGACACAGCGGGCATGGCCCTCGATCCGCAACCCGCGTCACCGCCGGAGGACAAGGCGCGAGTTCGCTTCGATCTGGCCAATTACCGCGAGCAGGTCTATGGGGAGGCGGCCGTATGTTCCTACACCATGCTCATCTCGAAGGGCACCTCCAAGGGCGTGCAAGTGATCAGCTACAACGAAAGCAGGGTGCTTATTAGCATGGATGGGACATGGCGCGTGGTGCATGTGCACAAATCTCCAAGCTGGCACGCGCCATTCCAGCCCCCCGCCTGTTAGCCGTTTCGAGACTGCGAATGCCGAGGTTCCCAGGCCCGTGCATATGGAGTAAACTGCGGATGGATTCGCCTGATACTCGCCTACCCTGCCCCCTTGAATCCAGCGACACTTCGCCAAGGAGGTTCTAATCCAATGATTAAGATTGTGGCCGATACCACCTGCAATCTGCCCGATGACATCCTCACGCAATATGACATCCGGCTGGCGCCCATAGCGATCCAATTTGGCGATGAAACTTTCGAAGAAGGCGTCAACATCGACCGCGCTACCTTCTACGCCAAGATCGATGAACTCGGTATGATACCCGGCACATCTCAACCGACTCCGGCCTGGTTCGCCCAGCACTTCCGCGAGCTGCATGCGCAAGGCCATTCGATTCTAGTCATTACCATCACCCGTAAGCACAGCGGCACCTATGATTCAGCCGTGCTGGCCAAGTCGATGGTTCCCGAGGCCAAGATCGAGGTCTTCGATTCTGCCAGCATTTCCCTGGGAACCGGCTGGATGATATTGGAGGCAGCCCGGGCCATCGAACGCGGCCTCAGCATGGATTCCATCCTGGAGCGTCTGCGAACCATTCGGGAGCAAGCCAGGCTCTTCCTGACACCTGCCACTCTGAAGTACCTGCAGATGAGCGGAAGGGTTGGAAGGCTCCAAGGTGCAATCGCCTCGCTGCTGAATGTCAAGCCCATCATCGCACTAAAGGATGGCGTGCTCGCGGCCGGGGAGAATGTCCGCACGCGCTCCAAGGCCCTCAACCGCCTCCTGGAGTTGATCGCCGAGACCTTCGGGGATGCACCCATCAATCTAGCGGTGATCCATGCCCGAGTTGCGGAGGAAGGGAATCATTTGCTCAAGCGAGCCCGGAGCATGTTCAATATCCGCGAGTTCATGATTGCCGATCTGGTCGCTTCGCTGGCGGTGCATGGAGGCCCTGGTGTGATCGGCATCTTTGCCTATCCGGCCGAGGATCTGCCGGCCTAGGGTCCCAATCGTCAATCCGCCTGTTAAGAGACGCGGGGGCGCCGGATGACGCCCCCGTTTTCTATCCAGCAAAGGGCTCGGGGCTAAACGCGCACCCCAGCCTCCTGGTATATCCTCTCCCGCAAGCGCATCACCCGGCGCCGCAGCGCATCATCCGTATCCAATAGGCCGGCGATCTTCTCGCAGCCGTAGAGGATCGTGCTATGGTCCCGATCGCCCAGCGCTCTACCAATGCTGGGAAGCGACTGGGAGGTCTCCTCCCGGATGAGGTACATGGCGATGTGCCGAGGCAGCGCAATATCCTTCGACCGATCGCGCCCTAGGAGACGCGCCTCGTCCACACCGAACTCTTCCGCCACCAAGGAAATGATGCGATCGGCCGTCAAGCCCTCGCCCCGCACCAGCAGGTCCGATAATGCCATCTCCACCAGGTCGGGGCTGAGCACCTCGCCGCGCAAATCGGCGTAGGCCACGACACGCGTGAGTGCCCCTTCCAATTCGCGGATGTTGCTCTGGACGAGCCGAGCGATGAGATCCAGGATTTCAGCCGGGATTGGGCGCCCTGTTCGTTCCGCTTTCGAGCGCAATATCGCCAGGCGGGTCTCGAAGTCCGGGGGCTGGATATCCGCTGCAAGGCCCCACTCGAAGCGCGAGCGCAGACGTTCCTCGAGCGTCACCAATGCGCGCGGAGGCCGGTCGGAGGAGATCACGATCTGCTTGTCCTGACCATGCAAGGTATTGAAGGTGTGGAAGAACTCTTCCTGCGTCGATTCTTTCCCGGCAATGAACTGGATATCATCGATCAGCAGCACGTCGATGCGCCGGTATCTTTCCCGAAACGCGGCTGTGTTCTGCGTCCGGATGGCGTTGATGAGATCGTTGGTGAACTCTTCCGAGGAGACGTAGAGGACATGCAGACCTTGGTCCAGGCAAGCCTGGCCCACGGCATGGAGCAGGTGGGTCTTGCCCAGCCCCACACCCCCGTAGAGGAACAGCGGATTGTAGGCCTTGGCCGGGCTCTCGACCACCGCCAGCGCCGCGGCGTGCGCCAGGCGGTTGCTTGCACCTACCACGAAGTTATCGAAAGTGTATCGGCGGTTCAAGCTGATTTCCTGGGGCGGCACCTGTGCGGGCTTCACCGGCAGTGCCTCCGGGACCTCATCCTCCGCTGGCTCCCCTTGCCACACCACAAACCGGACCTCGACTGTGCGGCCCAGAATCCCAGTCAGAACGCGTTTGGTCGTGGCCAGGAGCCGATCCTCCAGCCAATCGCGTGCATATGCGTTTCGCACCCCGATGATGAAGGTTCCATCTTCATAGGCAAGGTATTCCGCGTCGCGCACCCATGTATCGAAGCTGGCCCGGGGCATCTCCATCTGCAGTTGGCCCAGCGCTGCTTGCCAGTGTCGCTCCGCGTCCATCCTCACCTCCGGTACCATCCGCAGCCCGATAGGCTGCAACATGGCCGCGTGGCCATGCCATCGACGTGGCCGCTCCCAGGACTCAATTGAAGAACCTCACAATGGTATTCAATCGCCGAGGACTTAACCGCTCTCACCCTCGGCGCTGGAGAGAACCGTGGACCCTCCTCCTCTCCCTTCCGGTCGCCTTGCCTGCGGTCCACGGTGGAAGCATTCTAGCAAATCTTGGGGGCAGCTTCAATACGCTAAGCCTTCGCCAACCTAAAAACTTTCAATGTTTTAAGGTGAAAGAACCTTAAGGAAGGCCGGCGCCAGGACCGCCCGACGAGCCTGCGCAGATCGGGCCGGCGGAGTCCGTAAGCCCTATATAGCGATGAGGTCTCCCGCACCTCCCCCAGATATAGGGAAGCTGCCCGCCGGATCCCGGTGCCCGCGCTAAGGCCAACCCCACCTTAAAGGCTCCCTCTGCCCTCCAGAGCGCCTGCGCCTCCAGACCGTTCGCCCTGCGGAGGCTTCCGAACTGGCTTGCTGGGACAAAAGCCGGGGCGGGCATCCCGCGCGGCCCCTCCAGAGTGCTGCGCGGGACAAATTCTATTCGTTTCAATCCCTGCGAGGCGCTAGAATCACCTTCAGGGCTTCCTGCAATGTGCGGGCCGGGACCGTCTCCAAACCCTTGCTGGGCGTGGCTCCATCGCGCAACCGCTTTGGCACGACCACGCGCCTGAAGCCTAGCTTGGCCGCCTCCTGCAAACGTTGCTCGATCTGCGAGACGGCCCGAAGCTCACCTGAAAGGCCGAGTTCGCCGATAAGGGCCATATCCGCGGGGATGGCCTTGTCCTTGATCGAGGAGGCGATGGCCGCCGCCACCGCCAGATCCGCGGCCGGTTCCTGAATGCGAAGACCGCCCACCACATTTACGAACACATCCATATCTTCAACCCGGTAGCCGGCCCGGCGCGAGAGCACCGCAAGCGTCAGGAAAAGGCGGTTCAGGTCCACCCCATTGGCCATCCGCCGCGGGTGACCAAATCCCGTCTTGCTCGCCAATCCTTGGACCTCCACCAGCAGCGGTCGTGTCCCTTCCATTGTCACCGCCACGGCCGAGCCAGGCTCCTTGACTACCCGCTCTGCCAAAAAGGCCTCGGAAGGATTGGGCACCTCCACCATGCCCGAGGAGCGCATTTCGAACACTCCAACTTCGGTCGTGGCGCCGAAGCGATTCTTCACCGAACGTAGCAGCCGATAGGCATGGTAGGGGTCGCCCTCCAGATAGAGCACCGTGTCGACGATATGCTCCATCACCCGCGGGCCGGCGATGGCTCCCTCCTTGGTCACATGCCCGATCAGGAAAACAGCCGTCTCGGACCGCTTGGCCATCGCCTGCAACCTGGCCGCGGATTCCCGGACCTGGGAAATCGAACCCGCGCTGGATTCCAATTCGGGGAGATGCATGGTCTGGATCGAGTCGATCACGACCAGGCTTGGCCGCAACTGGTCTACCTGGCCCAGCACCATCTCGAGGTCCGTCTCGGTCAGCACATAGAGCCCTTCTGGGAGTGGATCTGCCTGGAGCCTCAGGGCTCGCGACTTGATTTGGCGCTCCGATTCCTCGCCGGACACATAGAGCACTCGCTCTCTCCGCGCGATTTCGGTCGCCAATTGCAGCAGGAGGGTCGACTTTCCAATACCGGGGTCACCGCCGATGAGCACTACCGAGCCGGGGACGATTCCCCCTCCCAAGACCCGTGCAAATTCACCAATCGGCAGTTCGATCCGTCCATCGCCGCCCCCCTCTACCTGCTCCAACGCGACGGCTCCGCGCCCTGCCTGCGCCCTTGGCCGGCGACGGGAGCCGCCCGCTGGGATGATCTCCTCCACCATGCTATTCCAGGCACCGCATTGCGGACAACGGCCAAGCGCCTTGGGAGCTTTCCGGCCGCACTGCTGGCAGACATATTGCGCTCTGGCTTTGGTCATCGCCCCTCCTGGCGGGATTATACAGCCATCGACGCCGGACAAAAGAAGAGGCCCGACGCCTGTCGGGCCTCTAAGATATCTGCGCGGCAATCTCTCTAGCCGGCAGGCATGGCTTCGGCGGGTTCCTCCTCACCTTCCATTTCGCCCATCGCCTGCCGCAGCACGATTTGCTCGCCTTCGACGTCCACGAGAATGGTGTCCCCCTGCTTGAACTCGCCGGACAGCAGTGCGTCTGATAGGCGGTCCTCGACCTCGCTCTGGATGACCCTCCGCAGAGGCCGGGCGCCCATCTCGGGATCGTAGCCCATGTCCGCAAGCAGCGTGCGGGCTACGCCGGTTGCCTGGAGCGTAATCTCATGTTCCTCGAGGCGCCTGGAGACCTTCCGCAGCTCGAGATCGACAATCTGACGGATCTGCTCCTTATTCAGGGCGTGGAAGACCATGATGGAGTCAACCCGGTTGATGAACTCTGGCCGGAAGACCTTCTTCAAGGCCTCCATCAGCTTCTTGCGCATCTCCTCGTACTCGAGCCGCTCCTCGATCTGCTCATCCCGCGGCAGGTCGAAACCAAGCTGGGATTGGCGGCGGATCATGTCGGCGCCGACGTTGGAGGTCATCACAATGATCGTGTTGCGGAAATCGACTTTCCGTCCCCGGGCATCCGAGAGGTGCCCCTCCTCCATGATTTGCAGCAGCATATTGTGCGCTTCGGGATGCGCCTTTTCGACTTCGTCGAAGACCACAATCGAGTAAGGGCGGCGGCGGATGGCTTCGGTCAGTTGACCGGCATCCTCGTAGCCAACGTAGCCTGGCGGCGCCCCCACAAGTCGGCTGACGGTGTGTCGCTCCATCAGCTCCGACATGTCGATTTGCACTAGCGCCTCCTCAGAGCCGAAGAGAAACTCGGCCAGCGCCTTGGTCAATTCCGTCTTGCCCACGCCCGTCGGCCCCAGGAAGATGAACGATCCGATGGGCCGCTTGGGATCCTTCAATCCTGCGCGGGAGCGGCGCACCGCCTTGGCAATTGCATCGATGGCTTCGTCCTGGCCGACGATGCGTTCGTGCAGTGCCTCTTCCATCTTCAGGAGACGTTCTGACTCGGCCTGCGCCAGTTGCATCACTGGCACGCCGGTCCACATCGAGACCACTTCGGCGATGTCCTCCTGCGTCACCTTCGGGCCGCTCTCGCTGCGATCCCAAGCGCTCCGCAGTCGCTCGAGCTGTTCTTCCAGCTCCGCTTCGCGGGCCGCCAATTGCTCGGCATCGTCGTGACGGTCCTCCTCGATCGCCAGAGCATGCGCCTCGCGGACTTCTCGCAGTTCCCGGATCACTTCCCGCAAGCTCACCGCCTCCGGACTCTTGTACATGCGCACCCGCGAGGCCGATTCGTCGATCAGATCGATGGCCTTGTCCGGGAGATAACGGTCGGTGACATAGCGGGCCGACAGATGCGCGGCCGATTCAATGGCTTCATCCGTGATGTGCAGCTTGTGATGCTCTTCGTAGGGCCTGCGAACGCCGCGCAGGATGTCGATCGTTTCCTCGATCGTCGGCTCTTCAACCATTACCGGCTGGAACCGGCGTTCCAAGGCGGCATCGTTTTCGATGTACTTCCGGTACTCGTCCAGCGTGGTCGCGCCGATGACCTGCAGCTCTCCCCGCGACAGTGCCGGCTTGAGGATGTTAGCGGCGTCCACAGACGAGCCCGCCGAGCCCGCACCCACAAGCATGTGCACTTCGTCGATGAAAAGAATGGCCTCGGAGGATTTCAGCTCGTCGATCACGCGCTTCAAGCGTTCCTCGAATTGACCGCGATACATCGTCCCCGCCACCAAAGAGCCCACATCCAATTGCAGAACGCGTTTGCCGATCAACGGGCCAGGCGTCTCGCCTGCCACAATCCGCTGCGCCAGGCCTTCCACGATGGCCGTTTTTCCGACCCCTGGCTCGCCGATCAAGGCTGGATTGTTCTTCGTGCGGCGCGCGAGGATCTGGATCACACGCTCGATCTCCATCTCCCGCCCGATCACCGGATCGAGCTTGCCCTCTTCGGCCAGCAGCGTCAGATCAGTGGCCAACTGGTCCACCAGAGGCGTCTTGGGTTGTTCCTTGCGTTTAGCAGCTGCGGAGTGCTGCGTCATGCGCCGGGTGGGACTCTCCTGAAGCACGCGGCGGGTCTGCCTGCGGATCTGCTCGGGAGTGATGCCCAACCGGCGGAGTACATCGATCCCCACGCCTTCGCCCTGGCGCACCAGGCCCAGCAGCAGGTGTTCCGTGCCGATGTAGTGGTGGCCCATGCGGCGGGCCTCTTCGATTGCAGTCTGTAGGACTTGCTCCGTCGCTGGGGCGAGCTCGATGCGCCCGCCCGTATGCCGCCCGACGCCCGTCAGGCGTTCGACCATCTCCTTGACCCGGGCCGGCTCCAGGCCCAGCTCACGCAACACCCTGCCGGCAACCCCGCCTTCCTCGCGCATTAGGCCGAGCAACAAATGCTCGGTCCCGATATAGTTATGATGTAGCCTCTCCGCTTCCTCATGCGCTAGGCTCAAGACTCGCCTTGCTCGCTGTGTGAAGCGCTCCATCTTATCCGCCACCGCTTACCCTCCAATGGCATCGGCCATAATTGCCCTGTGCCTATCTCATTCTACCAAAGATTAATTTCAACCCTCTCAGCTTGAGATCTTTCTGCTTGTCGCCTTAACGTAATCGGGCGCACTGCCGTGCGCCCGCGGGTTTCAGGAGTTCTCCTGTCCTCCTTCTTCGGGAGGTGTCTCCGCAAGACTCTCGGGAGGGTCAGGCTCCGGCGGCAGTTCTGCCTCCGGAGGAGCGTCCACCTCGGAGGCGCCTCCCCTCTCCTCTTCGGCTTCCGCCTCTTCGACCGGGCTCTCCACCGCCATGGCTTCGGCTTGTGCTACCGGAGGCTCGGCCTCCGCCTCGGCCGACTCGGGCTGCTCCTCTACTGAGGCCTCTGGCTCGGACTCGGTAATTTCCTCCGCCGGAAGCTCCGCTTCGGGAGCCACATCCTCGGCCACCTCCTCCAGTGCGGCATCGAAGTCTTCCACTTCGTCGGTGGCTTTTAACGCCACGCCTTCCACACCTTCCCGTTCGAGCTCCGCCGCAGCCGATTGCCAATCCACGTCGGCGTACTCAGGCGAGTCGACCCGTTTCAGGCTGAGGCCAATGCGCCGGCGTTCCCGGTCGATCTTGATGAGGCGCATGGCGACATCCTGTCCCTCATGCACCACCTCGCGCGGATGCTCAATGCGGCTATCGGAGAGCTCAGAGATGTGAATCAAGCCCTCAATCTCATATTCCCCGGTACCCTTCAAGGCTGCGAAGGCGCCAAACTTAGTCAACTTGGTGATCGTGCCCTCCACCAATTGGCCTTCCTGCAACCCATCTACAATCTCGTCCCATGGATCGGGCTCAAGCTCACGCAAGGAAAGGCTGATGCGCTTGCGCTCCGGGTCCACGCCCAAGATCTTGACCTGGACCTGCTGCCCCACTTTGAGGATATCGCGGGGGTTTTCGACCCGCTTCCAGGACAACTCGGAGACGTGTACCAAACCGTCCGCGCCGCCGATATCCACGAAGGCGCCGAAATCTGCGAGGCTGATGACGGTGCCGGTGCGCACCTCGCCGAGCTCGAGCTCGGCAATCAGGCGTTCCTTGAGTGCGTCGCGCGACTCCCGCGCCGCCGCCCGCTCGGAAAGGATCAGGCGGTTGCGCCGGCGGTCGACCTCGATCACGCGAGCGATGATCGGCTCCCCGACCATTTCGCCCCAGCGCTGGTCCGGCGTTTCGCCCTCAGCGCGCCGCCGTCGCGATAGGCTCACTTGGGAGGCAGGGATAAAGCCACGCAGCCGCCCCAGCTTCACGATCAGGCCGCCCTTGTTATAGCCAGAGATCGTGCCTTCGTAGGCTTCCCGGCTTTCGAGCAGCCGTTCGGCCTCGCGCCAATCCTGCTCCTCCTCGGCCCGGTTAATCGAGAGCACGATGGTCCCGTCCCGCCCCCCGGACCGCACGACGTAGACCTCGATCTCCTTGCCGACCTCCAGGTCCGCCCGCAGTTCTTCCGGCAATTGCTCCACCTCGCGCGTCGGGATTACGCCCTCCGATTTGGCGCCGATGTCGACCAGGATGTCACTGTCTGTAATTCTGGCGATGGTTCCGGTGCGAATATCCCCGCGTCGAGGGGTCTCCAGCTCGTAGGCCTCGCCCTCGAGCAATGCATCCATCGGGTGCTCGCTCGCCTTTTGGGCCTCCGCTTCGATAAACGTCTCTTCCCCGATGGTGTTCTCGTTGGACTCCATGAATCTCTTGTTCTCCCTTGGTTGGCGTAGCACGCATTATAAAAGCGAACCTACGCCTTGTAAACCTTCATGCCCAGATAGCCCAGCCCGGGTTTGGCCGGTACGGAATCGAAAGTCGCAGCCTCCAGCGGCATATCCCGGCGCCTCCTAAGCAGCCCGGAAATCCCGCTTCAAGGTATAATCTCGCCGGATAAGGATCACACATATGGCAGCCATCTACCCTTTCACCGCCATCGTTGGCCAGAACCGTATGCGCCGGGCGCTCATCCTCAACGCCGTCAACCCCCGCATCGGCGGTGTGCTGATCCGCGGCGAACGGGGTACCGCCAAATCGACCGCGGCGCGCGCCCTGGCCGCGCTTTTGCCGGAAGTCGAAGTCGTCGCCGATTGCCGCTTTGGGTGCGACCCGCATGACCCGCCCACATGGTGTACCGAATGCCGGGAGCGTGTGGCGCGCGGCGAGATTCTCCCCGTCGAGACTCGCAAGACTTCCTTCGTGGACTTGCCCGTCTCCGCCACCGAGGATCGGGTGGTCGGCACGCTGGATATCGAACGCGCCATCAAAGAGGGTGAGCGCCACTTCGAGCCCGGCGTGCTTGCAGCCGCCAACCGCGGCCTGCTCTATATCGACGAGGTCAACCTCCTGGACGACCATGTCGTCGATCTGTTGCTGGACTCGGCCGCCCTAGGCATGAACATCGTCGAGCGTGAGGGTATCTCCTTCAGCCACCCGGCCCGCTACATCCTGGTCGGCACGATGAACCCCGAGGAGGGCGATCTGCGCCCCCAACTGCTCGACCGCTTCGCCCTCTCGGTCGAGATCCACGGGCTTCAGGACCCGCGTGACCGCGTCGCCATCATGGAACGCAACCTGGCCTTCGAGGCCGATCCCGAAGGTTTCCGTGCTGCTTGGATGGATAAGGAGCGCAACCTCTCCGAGGAGATCGAACGTGCCCGCGAGCTGGTGGATCAGGTGGGATACACGAAGCGCGATCTGCTCGCCATCGCGGCCTTGACCGCCTCGCTGCAGGTGGACGGCCACCGCGCCGACCTTGTCATCCTCAAGGCAGCCCGCGCGCATGCCGCCTTCGAGGGGCGTGACCGCATCACGGATCGCGATATCGCCATGGCCGCGGAGCTGGCCCTGCCTCACCGCCTGCGCCGGGGACCCTTCCAGCAAGTCGAAGTGAGCATCGAGGAGCTCCAATCCCGTCTGGAGCAAATTCAGCACGACGTCGGCCAGTCCGGCGAAGAATTGGAACCTCAGGCCGGCGAGCAGGAACCCGAATCTAAAAAAAAAGACCTAAGGCCGGCCTAGCCGAGGAAGAGGCCGAGGCCGCAGAGAAGAAGCAAGAGGCGGAGCCCATCCGCCGCCCGGCGCCGGATTCGCTCAGCGCCCGTTGGTGGGAGGGTGGGGAGAAGGTCAAGATCGGGCCCGCGTTCGTGCCTCGCCGCCTGGAGGGCAAGATCGACCGTCTTCTCCGCCGTCAGGGCGGCCGCCGCACGCGCACGCGCACCGACCGCAAGCGCGGCCGCTATATCCAGGCCCGTCCGGCTGGAGACTGCCTGGATGACATCGCCTTCGATGCCACCTTGCGCGCCGCTGCGCCTTACCAGCGCGACCGGCAGGCGCAGCGCAAGAAAGTTGCCTTCGCGATCCAGCCCTCCGATCTGCGGCGCAAGGTCCGAGTCCGCAAGGCCGCCAACCTCATCCTGTTCGTAGTCGATGCTAGTTGGTCGATGGCGGTGGCGGAACGCATGGCCGCCACCAAAGGGGCCATCTTCTCCCTGCTCACCGATGCCTACCAGCGGCGCGACCGCGTGGGGCTAATCGTCTTCCAGAAGGACCGGGCGATGACAATCCTCCCGCCGACCAATTCGGTGCAATTGGCCCGGCGGGCGCTGGCTGACATCCCAGTGGGCGGCAAGACGCCTCTCTCCGCCGGATTGAACCTGGCCCTGGAGGTCTTCCGCAAGGAACGCATTCTACACCCCGATGTGCTCCCGCTCATGATCCTGCTCACGGATGGGGCCGGCAACGTCTCCATGGGGGATTTACCACCCCAGGAGGAGGCTCATCGGGTGGCAGATCGCATCCGGCAAGCTGGCATTCGCTCTGTAGTGGTCAATATGGAGCACGCCGCTTTCGACCAGGGACTGGCCCAGGCCCTGGCTGAACGTCTGGATGGTCCTTGCTACACCCTGCACGAACTCAAGGCTGAGCACCTCTACCAGGCCGTCCGTCAGGAGCTGGAGGTGGGGGCGCCCCCTGGCAATCGGACATCCGCCTAGATCGTCGGCTGGCGATCCTCCGCAACCGATCTGTGAGGAGCATCACCCATGTCCTCAAACCAAAGCAAACACGATCCCGAACCGTTCCGCGAGCCCATTCGCCTCGGCCACACCGGTTTGAGCGTCAGCCCGATGGGCATTGGTGTGTGGGCCTGGGGCTCGGGTTTCTATTGGGGCTATGGACGCGACTTTCAAGAGCAGGATGCGCGCGAATCCTTTCATACCTGCATCCAAGCGGGGATCAATTTCTTCGACACGGCCGAAATCTATGGCTCTGGGCGCTCTGAACGTTTGCTCGGCACCTTCGCCCGGGAGACCGGAAGGCCGCTGGTCATCACCAGCAAATTCATGCCCTTCCCGTGGCGGCTCAACCGGAGGGCTCTGCGACGGGCCTTGCGCGCCAGCTTGCGGCGCCTTGGGCGGGAGGTGCTAGACCTGTATCTCATCCACCACCCATTGCCGCCTGTTCCCATTCCCACCTGGATGGAAGCCATGGCCGACGCAGTTGAGGAGGGCCTTGTCCGCGCAATAGGTGTCAGCAACTTCAACCTCGATCAAATGCGGCTCGCAGCCGATACTCTGGCGCGCCGGGGCATCCCTTTGGCGGCTAATCAAGTTCCCTACAGCCTGCTTTCCCAGGATATCGAGACCGAGGGTCTACTCGAGGCTGCGCGCGAGATGGGCGTGGCGGTCGTCGCCTACAGCCCGCTCGAGCAAGGTCTGCTCACAGGAAAATACTCCGCCAAGAACCCGCCCCGCGGGTTGCGCGGCCTACGTTTTCGCGGGGACTCCCTACAGCAACTAGATGACATTCTTGAGCGGATGCGGACCATCGGAGAGGCGCACGGCGGCAAGTCTCCCGCTCAAGTGGCGCTCAACTGGACGCTCTGCAAGGGAACGATCCCCATTCCCGGGGTCAAACGCAAACGGCAGGCCGACGAGAACCTCGGTGCGCTGGGCTGGCGCCTGACGACCGCGGAGGTGGAAGCGCTCGGCAAATTGGGCCGCAACCTAGTCCACGGCTGATTTCGCCGCCTGCTTGCGGGCCAGGCGCTCGAGGCGGTGGGTTATTTCTCCCCAGGCCTGCTCCCGCCGCCAATCCTGTGGCCAATGGCTCAGGCAGTTCAGGGCTCTTTCAGCCCAAAGCCGGGCCGCATCGTAATCGCGCGCATGCCATTCATAGTACATGGCCAACTCAACGCAGGGCTGAGGATCATCCGGAGCGAGATCATGCCATTGCTCCCACCCGCCTCGCGCCTCCTCCCGCAGGCCGGCGCGCTTCAGCAAGGTGGTGAAATGGCGCAAGGCCTCCAACCTGAGGGCCGGATCCTCGCTCTCCAGCGCCGCAAGGTAGGCCTCGTTTGCCGCCTCCAGCCGGCCGGAGGCATGATGCCAACGCGCCAACCCAAGCGCCTCCCCCGCGGATAACGAGACCGCCGGGCCTGACGCCCGCTCCACAACTTCTGTCATCAGGGTGGCCAGGCTTAGGATGTCGACGGCATTGTGGTAGATGACGCGGCGCATGCCATGGACCACCCCCGTGCGCAAGTACTCCAGGTAGAGGCCCGGAATCATGGCGCCCGGTACGTCCTCCTCACTCCGTTGTACCGAGAGCACGTTGCGCTCCAGGGATGCCAAACTGCAATCCCGCAGATCACGCCTCCACAGCCGGCGGGATGGGTAGAGCAGATCCAGTTGCGGCCAGCGGGTGAGAGCCCAGCGCCGCCGCATGCCCACGCCAAAACGCATCTCCAGCAGCGGGATGTCGAACGCGCGGCCATTGAAGGTCACGAATCCCTTGGCCTGCTCCAACTCTTCGGCCAGAGCGTGCAGCATGCCCCGCTCTTCGCCGGGGTCACGCAAGAAATATTGCCGTAATTCGAAGCTGCCGCCGCGGAACTTCCCCAGACCGACCAGAAAAACGAGCGTGCCTGCGCCCCCCGCGAGACCCGTGGTCTCGGTGTCCAGGAACAGCAAATCCTCGAGCGCCAGGCCATGGAGGGATGTCTCCTGTAGCGCCGCGGACACTTGCGCCAGCGTGAGGCCCAAGAGGTCCCGCAGCGGCCGCCCTCCATGCTGGTGCTCGGGTGGGTAGGCATGCTGGATGCGCAGTGCCTGCCCCGCGGGCGTATCAATTAGATCGCCTGGCAGCCCGTCCTTGGCGCCAATAGGCGGGCGGAGCCGCGAGATTCCGCCGCGGCTGGAACCCCTGCCCAGCCGCTGGAGTCTCTGCCTCCAGCGATCTTTTTCATCCATGTTGCACTTGCCTGTGGGCCAGCCTGGTTTATGTCCGGACGTGCCGCACAGCGATTATAGTACGGGGATTAATGTCACACCTCCGCAATGATCTTTTGCAATACCCGCTCCCATATGCCAAGAGTATGATTGCGCACGGAGACGAGAGACGGGGCACCCCTAAGCTCATCGCTGTCTCCTCCTTTGGCGAAGGCCTCCGCCGGGTTATCCCCCTCACCGCCCCGGCGGAGGCACCTTTTTAACCCCCATGCGCGGCCTCGAAGGCCGCGCATTTTCCATCCCGTCCCCCCCCCGGCACGCTTCGAAACCTAATCCCGGATCGCCGGCAAGACGACAGTGAAGGTGGTTCCTTCGCCCAAACGAGAGTCCACCCAGATGCGGCCGTTGTGTTGCTCGACGATCGACTTGACGATCGAGAGGCCCAATCCCGTCCCCGGCGCATCATTGGGGATATTGCTGGCCCGGAAGAACTTGTCGAAGAGGTAGGGCTGGTCGGCCGGCGGGATGCCGGGGCCGGTATCCCGCACCTGCAGGATGACCTGATCGCCCTCTGCGCCCGCCTCCAGGCAGACCCGCCCGCCCGTTGGCGTATACTTAATGGCGTTTTCGAGAAGATTGCCGATCATCTGCCGCAATCGCAGTGGGTCGCCATGCACATGCGGCAAGCCGTTCTCGATTTTGGCCTCCAGCTCCAGGCCCTTGGCATCGGCGAGAGCGCGAATGCTCTCAACGGCATAGCTGGCCAGCGTCGCAAGCGGCGTATCCTCCTTGGTGGTATCCAGCCCAGCTTCGATTCGGCCCAGATCCAGCAAATCGGTCACCAGCGCGGTGATCTGTTCCACGCTTATGCGCACACGTGAAAGGAACTGGGCCTGCGCCTCCGTCAGCGGCCCGGCGCGCTCGATCAACTCTGTGTATCCCAGAATGGCGGTGAGCGGTGAGCGCAGGTCATGCGAAACCGTGGTAACGAATTCGGACTTGATGCGGTCGAGCTCTTTCAAGTGTGTGATGTCATGCAGGATCACCGCATGCCCCACACCATGGATTGGGCTACGAACCGCCGCCAGCACTCTGCCGTCCTCCAGCTCAATATCGTCCCGCCTTGTCGAGCCGCCGGGTGCTCTCAGCAATTCCAGCAACGCGGCATGATCGAAGACTTCCGCTGCCGAGCAGCCCAAGAAGTTCCCCTGCAGGTCGAAGATCTCCTGGGCCGCGCGGTTGGCCAACAGAAGGCGGTTCTCCTCGTCTACGACGATCACGCCATTTTGGCTTTGGGCCAATATGGTTTCGAGTTTGGCCCGCTCGTCCTCTGACTCCTGGTACAAGCGGGCATTCTCCACCGCGATGGCGGCGTAGTCGGCCATCGCCATCAATAGGGTCACGTCCTCCCGAGTCAAGAGTTTTCCGGCCTTGCGGTTATCCACTCCAAGCACCCCAATCGTCTTTCCCCGTACCTGCAGCGGCACATAAATCAGGGAGTGGACCAGATAGGCGGTCTTGATCTTCTGAGGCGACGTCTCGTCGAGCAGAATCGGCTCGCCCTTTTCGAGCACCTGGCCTGCCAACGAATCCTGAACCTGCAGCCGGAAGGTGTGCGCGAAATCTTCGTCAAAATTCTTGGAGGCCCGCATGTAGAGCTCGCCGCTGGCCTCGTCCACCAGCAAGAGGCTCCCTTCTTCCGCTCCGGTGAGCCGCACCGCGGCTTCCACGACGGTTGTGAGCACCACATCCAGGTCCAACACCGCGGTCACGGTACGGCCGATCATGGCCAGTGTCTCGAGTTCCTGGACGCGTCGGGCTAGTGTGCCTTCCTCCGTTCCCCTGCCCTCGCTCCTGGCCTCCAGCGCCCTCCGCACCGCTTGAAGCAGCTCATCCGAGGCGAATGGCTTCACCAGGAAATCACAGGCACCGGCGCGCAGCGCGGCTAAGATCAACTTATCGGAGCTCTCGCTGCTCATTAGAATGACCGGAATGCCGGGGAGGGCGGTTCGGAGGCGCCGGATAAGATCAAGGCCCGACAGACCAGGCATCTGTTGATCGGTGATCACCAAGTCGGGCTTCAAGTCCTGGGCCAACGCTAAGGCCGACATCCCATCACCGACACGGCGAACCTGATAGCCAGCAGGCCGGAGAATCCTCTCCTCTACAATCTGTGCGATGTCTCGATTATCTTCGGCGACGAGAATCAGCTTAGCGCTCATGTGCAATCACCAGATGATCCCATGGGGGTTGGACAATCTTTGGATGGCTGGGCAGTCGGGGGAGGATTAGTTCGCGGCCTGGCCCTTAGGCTCGGCTTTGAGCACCTCGGACAGCTTCTTAATGACCGCCTCCAGATCCCGCTGCACCGTTTCGAGTTCTGTCCCAATTTCGGCCTCAGGCTTTCGGCTGCGTAATTCGTGGATTTCCGCTCGCGCAGCTCTGAGGCTGCGGTGCATCTCCTCGAGCCAATCAGGGTCCACGCGAATACCTTCCGCCACCCCCCGGATCTTGCTTTCGAGCATCCGCGCCCGTTCTTCGAGTGCCTGGAAAAGCCGGGCATTCACCAGCGAGATGGAGGCGTAATCTGCGACCGCCTCCAGCATGACCAGTTGACGCTCCGTAAAGGGCTTGGGGCTCTCGCGGGCCACGCAGATCACGCCAATGGGCTGGTCCTTGACCTTGATGGGAGCGATCAACGCCGCCGCCGCGAATTGTGAGAGCTTGAATTTGGACAGTCCCTCACCATGGATCGCCAGTGCCTCCCCCGAGAGCATGACGAGCGAACTCACGCCGTCGTCCCAAGGCTGCTGCAAGCGACCACGAATCCCGGCCGGGAGGTTCTGCTCCGCACGCAAGTACAGCTCGTCGGTGCCTTCCTTGCGAAGCAGCACCCAGCCGATATCGGCCTCCGTGACATAGAGGCTGCCCTCAATCAGCTTGCCGAAAAGTTGGCCTTGATGGGTTGTGGATGTGACCGTCTTCCCGAGGCCGAAGAGCGTGGTTAGCTCGCGCACTCGCCGCTCCAATTGGCGGTTGGATTCAGCCAATTGCCGGGCCAACTGGCGATGCTCCCGGCGCAGCCGAATTTCCTTAACGACCCGCTCGAGTGCGGCCACAACCTCAGCCTCTCGCAAGGGCTTGACCAGGTAATCATGGGCGCCGAGCCGGAAGGCTTGAATGGCGTCGTTCTCCATGCCCTTGGGCGCCGTGACCAGCATGGGCACGTCCGTTCCTTGCGAGCGGAGTGCCACCAGCAAATCCTTGCCGCTGAGGCCCGGCAACGTCAGGCTGGCGATGATCAGGTCGGGGGCGAACTGGAGTGCCTGCTGGATGGCCGAACCCGCATCGGCCGCCGTGGCAACCTGGTACCCAAGCGGTTTGAGGACTTCCCGCGCCAAGAGATCCAGCGTTTCCGGGTCTTCATCGACGATGAGAACGCGTTCCAGGTTCATGGCCTCCGTCATGCAGCTATGATAGCATGGAATGCTTTCCCCAGCGCTGCCGCAAAGGCTGCAGAGCTGCACGGATGATAGAATCAAAGGTGAGAGAAACCACCTTTCCTTGACGTTCTCTCCACCCGACACGTACAATCAACGATACAAGGCAGCTCTATGGAATACAAGGATTACTATAAGATCCTCGGCGTTGACCGCAACGCAAGCCTGGACGAGATCAAGCGCAAATATCGTCAGCTTGCGCTCAAGTACCATCCCGACAAGAACCCTGATGACAAGCAGGCTGAGGAACGCTTCAAGGAAATCAACGAGGCCTATGAGGTCCTGGGTGATCCCGAGAAGCGCGCCAAGTACGACCAGCTCGGCTCATCCTACCGCGCCTGGGAGCGGACGGGGCGCGACCCCGGCGGCTTCGACTGGTCGCAATGGGCTTCCGGCTTTCCTGGCGGCGGCGTGCGGGTGGAGATGGGCGATCTCGACGACATACTTGGCGGCTTCTCGGATTTCTTCCAGGCCATCTTCGGCGGGATGGGCGCCCAACGCACCGCATCCCGCGGTGGACGGGGGCGCGATATCGAGCAGCCGGTCACCATCAGCCTTGCCGAGGCATACAAGGGCACTTCGCGGACCTTTCAGTACAACGGCAAACGTCTTGAGGTGAAGATCCCGCCCGGGGCAAAGACCGGCACCAAAGTGAGGGTGAGCGGCAAGGGGCAGAAGGGCACCCGCCAGGCCGGCGACCTATACCTGGTGGTCCAGGTGGAACCCGATCCGCGCTTTGAGCGCAAGGGCGACGATCTGTACACTGATGTTGAGGTCGACCTATACACCGCCGTTCTCGGGGGTGAGATCAAGGTCCCCACCCCTGGCGGCAGCGTCGTGCTGACCATCCCTGCCGGAAGCCAGCCCGGGCAGAAGTTTCGCCTTAAGGGCAAGGGCATGCCCAAACTTCGGCAACGGAGCCAGCACGGTGACCTTTACGCCCGCCTGCACGTCCGGTTGCCCAAGCAACTCGGTTCAGAAGAACGAGAGCTCTTCGAGAAGCTCGCCAAGATGCAGAAGCGCGGCTAGCTCCCAAGTTCTCGCCGCCGCGCTTTTCTTGCCGTGTAAAGGATTGGTACCATCCATGAAGAAATGGCCTCTAGTTTCGGTTGCTGCCGCTCTCTCCCTCGCCGCCATTGCCTGCAGCCTGCAGCCCATCCCGGTCGAGAGTCCGACCCCGACGCGCTCCCCGGTCCCCCCCCTTCCCACAGCCGCACCGCCGGTTAGCCCTCCACCCTCCACTTCCGCAGCGGGAGGGGGGCTTCCCGTGGCCGGCGATTTGGTCGCACTCTACGAACGCGTCAGCCCAGGCGTGGTCACCATCTGGACCTTTGAGGAGCTCGGCGCCCCCCACGAGGCAAGTGTGCCCAGCGGACAGGGATCGGGCTTCGTGATCGACATACAAGGGCATATCGTCACCAACCAACATGTGGTCAACGGCGCCAGCGAGATCGAGGTGGATTTCCCCTCCGGGATCAAGGCCTGGGCCCGATTGCTCGGCACCGATCCGGATTCCGATCTGGCCGTCCTCGAAGTGGATGTCCCTGAGGAGACCCTGGTACCCCTATCGTTGGGCGATTCGGACCAGGTGAGAGTGGGGCAATTTGTGGTGGCCATCGGCAATCCCTTCGGCCTTACCGGAACCATGACCGTGGGCGTGGTCTCTGCGATTGGCAGGACGCTGGAGTCGGAGCGGCTGGCGCCCGGCGGGACGCCCTTCTCCGCTGGCGATCTGATCCAGACGGACGCTGCCATCAATCCAGGAAATTCCGGCGGGCCCCTCCTGAACCTGAGCGGCCAGGTCATCGGCATCAATCGCGCCATCCAGACCGAGATATTCACGGTCGAGGGCAGCGCCGCCAATTCTGGTGTAGGCTTCGCAGTTCCAGTGAATCTCCTCCGCCGGGTAGCGCCCAGCCTTATCGCAAGCGGCAGCTATGATTATCCCTACCTGGGCATCTCAAGCCTGGATGACGACCTATGGAACCTGAAGACTATCGAGGCGCTGGGGCTCCCGCCAAATGCGCTCGGGGCCTATGTGACTGAGGTGGTTCCTGGCGGCCCGGCCGACCAAGCCGGACTGCGCGGGGGTCGCCGCGAGACCGCCATTCCGGGTCTCCTCGCCGGCGGCGACCTCATCATCGCCATCGACGACCAGCCCGTAAAGAAATTCGCCGATTTGCTGTCCTTCCTCTTTAAGTACACCGAACCTGGCCAGCAAGTCGTCCTCACCGTGATCCGCGAGAATGAGGAGGTGGACATACCCCTGATGATCGGTGCTCGCCCCTGAGTTCATCCGGCGTCCATTGGAGAGCTTCCCAGACGGAAGGAGGTCTGCCATGCTAAGCGAGCAAATCCTCCAGGATCTGATCGCCTTCAAGCCCGGGGCACCCGTTTTAAGCGTATATCTCGACACCGATCCCACACAACGCACCACCGAAGAAACCAAGCTCATCCTTCGCCAGCTCATCAAGCCCTTCGAAAATGAAGTCCCCGAGGACGTCGAGGCGATCTTGCGCTTTGCCGAACACGGCTTCGACTGGTCCGGACGTGGGCTGGCGCTCTTCTCCTCCGTGCCAGCCGAATTCTTCCGCTCTATTCCCCTGGGGCTGCCCGTGAGGAGCCGGGCCCGGCTCCTCGATCGCCCCTACGTCAAACCACTCGCAGCGCTGCTGGAGAATTTTGGTCATTACGGGGTGGCGCTTGTCGATCAGCAAAACCTGCGACTCTTCCGTTTCCACCTCGGCGAGCTGGTCGAGGAGCAGAAACACAGCGGGAAGCCTGTTCGACACATGAAGCGAGGCGGAGGATCGCAGGCAGCCGGTCGCCGCGGCGGTGTGGCGGGCCTGAAGCGCGCCGCAGAGGAAACCGTGGAGCGCAATCTGCGGGAAGCCGCCCGCCAGGCTGCCCGCTTCTTCGAGCGCCAGGCCATCCGCCGCGTTCTCATCGGAGGGACCGAAGAGAATACCCAGCGATTCTTCGAGCAACTACCCAGGCGCTGGCAATCCCTCGTCGTCGGCACGTTCCCGATCGAGATGAACGCTGGCCACGCCCAGGTGCTTGAGAAGGCCTTGACGACCGCACAAGCCGCCGAGAGAGCGAAGGAGTCCCGTCTGGTGCAGGCGGTCATCACGGCCGCGGCGAAGGGGCAGGAAGGCGTTGTCGGGCTGGATGATACGCTGGAAGCGGTGCGCGCTGGCAAGGTGCAAACCCTGGTGCTCAGCGACGGCTATCGCGCTCCAGGGTACCGCTGCATGCATTGCGGCTTCCTGACGGCCCAAGACCTGGAATCCTGTCCCTTCTGCGGGAACCCCATCGAGCAAATCCCGGATGCCGTGGAGTTGGCCGTCCGGCGCGTGCTTAGCGACGGTGGCGAGGTGGAGATCATCCCCACGAACCCTCAGCTCGAAGCGGCAGGGCGGATTGGCGCGCTGCTGCGTTACTAGAGTGTCGGCCGCCTGTGCGGGATGTCACCCCATAGACACGAAACGGCTCCCACCGAACATGGTGGGAGCCGTCGCCTTTTATCCGTTAGTGTGCGTTCTGTCTCTCGTGCCCGCCTACTGGCCAAAGAGATCCCGCTCCAAGGCAAGGATATCGTTGGCCAGCACTTCCAAGTCCCGACGGGCCGCAAAATCGTTCGTCTCGATTTCCTGAAGGGCGAGCGCCAGCCGCTCCCGAAGGCTGGCGATGGTCTTGGCGGCCGCACCCGTCAGGCGGTGTTCGAGCCTGGCCAAGCGCTGATCCGTGACCTCCAGCGCAGCAGCCGCCTTCACCGGCTCTTCCTGCATCATCTCGAGTTGGGCGGTGCTGACATCCACGAGCACCTGGAGCAGCTCTTGATGATTTTCCAATTCCTCGACCTGGGCCTTCAAAAGCCTGTTCTCCTCCTTCAAGAGCCGCAAGGTTTCGACTTCAGTCTGGAGCGACTCGACCCGTTCCTGCAGGCCAGCCATGTCGTATCGCAGCTCGCGGAGAGCCTGGTCCTGGGGGACGACGCGAAGATACCAGGTCGCGCCGGCTCCGATAGCAACCAATCCCACGACCAAGACCGCCCAGAGCAGGACCTTGCGCAGCCTGCGAGAGCTCGGAGGCGCGGCCGGCGCCTCGGGCGAAACGGCTTCCGCTACCGCCTCTTCCGGAGACATGTCTTCTTGCTGTTGTGGGAATTCTTCGTTGTTCATGGCTTCTTCCTCACCGTCCGGGGATCGCCTTTGCATCCCGCGCCTTTCCCTAGGGTTGTTCGGTCATCTCCAGCAGCAACTTCCAACTCAGCTCCAGTTCCTCTTCGGCCAAATTGCGCTGAGTGAACACGGCTTCGAGGGCGGCGGCGAGATGCCCACGAAGGGCCGCACTGTTCTCATCCTCGCCATCCTCGCCCAACAGGAGATCAGCAATCTCCAGCGCGGCTTGGATATCCTCCGAGGCCAGACCAAAATTGCCCTGCTCAATCCACAGGCGGCTGCGTGTAAGCAAGGCCATAAGGCGCATCAACTCTAGTTGCCGTGCGATACGCTGTGCAGGGATCTCCTCGGCCTCCAATGCCTCTTCAATCGCCGCCAGCCGGTCCGAGAGGGCGCCGAATTCGCTCTCAAGACCCTCGAGCTCCGTGGCTCTCTCGGAGAGATCATCCAGCGAGGCGCTCAACTCTCCAAGCTGGCGCTTCGCCTCCTCCAGGCCTGCCTCCAAGACGGCAAACTGCTCCGCCTGGACTGCAAGCCTGCCCTCGAATTCGGCCGCGCGCGCCGCCTCCGCCTGGCTTGCGCTGCGGCGCTCGGCCTCGATCGCGTTGAGGGCCGCCTCGAGATCATCCAGCCTGGCCCCATACTCCTGGACTGGCATGACAAGATCCCGATAGAGTCTGCGCGTCCCCAGGAAGATTCCAGCGCCGAGCGCCGTGCCAATCAGGACCACCAGCAACATCCGGGCGGCCCAGCGCAAGACACGTGCCACCACGCTCGGCCCTCGGGGTGCCCCTTCCTGCGGAGTTTGCGGCTCGCGCGAGATCTCTTGAGTGTCCGCCTCCGTCATGGGCTCATCCCTCCCGTCAGGAGCAGCTCCGCCAGCAACTGGCTGAGGGCTTCGAAGAAATTGACCGTCTGCGCTGCCTGATCTCGCAGGCGTTCGACTTCGGACTCCATGGCGCGCACCTGCTCGACTGCCTGGTTGACCTCATCGAGGGAGGCCTGCACTTCTGACTCCACAGCCGTCATACGGCCGCTGAGTCCCTCCACCGCCTTGAGCCGCTGGTCCAGCCGCTGCAGCGTGGAGGCAACCTCCCCCACGCGCACCTCAAGCGCCCGAACCTCTGCATCCAGGTTTCGGACGGAGGGGTGGCGCGCAACGCTTAGAGTGCGGTTCACTCCTACCAGGATGGCCAGCGTGAGGGCCAGCGACAGGATCACGCTTATGGCCGCCGTCAGCAGGGAGATCCAAAGCGTCTGAGTGCGGGTGAACCCGGAGGGGGCGGGTGGCGACGTCTCTTTCTCTGCCACCGCCACCTCGATACGCTCGGGTTCAGGCGCAGACTCCAGCGTCAGGAACGGGCGGAGGCGCGCCAGCGTCCTCTCCCCCAAACCTGGGACGTCGGCCAATTCCTCCAACGAAGCGAAAGGCCTGGCATCGATGATCCTTTGAGCCAGGCGCTCCCCAATGCCGGGTAGCGCCTCCAAGGCCTCCAAACCGGCTGTGTTGGGATCTATGGGCATGAACTCATTTTCCATTTTCGCTACCACCTGCCGGGTGACGGGCCGGATTCCCGCCAGCTAGGTTCTAGTGCATTATAGCCCTAATAGAACGGCCAATTCTCTCCCTGATGGGAATAGATTTCCACTCGCGGCCGGCGGATGAACCTCCTTACGAGGAGCATCCCGAACAGGAACCCCCCGATGTGCGCCCACCAGGCGATGCCGCTCATGAACTGGTTCGCGAGCAGACCGTTGGCCAATTGCGAGAAGAACCACATGCCCAGGTAGAAGAAAGCGGGAATATCCACGAACCAGGGGAGGAAGAAGAACGGTATGAAGGTCACCACCCGCGCAGCGGGGAAGAGGACAAAGTACGCTCCCAGCACCGCCGCCACCGCCCCGCTCGCGCCGACGGTCGGAACGCCCAGCTTCGGCGAGAAGAATACATGCGTCAGCGCCGCAGCCGTGCCTCCCAATAGGTAGAACACCATATAACGCAGATGCCCCATGCGGTCTTCGACATTGTCCCCGAAGATGTAGAGCGTCCACATGTTGCTGATCAGGTGGAACCAATTGCCGTGCATGAACATCGAGGTGAAGACCGTCAGCAGGCTCATCGGTCTGAGGAGTGAGAAGTCCGCGGGCACGAGCCCGAAGTAGCGTACGAGCAGATTGAAGCCGCGTTCGCTCAGCGAGGATTGCAGCAAGAACACCAGCGCGTTCAAGCCGATCAGGATGTAGTTCACGACCGGCAGCGATCGCGAACGGATCGTATCCCGCAGTGGAAACATGGAATCTCCCGGCGCGGTTTCGAGAAATACAATGGGCGGCTTACGCCGCCCATTGTACCTCAGAGATCGTTTCAAGCCTTGGCGCGGTTCAGCGGACTGAGATCTCGATCCGCTTCGGCCTGGCCTCCTCGACCTTCGGAATGCGCACTCGCAGCACGCCGTTCTCGATCTCGGCCTCTACCTTCTCAGCCTCTACCGGGTCCGGAAGCCGCAGGCGCCGGGAGAAGGAAAGCGGGCAGCGCTCACGTAGCAAGAGACCCGGCTCTTCCTCGGTCATCTCCACCTCGGCCCTCAGCGTGACCTCATTATCCAGTATCTCGACTTTCAGATCCTCCGCTTTCAGACCAGGGACATCGGCGAGGATCACATAGGCATCATCCTCCACGCGAACATCCACGGGAAGCCGCCTCCCGCCATTGAAGGCCACGCGCTCTGCGCGCCGCAGGCCTCGGTAGCCGGCCGGTGCAATGTAGTAGCGAACCATTCTGATGAACCTCCGTTAACGCAACTTGGTTGCCTCGAATGCCCACATGCTATCCGCCCCGCATTAGAGTTTAGAAAATCGGATATACGAAATCCATTAACTAGGTTGCCAACCTTCCGTTAATAGGCTTCCTACATGGCTCCAACATGCCCCCTCTACAATGACTGCGATGCTCATGCATCCGGGGCCGGCTACCGCGCCCCAGAAAACACCCTAAACAGGAGAAGGTAGAGATGAATCTGGAACGGTATACCCAGAAGGCGCAGGAAGCGCTGCTGGATGCACAATCGCTGGCGCAGGGTCACCAGCACCCCGCGATCGAACCCTTGCACCTTATGCTTGCGCTCGTCCGGCAACAGGACGGGATCGTCCCGGCGATCGTCAGCCGCATCGCCGGCAGCCCGGCGATGCTGCGCGCCGATCTCGAGAAGGAGGTCGCAGCCCGGCCGAAGATGTATGGTGGTGCCGGGCAACCTGGCCTTTCGCGGCAGCTCGCGGACGTGCTCCAGGACGCTGAGACTCGCGCCGCCAACATGAAAGACGAATATGTCTCGACCGAGCATCTACTGCTCGCTCTGGCCTCCGGCCCGGAGGCCCAGCGCTTGAAGTCCTTCGGCATTACACCGGAGAAGATCCTCGATGTCCTGACAGAAATCAGGGGCTCGCAACGGGTTGTGAGCCCAACGCCGGAGGATACCTTCCAGGCCCTCGAAAAATTCGGACGGGATCTTACCCAGCTCGCCCGCCAGGGGAAATTGGACCCCGTGATCGGGCGCGATGAAGAGATCCGCCGTGTTATCCAGGTGATCTCGCGACGCACCAAGAACAACCCCGCACTCATCGGAGAGCCCGGTGTGGGCAAGACCGCCATTGTTGAAGGCCTCGCTCAGCGCATTGTCAATGGCGATGTGCCCGAAGGTCTTAAGAACAAACGCATCGTGCAACTCGACATCGGGGCCCTGGTGGCCGGCTCCAAGTACCGGGGCGAGTTCGAGGAGCGTCTTAAGGCGGTGCTCAAGGAAATCACCGACTCGGCGGGCGAGATCATCCTCTTCGTGGATGAGCTGCACACCGTCGTTGGAGCCGGCGCCGCAGAGGGCGCTATGGACGCCGGCAACATGCTCAAACCCATGTTGGCCCGGGGCGAGCTCCATATGATCGGCGCCACGACCCTGGATGAATACCGCAAGTACATCGAGAAGGATGCTGCGCTCGAACGCCGCTTCCAGCCGGTCTTCGTGGCCGAGCCGGGCGTTGAAGATACCATCAGCATCCTGCGTGGTCTCAAAGACCGCTACGAAGTCCACCACGGCGTGCGCATTCAAGATAGCGCCGTGATCGCCGCAGCCACACTCTCTCACCGCTACATCACTGACCGCTTCCTCCCCGATAAGGCCATCGACCTGATCGATGAGGCTGCCGCGCGCCTGCGGACCGAGATCGACTCAAAGCCTCAGGCGCTCGATGAGGTCGACCGCCAGATCATGCAGCTTGAAATTGAGCGCGAGGCCCTGAAGAAAGAGAAGGACAAGGCCTCCCGCGAGCGGCTGGAGCGCATTGAGCAGGAGTTGGCCGAACTCCGGGAGGAATCGTCCCGCCTGACCGCACGCTGGCAGGCTGAGAAAGACGTCATCGCACAGATCCGGGCCACCAAGGAAGAGATCGAGAAAACCCGCCACCAGATCGAGCGGGCCGAGCGCGAGGCCGACCTCGAACAAGCCGCCCGCTTGCGCTACAGCACACTGCACGATCTCGAAGCGCAGCTCACAGAGCTTGAGCAGCGCCTGCGCGAGATTCAAGGAGACAGCCCGCTCCTGAAGGAGGAGGTGGATGCCGAAGATGTGGCCGCCGTCGTCTCACGATGGACCGGCATCCCCGTCTCCAGATTGCTGGAAGGCGAGATGGAGAAGCTGCTCCGCATGGAGGAGCGCATTCACCAGCGCGTGGTTGGACAGGATGAGGCCGTTCAGGCCATCGCCAACGCGGTTCGCCGCTCGCGCTCCGGCTTGCAGGACCCCGATCGTCCGATTGGATCCTTCATCTTCCTGGGCCCCACCGGTGTTGGAAAAACCGAGCTGGCCCGAGCGCTGGCTGAGTTCCTCTTCGACGATGAGCGGGCGCTGGTGCGCATCGACATGGGCGAATACCAGGAGAAGCACACCGTCTCCCGCTTGATCGGCGCTCCGCCGGGCTATGTGGGCTATGAGGAGGGCGGCCAGCTGACCGAAGCCGTGCGCCGCCGGCCTTATAGCGTGATCTTGCTGGATGAAATCGAGAAGGCTCATCCCGAAGTGTTCAATGTGCTGCTGCAGCTCCTGGACGACGGCAGGCTGACCGATGGCCAAGGTCGCACGGTCGACTTCCGGAATACGGTCGTGATTATGACCAGTAACCTTGGGACCGAACTCTGGGACGACCCTGCCCGTTCGGCAGAGGCCACAGAGGAGGAAGTGCGTCAATTGCTCACACGCCACTTCCGCCCCGAGTTCCTCAACCGCATCGACGAGGTCATCATCTTCCACCGCCTGACCCGGCAGGACCTGCGCCAGATCGTCGACATCCAGCTTCGGCGTGTGCAGGCCAGACTGGAGGAGCAGGGGTATGCGATGCAGGTGAGCGAGCAAGCCAAGGACTATCTTGCCGAAAAGGGCTACGACCCAGTTTACGGTGCGCGTCCGCTTAAGCGCACCATCCAGCGCGAGCTTCAAGATCCACTCGCTCTGAAGATCCTGGCTGGAGAATTCGCCCCTGGCGATACGATCTTCGTGGATCACGGATCCGAGGGCTTGGCCTTCTCGGCACAGCCTCAGGTGGAGACCGCCATGGGCGAAGCGGCCTGACGTAGGATCGTTGCAGAGCCGCCCGGCGCTTGGGCGCATGGGCGGCTCTCTTCATTCCTTTGCGCTTGGGATCCAATCCCTGGTAACGAAGCGAAGCATTTCTGGGAGAAGCGCCTTCCAGGTCGTACCATCATGCGTGCCGGGGACGACCGAGAAAGCATACTCAACCCCCTCCTGGCGGAGAATGTCCCGTAACTGCTTCGCCCCCATAAGCGCCGAGTCCGAATCGCCAACGCCCAGGTAAATCCTTGGCGCAGTATCGTCCAACCCCTCTGCCAGCCGAATTGGATCGTATGCTTCGCGTGCCTGGTTAAGGCTCAGCGCCGGGCTGAGCGCAGCCAGCGCGCCGAATGCACCCGGGTGCCGCAACCCTATCTCAAGCGCCCAAACCGCCCCGCGCGAAATACCTACCAGGGCGCGTCGCTCCCGGTCGGTGGATACCAAGTAGTCCGACTCCACAAAGGGAAGTAACGCCGCAAAGAATTCTTGCTCATACGAACCCGGACCACCATCCGTGCCCGAGAACAACGGCTCGGGCAGGTATGGCATGACCAGGATCAGCGGAGGAATGTTTCCTTCCTGAAGGCCTTCCTCTACCAGGTCGATGATCCCCAATAACTGCCAATGGCGCTCATCCTGAGGCTTGCCATGGAAGAGGAACAATACCGGGTAGGGTTCTGCCCGCTCTGCGTAGCAGGGAGGTAGATAGAGATGGACCGGGATCCAGGCGCCCACGAGCCGGCTGTCGTAGCGCCTACGCTCCACCCGCCCACCGCGCTCATCGCACAAGGCGACACGGGGTCCTGGCAAGGATGTGGGGCCTGTGGCCTCCGGAGTGCCGGAGGGCAAAACGGTTGAAGGCAGCCCCGGGCTTGGGATTGCCGGGGGTGTCAAGCCGGGCATGCGCAGGCCTTCGGGGCTGGGCGTTCGGAGATCGCTCTGGAATCCAGCAACCGGAGTGCAGGCCCCCAGCAAGATCGCGCCCAGCAGGATCCCCGCCCATCCAAGTGTCCTTCGCATGGCCATGTCCACCCTTCGGTATCCCCTGGCTCGGAGTAGCGATCTCCCCTTGTAGCCACCCCTCCTAATTGTCCCGAAGTCTAACACGAGTATCCCATCCGAAGGGGTCTTGCGCCCAACTCCGTCGCTGGCTGTACAATCATGGACAGCGATGGGCTCAACCCATTCCCTCCCTCGAGATCGAACTGTTGTGGGGCTTGCGCTGGTATCCGCGGCCAGCCTCGCCTATGAGGTTACCCTCACTCGCCTCTTCGCCATCCAGCAATTCCATCATTTTGCCTTTCTGGTTGTGAGCATGGCAGTGATGGGGTTTGCCGCCAGCGGCCTTGCTCTCTCGATTCGGCCACATGGCCCGAAGCCCTGGAATCTGGCGCTGGCCTTCAGCTTCAGCGCCCTTGCTGCCTACACCGTTCTGCTCTACCTGCCCTTCGATTCGTACAGCGTTGCCTGGGACCGCCGGCAAGTGGTTATCCTGGGAATGTACTTTCTGACAGCGGGCGCCCCCTTTCTGTTCGCAGGATGGACCGCCGCGGCGGCGATGGCCGCGGCCGGGGAGAGGCTTCATCAACCCTATGCAGCCAATCTGATGGGTGCTGCTCTGGGTGGACCGCTGGCCCTTCTCGCCATGCAGATCCGAAGCGGTGAGGCGGCCTTTGGCCTGTCCATCGCCCTGGGCTTGGCAGGCACCGCGGCCTTTCTGCCGAGATCTCGCGCCCGTCTTGCGCATCTCGCTGGCGGCCTCATCCTGCTCACCTGCTTCGCCTTGCCTCTCAGGCCTCTCCAGTTCCGCCTCTCCCCTTACAAACCGCTGGAGATCGCCCACCTCGCACTCGGCGCCCGCCATACCTTCACACGCTGGAGCGCCTCGACGCGGGTCGACGTCCTTGAGGGCCCCAGCATTCATATCTTCCCGGGCCTCAGCCTGCAGACGGGTTTGGAGCTGCCCGAACAGGCCGGGCTCTTTGTTGACGGCGACGGACCACTGCCCATAACCCGCGCGGCCCCCGAAGATCCCCGTACGGCTACATTAGCCGCGGCCATGCCGCCTCACATCGCCTACCAGCTCCGCCCCAACGGCCGGGCATTGATCCTCGATGCCGGAGCTGGGTTGGCCCCTTTGCTGGCGCTGACGAACCCGGGAATCGAGGTGCATCTTCCCGTGGAAGATCCCCTGATCCTGCACGTTCTTAAGGACCCTTATGCATCCTTCAGCGAAGATCTCGCCACCCACCCAAGGCTTCACTGGATCCCGCGAGCCGCACGTGGCGTCTTGGCGCAGGCAGGAGAGCCATACCACCTGATTGAGTTTGCACTTAGCGATAGCTTCCGCCCGATTACTTCTGGCGCGTTCAGCCTGTCCGAGGACTATTTGCTGACCGTGGAAGCCTTCCAGGCAGCATGGCGGAGGCTCGATCCGGATGGGCTGTTGGTGATGACTCGCTGGATCGGAACCCCTCCCAGCGAATCGGCCCGCGCCTGGGTCACGCTGATGACCGCCTTGCGGGCCGAGGGCATCGCAGAGTTTGAGGAGCATCTGATCGCCTTCAGGGGCATGCGGACAGTTACTATCCTGGCCGCGCGCCAGCCCTTCAATGATCAGGAGCTTGCGAGCGTGCGCGCCTTTCTTAGATCCGGCGGCTATGACGCGCTTGCATTGCCCGGCCTCCAGCCAGATGAAGTCAACCGCTTCAACATTCTCCCCGAGCCTGTCTACCACCGGCTATTCATGGCTCTGCTCGAGGATCCCGAGGCCACCATCACCGCCTATCCCTTCGACCTGCGTCCACCGTCTGATCTCCGGCCCTACTTCTTCCACTTTTTCCGCTGGGGCCAAACCCGCGAACTCCTTGCCCAACTCGGCACCCGGTGGCAGCCCTTCGGCGGCAGCGGATACCTGGTTCTCTTGGCATTGCTAGCGCTCATGGTCCTGGCAGCCGTTCCGATGGTCCTCATCCCCGCCGTGCTCCGCCGTCGCCGCGAGAGGCTGAGCCCTCCAGGCGTCATGCCTTTACTCTACTTCGCCGGGCTCGGCGCGGGATATTTGCTGATTGAGATTCCGCTCATCCAGATATCGACCCTGATTCTCGATCGCCCAGCCCTAGCCCTGGCCAACGTGCTCGTGGCGTTGCTGCTGGCCTCCGGCCTCGGCAGCCTGCTCTCCCCCCGCATCCGCCTTCAAAGGGCGCTTCCCTGTCTCTGCCTGCTCCTGTTTTCGACCATCGTGGCGGCAGGGCCGCTCAGCCGCGCTGTCCTCCCGGCCAGCCTGCCGGTTCGGTGGCTGCTCACATTCGCATGGATCTTGCCATTGGGTGTCCTGATGGGGATCCCCTTTGCGGCGGGTCTGCGAAAGCTGGAGGCCACCTCGCCCGGGTGGATCCCTTGGGCCTGGGCCATCAACGGATCCCTGTCGGGCATCAGTGGGGTGATCGCGGCGATTCTCGCAATAGCTTGGGGGTTCCGGGCAACGCTTGTCGCGGGCCTGGCAGCCTACCTACTGGCCTGGCTTTCTTCCGGCTTTCTACCTCACGCCCGGCATTGACGACCACACCCGCCTTTCCTGGGTGGTCGTTTCGCTCACCTGCTCACCCGTTCGCTCGGGTCAGGGGGACAAAGCGCACCCCTCCGAGGCTTACGGATTGGAACTCATCTTCGGAGAGTCTCGTGATCTTCCAGAGTTCCTGGATCCCACCTACAGGCCCGACAGGTATGACCATCGTTGCCCCCACCTTCAATTGTTCCAGCAGCGGCTGGGGCACATGGTCTGGAGCAGCCGTGACAATGATCCCATCGAAGGGTGCTTCCTCCGGCCATCCGAAATAGCCATCGGCGTTCCTAACTCGGATAACCTCATAGCCCAGCGCCTTGAGGCGCCCCTCGGCTTGCCTGGCCAGGGGCTCGATGATCTCCATCGTGTAGACTTGAGCTCCCATCTCGGCCATAATCGCGGCCTGATAGCCCGATCCGGTGCCGATTTCCAACACTTTATCCCCGCTCCCAACCCCCAATTCCTGGCTCATCAGCGCAACGATATAGGGTTGCGAGATGGTCTGCCCATACCCAATCGGCAAGGGGTGGTTGTCATAGGCCTGCGAGAGATACGCTTCAGGCACGAAGGCGTGGCGGGGAACCCTTAGCATGGCCTCGATCACCGCCTCGGATTCGATCCCATAGCCAACGATCCCCTGTTCGACCATGCGCGCACGGGCTTCGGCGAAGGGGTCGGCGGTCGGAGCGGCCTCCTCCGAGGCAGCTGGCCGGTCAACAGGCTCCCTCTCGGCAGGTAGCGCCGCCTTGCAGGAAGACAAGCCTATCAGACCCAGCAATAGAAGAAGGGCGGTCAGCCTGCGCATCGCATCAGCCTCCGCCCCTCATTGTAGCCCAGCTTGGCGAATCTATTCTCTGTTCGCCTGAATGTGCCTCCGCAAGCTATTGAAGCGCCAAAGGCATTCCCCCTCATGGGGGTTAGCTCAGGGAAGGCTCCACCACCTGGGCATGGATGGCAAAGCTCGGGGGCCGTTCAAAGTGCTTCTTTACCGCGCAAAGCTCGGCTGCCCGGACCAATGCCTCCCGGTATTGCGGGGGGATATGCGGCGGAACCTGAATCTCCAGTTCGATCTCACGGACCATCCCACTGGAGGGATCGGCCGATACACGTTGGATCAAGCGCACGCCCTCGGTCGAGATCCCCCGTTGCCGTAGAAAACCCAGCACATAGATGCCTGCACAGGTCCCCACCGAAGCCAGGAATGTGGCGAAGGGCGTGGGTGCGGATCCCTCGCCGCCCCCTATCGGCGGTTGATCGGTTTTGACAGTATAGGGGCCAAAGCGCGCGTCGACCCTGGCCCCGCCTGGGAAATGAATTTCCATCTCCATAGAATACGAACCTCCTGATTGGGTATTCTTGTTGGATGCCTTAGGGGCCAAAAGGTCACAATCTGCGCTCGACGGAATTCCCGCAGGTTCCAAGACCATCCAAGGCTGTCCGCTCGCCTCAAACGCTTCCAGCACGCCTCGAGCTCGTCAATAAAGCTGGATATCCGCCGTTCACCGAGAGCCAGGCCGCCCTCCCTAGCGACCTCTTCTTGCCATGAAGACAAAGAGCGGCGCTGAGCGCCGCTCCACGACGTGGGCAGGGCAGTCGGCCGATGGCCTAGTAGAAGCCGAAAATGCGCAGGGGCGCGTAAAGAATCTCGGGATAGAAAGCATCCATGAACCAGAGGAAACCCCCGCAGGCCAACACAAGCACGAAGCAACCGATCCCAGCCAGGAGCCAGGGAGATCGGCGCCTTTTTTCAACTGCGGGCGCCGCCGCGGCGGCCGGGGCCGCTTGGGGAGCCTGGGAAAGCTTTGGTGCTGGCGCGGGTGCAACCTCGGCAGCCGGCGGGGCAGGTTCGGCCTTGGCCGCAGTGCTGGCGACCGTCGCAGCCGCTTCGGGAGCCACCGCATCGAAGGTCAGGGTCACGTTCTCGCCGAAGGCCACCAGGTCGCCAGGATTGAGCACCCGTGGCGCCACCAACCTCTCGCCATTCACGAAGGTCCCATTGGTGGATCCGAGATCTTCGAGCACGAAGCCCCCGGGCGTACGCGTCAGGCGAGCATGTTGCCTGGAAACCTCGGCATCGCCCAGGACAACCTCATTGGTGACATCACGGCCAATCATGGTGACGTCCTTGGTGAGATCGAAAACCGTGCCCGGCGCAGGGCCTGTTCGCACAATAAGACGGAATGAAGACGATGTCATAGTGGCCTCCTTCCCTGTCGTCGGCTAGTGTACATTTAGGCAGGAAGCGAGTCAACCAGACCCTTTGTCCTCGGTCTCCACTCGGAGCCTCAGCCCGTCCACACCCACCACGCGCACCCGAGCGCCCTTTGGAATCTCTGACCCCTGGACACTCTCTGCCGACCAGAGTTCCCCGGCCACATGCACACTGCCAAACGGCCGCAGATCCTCTCGCACCTCCCCCCATCGGCCGATCAGCGCTTCGACACCCACGGCGGGCGGTCTTCTTTGCGCCCGGATTGCGAAGGTCACGATGGCGATGAACAGCCCCGCCGTGATCAGCCCTGTGGCCACGACCAGGGGAATGGAGACTCTCTGGAAGGAAGGTGTGTTGGGCGAGTTGAAGAGCACCAACGCCCCCAGAATGAACGAGGCGATCCCCGCTGCAGCCAGGGCGCCATGGGTGGGCGCCTTCACCTCCAGCAGAAAGAGCACGAAGGCCATAACCAGGAAGATCAGGCCGAACCAGTTCACCGGCAGAACACCCAGGCCATAGGCCCCCAGGGCAAGGCAGACCACTCCGATGAACCCTGCCACCCACCCCCCGGGGCTTGAGATCTCAATCAGCACAGCTTGTACGCCGATGGTGATCAGCAGAAAGACAATATTGGGGTTGGTGAGCACCTGAAGCAGCTGCTCGATCAGAGTCTGCGGGACCTCCACGACCTTGGCGCCACTGGTATCGAGCACCCTTCCTCCATCCAACTTCACTTCGAAGCCGTTTAGTTGCTCAAGGAGAGCCGAAAGGTCAGGCGCGATGAAATCGACCAGGCCCGCCTTAAATGCCTCATCCGCGGAGGCAGCCTTGGCCACTTCAATTGTGGCTTCCGCCAGAGCGACTGCTTCTTCCCCGCGCCGGGCCGCCAAGCTTCGGACCGTCGCCCGCAAGATCTCCTTCTCCTTGGCAGCCAGGGTCTCGTTCAAATCCTCTCCCTGGGCCCCCACCGGGCTGGCCGCTCCGATGGCCGTCTCCGGCGCCATGGCGGCCGCATGCCCCGCCAGCGTGAGGACCGTCCCAGCGCTCCCGGCGATGGCCCCGCGCGGCGCAATATATACGATCACCGGCACCCGGCTGGCTCGGATGAGTTGAACCATGCGGTTCATGAGGTCGATGGAACCACCGGGGGTGTCGAGCTGGAAGATCAGCGCGGTGCCCCCTTCCTGCTCCGCGCGCCGGATGCCGCGTTCGAGGTATTCTGCCATGGCCGGCGTCAGCGGTCCTCGGGCCTGGAGCAGGTAGACGGCGGGGCTCTCCTCGCTCGAGGATGCGGTCCCTACGTGGATGAATGTCGCCGCGGCCATCAGCAACGCAATTGCGAACGCACGAAGTCTCATGGTACTCCCTGTCTGGGCATTATAGTCACAAAAGTGGGATCGGGGCGGGATTTGTCCCTGCCGTTGTCTGTCTTATAATGAGCCGGTGAGGGTTGCAAGTCCTGATCTCGAAACAGGCCACCTGCCAGAGAGAATTCAACCCTGCGCAACCGGTCAGGAAGGCAGCGCCATGCGACGCAAAGATTGTTCACCGTTCCGCGATGAAGACGGCAGCATATCGCTCGAAAACCGCATCCGAGGCATGCTCCAATTCGGGCCTTCCTGGTACGCCGAGATGCAGGCTCAGGATGAAGCGTTCGCCCGCCTGGACAAGTCCCTCGGTCGCGAGCATGTGGCCATCATGAATGCCACCCTTCCCGGATTCGCACTCACCATCCCCATGATTCTGCTTAGCCCGCAGGGCGTGCGAGTGATTCTCCCGAGCCGGCTGAAAGGTGTCTACCGCGCTAAGGGGGAGGATTGGCTGAAGTTTGGCGGCGGGCGCTCACGGCGCTTTTCGACTGCCCGGCCCAACCTTCAGACGCGTGTCACCAGTATGGCCCAGCAACTCTTCAATTTCTTGCGTGACCGGGGATACGAAATCCCTGAAGTAGAGCCTGTGCTTATCTTCACCAACCCGCGCACACACGTGGACTCGCTCAACGCCCGCGTCCACATTGTGCTCGCCGACGCCATCGATCACTTCGCCGCCAATTTGCAGCAATTCCAGCCCATTATGGACCAGGAAGATATCCGTGACCTCAGCGAATTGCTCACCAACCCCGAAGCCGCGCTAGAGGCCGAGGCCCAGGCCGCGGCGCCCCCCGAGCCGTCTGCGCCCCGCCCCGATGCGCCTATCGATCTGCCCGAACCTACGGCAGCCGAGAAAGATGTGCTCACTGCCGAACAGGCTCCGGCGCTCGTTCCTCGACGCCCACGCGCCATCCGCAAAGGACCGCTGGCGCTTTCTCGCCGCCAATGGATCCTGCTCGCAACGATGGCTTTCTTAGAGCTGCTTGTCTTGGGCATCTTCCTAATCTACTTCCTCGCCTACAGCGTCTATTAGCCTGCGGCGGCACCCAGGGAGAGACTATTGCCCCCACTCTTGTCCATTATCATTCCCGCTCACAACGAAGAGCAACGTCTCCCCGCCAGCCTGGAAGCGATCCTGGATTTCTTACACTCGCAGCCCTATGAAGCCGAAGTGCTTGTGGTTGAGAATGGCAGCCAGGACGCCACTTATGGTATAGCCTGCGACTTTGCTGCAAGGCACGATAAAGTCCATGCCTTGCACGAGCCTCGCGCCGGCAAGGGTTTGGCCGTGCGCCGCGGAATGCTAAAGGCCACGGGCGAATACCGCTTCATCTGCGACGCCGATCTCTCCATGCCTATCGCCGAAGTCAACCGGTTCCTGCCCCCGCAGGCTCCGGCCTACGATATCGCCATTGCTTCGCGGGAGGTCCCCGGCGCGGTGCGCTACGGCGAGCCCGCCTACCGCCATTTCATTGGGAGGACCTTCAACCTGCTCGTGCGCTGGATCGCCCTTCCAGGGATCCAGGATACTCAGTGCGGGTTCAAGTCTTTCCGTGCACCCGTGGCCAAGGACCTCTTTCGAATCCAGACCCTGGATGGCTGGACCTTCGATGTGGAGGTGCTCTACATCGCGCAGAAGCGAGGGTACCGCATCATCGAGGTTCCCATCCCCTGGTATTACAACCCGGGCAGCCGCATCCGCCTCTGGCGCGACTCCTTGACGATGCTCCTGGACTTGTTTCGCATCCGAGCCAGGGCCAGGCGGGGATACTACGGAGACCTGCATGGCAAGACACTCTCCACCTGACCTGCATCTGGAACGAGGGCTGCTTGAGGCCGGCTTCAGCCTCATCGCCGGACTCGACGAGGCCGGCCGCGGCGCCTGGGCCGGACCTGTGGTGGCCGCGGCCGTGATACTGCCGGTGGATGAACCCAATCTCCTGCATAGCCTCAACGGAATCCATGATTCCAAATTGCTGACAGCCCGACAACGCGAGCGCGCTTGCTCCTGCATCCAGCGCAAAGCCCTCGGGTGGGGCCTGGGCAAGGCTGATGCGGGCGAGATCGACCGCACAGGCCTGCTTCGCGCCACACGCATCGCCATGCGCCGGGCCTTGCAGGCCCTCGAGATCGAACCGCGCTACTTGCTGCTCGATCATCTCGTTCTTCCCGAGGTTTCAACACCCCAAACGGCTCTCCCCCATGGCGATGCCCGCTCGCTTAGCATCGCTGCCGCCTCCATCTTGGCCAAAGTCCACCGCGACCGCGTCATGGCGGATTTGGGCAGGGCCTACCCCGGCTACGGCTTCGGGCAGCATAAGGGCTATGGCACGCCCGAGCACCGGCGCGCACTTCAAGATTTAGGGCCCTGCGCTATCCACCGCTACAGCTATGCGCCGGTGGCGGCCGCCTTGCGCGTGGGCACATAGCCAATGGATGGGGCGGCACGCGTTAGCATCATGGGCGACATTCGGCAGCCAAGGGGCATGAGCCTTGTCATTGGGCTTCCCTCCCAAGCGAGGTACACTTGCTGAGCATGAAAACGCCCGGAGAAACTCCGTGACGATCGAAGCCTTCTTCCAGCCCCAATCGGTCGCCGTGATCGGTGCCTCAACCAACGCCACAAAGCTGGGGCACGCGGTCGTCGCCAACTTGATCGATGGCGGCTTCCTTCAGGATGGGCGCGCGATCTACCCCATCAACCCCAATGCCAGTGAGATCCTGGGACTAAAGGCCTACCCCAGCGTCCTGGATGTAGAAGATTCCATCGACCTGGCGATCATCGTCATCCCGTATCCACACGTGCCCCAGGCCCTTCGCATCTGCGGCGAAAAGGGAATCCAATCCGTCATCGTCATCAGCGCCGGTTTCCGAGAGGCTGGCATGGAGGGCCTCGAGCGCGAACGCGAATTGGTCGAGATCGCGCGATCCTATGGGCTGCGCCTGATCGGACCCAATTGCCTGGGCGTGATCGACACCTTCACGCCCCTGAATGCCTCCTTCTCCGCCGGCATGCCCCCCCAAGGCCCCATGGCATTCATGTCCCAATCCGGGGCACTGGGGACGGCCATCCTGGACTGGGCCCAAGCCGGCCGTTTGGGTCTATCCAAATTCGTCTCGCTCGGCAACAAGGCCGACGTCGACGAGGTCGATCTTCTCCGCGCCTGGGCCGATGATGAAACTTCGAAGGTCATCCTGTGCTACATCGAAGGCCTGCCGGATGGCCAGGAATTCATCCGGGTCGCACGCCAGGTTTCGAAACACAAACCGATCGTGGTGCTCAAATCCGGGGTCACACAAGCGGGCTCGCGCGCCGTGAGCTCGCACACAGGCTCGTTGGCCGGCTCGGAGCAGGCCTATGAAGCCGCCTTCCGTCAGGCCGGCGTGGTGCGTGCCGGTTCACTCCAGGATCTCTTCGACTACGCTCTCGCCTTTGCCTACCTGCCCCCTTTGCAAGGCGATCGCATCGCCATCATCACCAACGCAGGCGGCCCGGGTATCCTGGCCACCGACGCCCTCGAGCAGGCAGACCTGCAACTGGCCCGATTCGATGTCGAGTGTATCCAAGCCCTGGAGCAATTCCTGCCAGATGCCGCCAGCGCCGCCAACCCCGTGGACGTGCTCGGGGATGCGCGGGCGGATCGCTACCGCTTCGCGCTTGAACGGGTTCTCGCCGACCCGCATGTCGATGGCGTCCTGGTTATCCTGACTCCCCAGGCGATGACGGAAATCCCTGAGACGGCAGAAGTCATCGGTGAGCTGGCACGGAAGGCGGATGTACCGGTCATAGCCTGCTTCATGGGCGAGGCGCGGGTCGAAGAGGGCACACGCATCTTGGAGCGTTATCGAGTTCCGAACTTCGGCTTCCCCGAGCGAGCCGCGCAGGTCTTCGCCGCCATGAGCCGATACCGCCGCTATCGGCAAGAGCCGACTCCCACCTACGAACGATTCGACACCGACCAGGCTGCTGTGCGCGCCATCTTCGATGAAGTCTTGAGCCAGGGCCGTGTGGCTATCGGAGACGCCGAAGCGCGTGCCATCCTGCAGGCCTATGGATTGGCCATCCCCGAATCGGAGCTTGCCTCCACACCCGAAGAGGCTGTGGAGATCGCTGGTCGCATCGGCTACCCCGTGGTACTGAAGGTGGCCTCACCGGACATCCTCCACAAGACCGATGTGGGCGGCGTGCGCGTAGGCTTGGAAAGCCCCGCCGATGTGCGCGATGCCTTCGATCTGATCACGTACAGGGCCCAGCGGTACTTGCCTGAAGCCCGGCTGTGGGGCTGTCTGGTGCAGAAGATGGTGCCACAGGGTCTCGAAATCCTGATCGGCATGAATCGAGACCCGCAGTTCGGCCCCCTGGTGACATTCGGCCTGGGCGGCATCTACGTCGAGATCCTCAAGGACGTGACCTTCCGGGTGGCCCCCTTTTCGCGGCAGGAGGCCCAGGCCATGCTGAGCGAAATCCGAACTCGCGCCTTGCTAGACGGCGTGCGTGGCAATCCGCCCGTCGATAAGCAGGCCCTATTGGAGGCTCTCTTGCGCATCGGCCAGCTTGTCACCGATTTCCCGGAAATCGCTGAGTTGGATATCAATCCCTTTATGGTGTATGAGGAGGGGCAGGGAGGCATCGCCCTGGACATGCGCCTGATCTTGCGCCCGCCCTCTGCGGCGCATACCTCCGCGAATCTAGACACAGGGAGTGGGCCATGAAAGCACTCTATATTACCTCTATCGAGCCACACGCCGGCAAAACTGCCGTCTGTCTTGCCCTGGGATGCCAATTCCAGGAAGACGGCTACTCGGTGGGATACCTCAAACCCGTGAGCACTCAACCTTGGCGCACAGAGGACGGCCGGCTCGCTGATGAGGACGCCTTCTTCGTGCATACCTCGCTGGGCCTTCCGGGAGATCCCATCGAGGCCGCGCCCGTGATTGTGACCCGCCAGGCCCTCCGTAGCCGCCTGAAGGGCGATGGCGAGGAAGACCTGATGGCGAGGATCGAGGCCGCCGCCGCAAAGGCCGGGGAGGGCAAGGATGTGCTCTTGCTCGAGGGCGGGGCCAGCCTCCGCGAGGGCTATGCCATGGGCCTATCCAATCTGCAGGTCGCAGGCGAACTTGGAGCCCCTGCCATCGTGATCGTGCCCTACCGGGGCGAGATGTGCTTGGTGGACGACGCGCTCACCGCCCGCTTCCGCCTCGGCGACCAACTCATGGGCATCCTCATTAACCGCGTTCCCGCAGAGGATGGCGAGTTCATCCAGGAGTACGCCAGGCCCTATCTCGAGGCCAAGGGCATCCCTGTCTTGGGAACCCTTCCCAGCATGCCGCGCCTCTCCGCGCTCAGTGTCGGGGAATTGGCCGAACTGCTCGATGCCGAGGTGCTCACAAAGAACATGGACTCTGATGCGTTGGCGGAGACGCTCACCGTGGGGGCCATGACCGCCGAGGCGGCCCTCAAGCGCTTCCGCCGCTACCAAAAAAAGGCCGTCATCACCGGCGGCGACCGCACTGACATCCAGCTTGCTGCCCTCGAAACTTCCACTGTGGTTCTGATCCTGACCGGCAATCTGCGCCCCAGTCCGCTCATCATAAAACAAGCCGAAGCCCTGAACGTTCCCATCCTGTTGGTCAAGGACAACACGATGGAGACTGTGAACCGCATCGAACAGGCCCATGGCAAGACCCGCCTGGGTCAACCCGAAAAGCTGGAGACTTTCATTCGATTGGTGAAGGAAAACGTCCGGCTTGAGGTAATCTACAAGGCTCTGGGGCTCGAGCCACGCAGTTGAATGAGGGCGCCGCTATACGGGCAGCCACATGGTGAATTGGCTTCCCTTTCCGGGCTGGCTCTTGAGGGTTATCCGTCCCCCATGCCGCTCCAGGATCTCCCTGCATATGGACAGACCCAGGCCCGTTCCAGGCGTCCCCATGCTCCGGCTGGCCTCACCGCGATAGAAGCGGTCGAATATCCGATCCTGCTCTTCCCGGGGGATGCCCAATCCATTATCCTCGACCGTTAGTGTGACCCAGGCGCGGCCGCCCTCATCCCACCGGGGTGCCGTTGATATGGTTACTCTGCCACCCGCAGGCGTATAGTTGAGGGCGTTGGTCATCAGGTTCGCCACGACTTGCGAAATCATCTTTGCATCCGCTTGCACGGTAGGCAGCTTGGCATCCAGCGATAATCGCAGCTTCAGGTCTCGGCCGGCAAACAGCCTGCGGCGATCCTCCACCAGCCCCCGCGCGAGAGAGTTGATATCCAACGCAACCGGCGAGGGGATGGCCGTGCCCGCGTCCAGACGCGAGATGGCTAGCAGGTCTTCGATCAAGGATGAAAGCCGGTTCGTCTCCCTGTCCAGGGTTTGCAGATAGCTCTCGAAGCGTTCCTCGCGCCCTTTCCGGATAAGATCCAGGTAGAGGCGGATATTGCTCAGAGGTGTGCGCAGCTCATGGGAGACATCAGAAACGAATTGGGTCTTCAGGCGATCCGCGGCTTGGGCCTTGACCAGGGCCTCGGCGAGCTCCGCCGTGCGCTCCTGGACCACGCCCTCCAACTCATCCGCGTGCGTTCGCAATCGCTCATAGAGGGCTGCGTTCTCGATGGCAACTGAGATTTGATCGGCAAGCAGCATAAGCAGCCGCAAATCATCCTCGCTGAGATCGCCAGGGTTGGGAGATTCGACGTTCAGCACGCCCACTACCACCTCGCCCTTCCGCATGGGAACGACGATCTCCGTGCGGGTCTCCGGCGTCCCAGGAATGTAATCCGGATCGGCCGACGCGTCGGGAACCAGGGCCGGCTCTCCGCTTCGCATCACGCGCCCTAGGATCCCTTCCTCCATGCCATAGCGGACCCCCAGATCCAGCGGGCCGCCATGCCCCGCCCTCAGCACCAGATCGTTCTCTTCGACAAGGTATACTTCGACGATGGGATAACCCAGGACCTCGCCGACCTGGTGGACGATCTCCTCCAGCAGCGGCTGCATCTCCAACCGCCGGTTCACAACCTGGACCACTTGCCTCACCGCCGCCATCTCGGCTAGACGACGCTCCAGTGCCTCATAGCGATGGGCGTTGGCAAGCGCCAAGCTGACCTGGTGCGCGATGGATGCAAGCAGTTCCTGGTGATCCTCTTCAAAGGCCCCAGCTTGGCGATGGAATAGCGCGAAAACACCCAGAATGCGGTCCTCGGAGATCACCGGCGCGCAAAGCGCGGAGCGCATCTCCTCGTCTACGCCGGGGATCACTACCCAGCGCTCATCCTCGCGCACATCTTTCACCAGCGCGGGGAGGCGGTTCTCCGCCACCCAACCTATCAGGCCATGGCCCATGGAAAGATCGAACCGCGTTTGGAGTTCGCTCAGCGTAATCCCATCCTTGCGGATGGAAGCGAAGGGGATCAGTTGCCTGCCGTCTGGGCCGACCAGAACGACCTCTCCTGCATGCGCCCCAAGGTGTTTGACTGTCAGCGTGACTGCTCGTTCCAAGATCTCATCGGGTGTCAGCACATCCACCAATTCTTGCGCCACGTCGTAGACCAATTGGATGTGGCGCTGTTCGCGCACGACATTCTCGAACAGACGTGCGTTCTGGATCATGATGGCCGCCTGGTCGGCCAGCAACCGCATGGCCCGCAATTCGGCATCATCGAAGACATGCGGTCGCAGCATGGCCACGTTCATGACCCCTACCACGCGCTCACCTATCTTCAAGGGAAGCCCTACGATGGCTCCGCCCCATTTCCATTCCGTGAACAAGGGATGTTCATTTACATTCGGAATGACCATGGCCTCGCCGCTTCGGGCGACTAAATAGGTGAGGCCATCCTCCCGGGGCTCCCTATAGGGCTCTCCCTGCACCCCCGCCGCCCATTGCGCCGCTCCAAAGCTGAGCTTGCCCCCTTCATAAAGGAAGATATGCGCATCATCCGCGGCCACAAGCTTAAGCGCGCTGGCCAGAATGGAATCGAACACGGTCTCCAGCTCGAGGTTGGAGGTGACGCTCAAGCTGGCTTCTCGCACGGCCTCCAATTCCCGGCTGCGCCGGCGTTCGCCTTCCAGCGCCTGCATCTTTGCCAGCGCCAGGGCCACCTGCCCGGCCGCTTGCTCACAAAGCGCCAACTCATGCTGCGTAAGCATGCGGCGGCCCTCGAATGCGAGAAGCAGGCCGCCCAGATTCTCGCTGCCTGCAATCAACGGCAAGGCAACCATGGATGTCCCCCCCAGCACATTGGCGGAATCCCTGCCTCCCCGGACCATCGGGGCTTCGGTGCTCAGCGCCTCCATCAATAGGCTAATCGCATCTGCACTCAGAACCCGCGATGCATCTGCTGCGGTTGCCTGCGATGGATCGCCGGCTGGGATAATTTCCTGAGACCTCGAGTCTAAAAAGGCCATGCGGCACTCGGCGGCCTGCACGAGTGCGGTCATATGCTCGCAGACACGTTCCACCAGGTCGCCCAAATCCTTGGCTCCCAGCGCGGCTCGTGTGAGCGCGTTGAGCTGGTCCAATTGGCGCATGCGCATGCGCACATCTTCAAGCAGCCGGGCGTTCTCTAGCACCACCGCCGCCTGGTCGGCAAACAGGGTGAGAAGCTCCAAATCGGCCGGTGTGAAAGGCGGGGTCTCCTTCTCGCGCAAGATGTGAATCACGCCTGTAACCTGGCGCTGCCATTTCATGGGCGCACTGAGGACCGAGGAGAATGAATCACCTTCGAGCTTCCCGGAGCGATGGTCCCACTTGGCGTAGTCTGTGATGATCAATGGCTCGCCGCTCTCCGCTACCACGCCTGCGGCGCCCTCGCCGAAGGCTAGCTCGGTCCCCCGATAATCGCGATCCGTACCGTGGCTCACCACACAGCGCGCCATTCTGGCCTTATGATCGCAGAGGTACATGCCGCCCCCATATCCGCCGATCAAGGCTACGGCCCGCTCCACGATCATCTCGAGCAGATTGTCGAGCGGCTGGCCCGAGATGATATCGCCCGCCAGACGGCGGATCGCGTCCATCTCGCTTCGCGTCTTCTGATAGCGGTCGGCTGCTTCGGCTCTCGCCAAGCCGAGCGACAGATCCAGGCCTACTTCACCCAAGATATCAAGCCAGGCCTCCAAATCTTCGGGGTCACCGAAGATCTCCAGACGCCCAAGCCTTTCATCACCATGGATCAGCGGCACCACAACGAGGCTTCCGAGAGGTTCGCTGGATTCCCAGCCCGGGCGCCCTAACACAGGCGCACGGGTGGACCAAGCACGTCCAACCAGCCGCTCGTACCCCTCCCAGCGCTCGAACTTGAGTCGCAAGGGCTTAGAGACTTCGACCCCGGACGCGACGGCAGCAAGATCTTTCTTGGCCGGAGGTGCTCCTTCCCATAGAAACCACGCAGCCCGCATAGGTGCGCAGGCGGCGATCAACTCGCACACACTTTGCCCGATGTCAAGGGGATCCATGCCGCGCAGGATGGCCCCCCGTACTTCAAGCAGCAGACCGGTCTTCTCTTGCTCGATCGACAAACCTTCCAACCGTTCTTGCTCCATTCCCCGTCATTCAATGGCGCTGTCTTAAAGACAGTCAGGCTACGCACACAATGCCCCACCCGCTCCGGCGCAGGGTCCTTCCATCTTAGACCAAAGATGGCATCCTGCAAGCCCGTCCTTTCCTCCCAGGCGTGGGGCTTACCCGGCCGTACCTAGCGGGCAGCGTCCGGAAAGCCCAGTATGCCCGGCGAGGGCGGCTTCGGCCACGGATTCCATCCCGTATCCACCCTGCATTTCTTCCTCCTCTGCCGAAGTGATGTCAGGCATAGACGGCTCCGCCGACAAAGACGTCTCGGCGGCATCAGTTATACTCCTTCCCGTATGCCTTTTATGTGCCTCGAAACTGCAGGCGAGACTTTGGCGAGAATCGTTTGGGAGTGGGACATGACTTTCGACCCCTTGCAAGCCCGAGGCCGATTACACACCCCAGAGGGTGACTTCACGATCGCCCGGCTCGACGCGTTGGAGCGGGCCGGCTTGGCCCAGATCGATCTTCTTCCCTTCTCGATCCGAGTGCTGTTGGAATCAATCCTGCGCCAGGTCGACGGCCGAGTTGTCCGCACCGAGGATCTGCTAGCACTGGTGAGTTGGAGGCCTGCCGCCGAGAGCCGGCCAGAAATCCCTTTTCAACCCGCGCGCGTGATCATGCAGGATTTCACCGGCGTGCCAGCCATCGTCGATCTGGCTGCCATGCGCTCGGCTCTCGCCCGCGCGGGGGGAGACCCGCAGCGCATCAACCCCAAGGTTCCCGTGGATCTTGTGATCGACCACTCCGTCCAGGTGGATTTCTTCGCCTCACAGGAGGCGCTCCGTCGCAATGCCGAATTGGAATTCCAGCGCAATCGCGAGCGCTATGAGTTCCTGCGCTGGGGAATGGAAGCCTTCGACCATTTCCGCGTCGTGCCACCCGCCACCGGCATCGTCCACCAAGTGAATCTCGAATACCTGGCGCAAGTCGTTGTCAGCCAGGAAATCGAGGGGACGCGTTGGGCCTATCCGGATTCGCTTGTCGGAACCGACTCCCACACAACCATGATTAACGGGCTGGGCGTGCTTGGCTGGGGGGTCGGCGGCATCGAGGCTGAAGCCGCCATGCTCGGGCAGCCATTGGTGATGCTCGCTCCTGATGTGGTCGGGGTCCGCCTTATAGGAACTCTGCCGGAGGGCAGCACAGCGACTGATCTCGCGCTCACACTCACCGAATTGCTTCGGCGGCATGGGGTGGTGGGCAAGTTCGTCGAATTCTGCGGGCCCGGCCTCGAGTTTCTCAGCCTCGCTGACCGCGCCACGCTGGCCAACATGGCGCCCGAATACGGTGCCACGGTCGGATTCTTCCCGGTCGACGAAGAGACGCTGCGCTATTTGCGCCTCACCGGCAGGGATGAGGCCCTTATTGACCGGGTAGAGCGCTACTGCAAAGAGCAGCGCCTCTTCCGGCGACCCGAGTCTCCGGCCCCCGAGTTCACAGACCTGCTCGAATTGGACCTCTCGATGGTGGAGACCAGCCTTGCCGGCCCGAAACGGCCACAGGATCGCGTCCCTCTATCCACAGCGAAATCGGCCTTCCAGACCAGCCTGCGGAAGCCTATGCAAGAGGGCGGCTACGGTCTTGCTCAAGAGGATCTCGCCAGGAGAGCCCGTCTGCGCGCCAACGGCCATGAGATCGAGATCGGCCACGGCGCGGTGGTCATTGCGGCAATCACATCTTGCACCAACACTTCTAACCCCTCTGTGATGGTGGGCGCCGGCTTGTTGGCCAAGAAAGCCGTCGAACGCGGCCTGCGGGTGGCCCCCTATGTGAAAACCAGCCTTGCGCCGGGCTCACGCGTGGTCACCGAGTATCTCCAGAAGGCGGGGCTGCTCGAGCCGCTCGCGACCCTCGGGTTCCATGTGGTCGGATATGGATGCACCACCTGCATTGGTAACTCTGGCCCACTGCCTGGGGAAATGGTGAAGACCATCGGCGAGGCCGACCTGGTAGCCGCCGCGGTTCTGTCGGGCAACCGCAATTTCGAGGGGCGCATCAACCCCCATGTGCGTGCCAATTACCTCGCCTCGCCTCCACTCGTTATAGCCTACGCGCTGGCAGGCACCCTGGCCGTCGATCTGATCCAAGAGCCGCTCGGCCGCGATGCCCAGGGGAATCCGGTCTACCTGCGCGAGCTCTGGCCTTCGCCGGAGGAGGTGAGCCAGGCGGTCGAGGCCTCCCTTTCCCCCGGCCTTTTCCGTGAGCGCTACAAGGATGTTTTCACCGGGAACGATACCTGGAACGCTATCCCGGTCTCAGGCGGCGCGCTGTTCGAGTGGGACCCCGAGTCGACCTATATCCAGGAGCCTCCCTTCTTCATCGACCTTTCGCCGGAGCCGAGGCCCATGGAAGACATCCGAGGGGCGCGGGTACTGGCACTGCTGGGCGACTCGGTCACCACCGACCACATATCCCCCGCGGGTGCCATCCCTCTGGATAGCCCTGCAGGCCGCTATCTGGTCGAGCGCGGCGTGCCCCCTCGCGAGTTCAATTCCTTCGGCTCTCGCCGCGGGAACGACCGCGTGATGACTCGGGGCACCTTCGGCAACATCCGCTTGAAGAACCGGCTGGTGCCGGGCGTCGAGGGCGGGCTGACGCGCCATTTTCCGGACGGAGAGCGCATGAGCATCTACGATGCGGCGATGAAATATCGTCAGGAAGGCGTTCCGCTGATCGTGATCGCGGGGAAGGAATATGGCACAGGGTCGTCTCGCGATTGGGCCGCAAAGGGGACCTCGCTGCTCGGCGTCCGGGCGGTCCTGGCCGAATCCTTCGAACGCATCCACCGCTCTAATTTGATCGGCATGGGAGTGCTCCCGCTCCAGTTTCCGGCTGGCGTCAGCTATGAGTCACTGGGCTTAAGCGGCGAAGAGATCTTCGATATCACCGGTCTTGAAGATTCTCTGGCTCCCGGCGAGCAGTTAACCATCACCGCCGATGGCGAGCCTATTGCCTTCCGTGCCATTGCGCGGCTGGATACGCCCATCGAGGTGGAATACTACCGCAACGGCGGCATCCTGCACACGGTCCTGCGCCAGATGTTGCGGGAGTCATAGCATCCTGAAGCCGGCGGGCAGTGCAGGGTTCGGCGCAATAGCAAGACAGAGCGGGATGACCGCTCCGTTTCTTTCCTAGGCCCTCGCTGTACAGCGATCATCCAAGGCCTGCCAATTCAACCTCCAACCTAGCTATTTCCGCCCGCAGTTCCTTGGCCATCTCCTCTAGCAAGTCCCGGCCGCTCCTGGCCGCGATCGTCACTTCCAACATGAGCTGCACGGTGTGGGAATGAACCAGCTCCTGCAGTTTGCGCTCCAAGGATTGGATCACGCGATCCAGGCGAGCGATTTCACTCCGCAGTTCTATGATGAGCTGCTCGCGCGTCTTCGGCCGGTGCTCCTCGAGGCGGTCTGGACGCTCAGCCAGTTTGCGCAGCGCCGCCAGGTCATGGGAGGCGTAAGCCTCATTGACCTCCGCCATGATCTTCACCCGCCACCGCTTTTCGTTTAGGTCGGTGACCAGGTCGGGGTGAAAGCGTTTTGCCAGGAATCGGAAGAGGCTGCGCATCTCCGCCTTAAGCTCCTCCGGGACGGGCTGCTCCTGGGGAGGCTCGGCCTCCTTGGGGCGCTGAGTCCAAGTGCGCCGGAACTGCTCCTCCACATCAATGGGCGGCTCCTCGGCATCCAGCCGCTCGCCCCATTGTGCCCTCCGCGCCGCCTCCCGCCGCGCTTTCTCCAGTTGCTGCTCGAGTTGCGCTTGGCGTTGTTGAAGCGGGCCGAGCCGGCGCTCGAGTTCCTGCTCGAACCTTGCCAAGTCGGCGCGCGTATCGGAGAGTTCGAACTCCAGCTGGGCGACCCGTTCCTGGCGCTTGCTCACCTCGGCGCGCAGCAAGCGCAGCTCATCATCACCTGCTTCTTCGAGTGCTCTCTTCAGCGAACGCCGCCGTCGTTGGAACATACCTCAGTGCACCATTTCCTGGCCGCGGTTCCGGCCGAGCCCACCGGCCGTGCGGTTCTCAGCGCAAAGATGCCGGTCTCTTGCGGGAGATGCGGGCGGCATAATAGCCCAGACCGCCTGCCGCCACAAGCATGAGCACGCCGATCGCGCCCAGCAACGTGGAGCGCGCCCCGGCCTCGCCCGCCCCTCCGCCTCCTGCCGAAGAGCTCGCCTGCGCGCCGAACTGGAGGTACTTCACATCGCCGGCTTCCAGGCTCACCGGGAGGTTCAGGCCTGTGGTTGGATTGTAGCCCGGAGGCACGGCTGCACTGACGTTATAGGCCCCACTCGCGAGTTCCTCGAAGCAATGCCCGCCTGGATTGAGCTCAAGGTCCAGAGATTCGGTGGACACCTCGCCTGCCAGGGCGCCCGAAGCATCCGCCACACTGATTTGGCCTCCTGCCAAGGCTTGCTCGCCATCCTCCAGCCTGCCGTTGCCATTGGTGTCCTCAAAGAGCAACACGCAGATTTCGCCGGTCAAAACAGAGGGCGTGGGCGTGGGTTCCGCTTCCGTCGGCGTGGCCACTATGCCCCCGGCTTCCCCCGTGACGACGGCCGGCCCCGCTCTTCCCAGCTCGAGCCGGGTGCCCGGCGTCAGGAAATCACCGGGCTGGATGCCGTTCATGGCCATCAGCTCCTCCAGGCTCAAGCCCGCAATGGCTGCGATGCGCCAGAGCGAATCCCCCTCCTGGGCAATGTAGATGATGCGACCATCGGGCCCCGGCGTGGGCGTGGGGAAGGGCGTCGGCTGTTTGGGTGAATGACTTGCGCCTTCCACCCCCAACACCCAAACCACACCCATCAGGGCCAGCCCGAGGGCGCAAACGCTTGCCAAGACGATCGGTTGACGGAGAGGGCGTGATCCAACACCCATGGCTATATTCCTCGGCTGGATTATAGCGGCTTTGACGGCTCGCGAGTAGCGGGATCCTTCCCTGGGCAGCCTGTGCTATACTCGCGTGGGGTGGTCTATGCCTATAGATCTGATCATCGGAGCCCAGTGGGGCGATGAGGGCAAGGGCAGGGTTACCGACCTGCTGGCCGCCGAGGCGGACATCGTCGCCCGTTTCAACGGAGGAGACAACGCCGGTCATACCGTCACCGTTGGAGAGCAGACCTTCCAGCTCCACCTGGTACCCTCGGGTATCCTCTACGAGCATACCGTAGCAATCCTGGGCCCTGGGATGGCCATCAATCCCGCCACACTAGTTGAAGAACTGGACCACCTCAACGCGCTGGGGCTGGAGACGACGCCCGCCCGGGTGCGGATTTCCCCCGCCGCACACCTCATCACCGCCGCCCATCGCCGGTTGGATGGCGCCGAGGAGGCCCGCCGAGCCGGCAGGGCTCTCGGCACTACCCGTCGCGGGATTGGGCCTGCCTATACCGACCGGGCAGCCCGCCGCGGCCTGCGCGCCGGAACCATGCTGGATCCACAAACTTTCCAGGCAGAGCTGCGGGCACACCTGGTCTTTGCCTCCGAATTGCTGGAGACTTTCTATCATCAAGAGGGCCTCGACATCGACGCCGAGCTCGAGGCCTATATGGGCTATGCAGACCGGTTGCGGCCCTACATCACCGAGGTCGGCGCTTTCCTGGAGCAATCGTTGGTAGATGGCAAACTGATCCTCGGGGAAGGGGCCCAAGGCACCCTGCTCGACGTGGATCACGGCACATACCCCTATGTGACCAGCTCGCATCCCACGACCGCGGGCGCCCTGCTCGGATTGGGCCTGGGTGCGGGACATCTGCGGCGTATTCTGGGGGTGGTAAAGGCCTTCCAGACCCGCGTAGGTGAAGGACCGTTCCCAACCGAGGTCGAGGGCGAAACCGCCGAAAGGTTCCGCGGCACCGGCGAGCAACCCTGGGATGAGTTCGGCGTGACCACCGGCCGTCCGAGGCGCTGTGGTTGGCTCGATGGGGTCTTACTCCGCTATGCGCAGCGCATCAATGGCTTCACTGCCCTGGCGCTTACCAAGCTGGATATCCTAAGCGGTATCCACCCTCTCAAGGTTTGCACAGCCTACGAATGGGCAGGCGGCTCCTTGGAGCGCCTGCCCGATGGGCCCTCGCACTTGGAGAGCTTCTCCCCCCAATATGAGGAGCTTCCTGGCTGGGAGATGGACCTGACCGCGGTGAATCGCTGGGAGGAGCTTCCTGCCGAGGCCCGGGTTTATGTGAGCAAGGTCGAGACGCTGGCCGGCGCGCCGGCTGCGTTCATCTCGGTCGGCCCGGAACGCAACCAGATCATCCGCCGCGACGACTGACCCCGCGCAGGTCCCGCCATTCGCTCTCGGTTATAATCCCGCCATGTTCAGAAGCCGCCCGTTCTTCCTGACGGGCCTTTTCTTGCTCCTTGGGCTCTGTATCCTGTTGGGCGCCTTTGTCTACCGCTTACCGCCGGTGTATGAACGCCTGGGCTGGCGGGTTTCGCAATGGCGCGCCGAACTCCAGTACGCTCTGTCCCCTCCAGAGGAAGCTGTGTTTACCCCCAACCCAACCATCGCAGCCATGGTCCAGGAGACCCTGGCTGCGCTCAGTCCCACACCCAGCCCGAATCCACCCTCCGCGACTCCCGGCCCCTCCGCCACGCCTGGTGCAACGCCCACTCAGACTCCCGAGCCCACCCCCCTGCCTAGCAGCGTCCGGCTCAAGGGCGTGCGGCACGAGTACCAGAAGTGGAATAACTGCGGCCCCGCCAATCTGGCCATGGCCTTGTCCTATTGGGGTTGGCAAGGTGATCAGCATCCGATTGCGGCTTTCGTTAAGCCCAATCCCCGCGACAAGAACGTGATGCCCTATGAGATGGCCGCCTACGTCGAGGAAGCCACGGACCTAAGCGTGCTGGTGCGGGTGAGCGGGGACCTGGATCTGCTGAAGTCCTTCCTCGCCGCCGGCTTCCCAGTCATGGTGGAAAAGGGATTCGAGGGCCCCGGCTTCGATGGCTGGATGGGGCATTACGAGGTTGTCACGGGTTACGACGACAGCAAGGAGCAGTTCACCGTCCAGGATTCCTATATCATGCCCGACCTACCCATCGCGTACGAGGACCTGGAGCGGTACTGGCGCCACTTTAACTACACCTACCTGATCATCTACCCACCGGCTCGCGAGGAAGAAGTTCTCCAACTGCTCGGCCCCCATGTGGATGAAACCTACAACATGGAGCACGCCGCCCGGAAGGCCTCCGATGAGATCTTCCGTCTCAGCGGGCGCGAGCAATTTTTCGCCTGGTTCAACCGCGGCACGAGCCTCATGCGCCTGCAAGATTACGGCGGGGCCGCAGCCGCCTATGATCAAGCCTTCCAAATCGACGCCCAGCTTGCGGTCACCGACCCCGAGCACCGACCCTGGCGAATCCTCTGGTATCAGACTGGTCCCTATTGGGCCTATTACTACACCGGCCGCTACTACGACGTGCTCAATCTGGCTAACTTCACACTCGAGAATATGAGCGAACCCGCCGTCGAAGAGAGTTTCTACTGGCGCGCCCTGGCAAAGGAAGCGCTCGGAGACATCTCCGGCGCGATCGAAGATCTGCGCAAGGCGCTGAAGTGGCATCCGGATTGGGCCCCGGCGCTTCAGCAACTCGACCGCCTGGGATCGACGCCCTAGGAGCTCCATGCAGAATCGAGTGCAATCCGGCCTTCCGCAGAAAGGTGAGCTATCCACACGCGTGGCCTCCTCCGCGCTGGTCGTCATGCTCGGGCTTGCGGGCTCAATCCTTTTCGGCCTGATCCGGCAACGGGTGATCGCCATCCGCTTCGGGACCTCCGGGGCACTCGACGCCTACACGGCAGCCAACGGCATCCCCGAATTGCTCTTCACCATGCTGGCCGGTGGCGCTTTGGCGTTCGCGTTCATCCCCATCTACACCCAGTTGTTGAAGACCGCCTCCCCGGCTTCCGCCAATCGTCTCTTCAGCCAGGTGGTCAACACCATCTTCCTGCTCGTTCTCGCCTCGGGCAGCTTGCTGGCGGTTTTAGCACCTGTGCTTGTCACCGCGCCCTGGGGGATCGGCCCCAACTTCCCAGCCGAACTCCAGCAGCTCACGGCCGAGCTCATGCGCATCCTGCTGATATCTACCGCCATCTTCGCCATCAGCAGCATCCTCACCGGCGCCCTGCACGCCCACCAGCATTTCCTGCTCCCCGCGCTTGCGCCTTCCATGTATAGCTTAGGCATCATCCTGGGAGCCGTTCTCCTGTCGCCGCGCCTGGGTATCATCGGCCTTGCTTGGGGAGCCGTCCTGGGAGCCGGGCTGCATCTCGCCATTCAGCTCCCCGGCCTCTGGCGCTTCAATATCCGTTGGAATCCAGGGTTGGGATGGACCGATCCGACGCTCCGCCGCGTGGCAATTCTGATGGCACCACGCGTGGTGGACCTGCTGATGGCTCGGGCGAGCATCGATTGGATCAACGCGAATCTGGGTTCGGGGTTGGGGGAAGGACGTCTGTCGGCATTGCGCTATGCCTTTCAACTCATGAACACCCCCTGGACGTTGATTGGGACAGCCATCGGCATCGCCGTGTTCCCAACCATGGCAGCCCTCGCCGCCGATCAGGATATAGCCGCGCAGCGGCGCGCGCTCAGCGGGTCGCTGCGTGCCATCCTCGTTCTCGCTCTCCCCGCCGGCGCGTTCTTGCTCGTCCTGGGCAAGCCACTTATTGCACTGCTATTCCAGGAGGGTGCCTTCACGGCTCAGAGCACGGACTTGGTCTTCTTCGTATTGCAATTCTACGTGTTGGCCTTACTGAGCCAGTCTACGCTGGAAGTGGTAGTGCGGGCTTTCGCTGCCCAGAAGGATACCCTGACCCCCTTATTAGTCTCGTTTTTCACCACGGCCCTAAATTTGCTGCTCGCTATCCATCTCTCTCGGCCCTTCCAGAGCGGGGGGCTCGAACACGGAGGGCTTGCGCTGGCCAATGGCCTGGCTGTGGCAGTCGAGGCCTTGATAGGTCTCACGATACTGCATTTCCGATGGGGCGGTGTGAGCGCCGGACGCATTCTGAAAGATGCACTGCGTGCGGCGCTTGCTGCGGGCCTGATGGGGGCGTCCATCCTGGCATACCAGCGCCTGCTCAACCCCAGCAACCTGCAACTGCTGTTGGTGGGAGGATCGTTGGGAGCAGTGGTCTACCTAGTTGCCGCCCAGTTGTTCGGGATGCGTGAGATCCGCGAGCTTCCCTTGGCCGTCCTACGCGGCCTGGTGCGCCGCGCCGCAGGCTGAACCCTTCTCTATCCGTCCCGGCCATAAAGAAAGGCAGATGCGGCTCATGGTCACATCCGCTATTGGCGCGCTTTTTGGAAGCCGCGGCTTGAGCTATTCCTTCACATAGGGCTGGCCATCGGCGGCCGGCATCTGGCCGCGCCCGACGACGCCCGCCAGGACAATCATAGTGGCCGCATAGGGCGCCATTAAGAGAAACTCCGAAGGGATGCGAACGCCGAGAATGGCCAGTTTGGAGGCCAGCGAGTCCGCGAATCCGAAGAGCAGCCCGGCACCAAAGGCGCCGAAGGGATTCCAGTTGCCGAAGATCATCGCTGCCAGGCCAATGAAGCCGCGGCCGGCGGTCATGAACTCGTCAAAGCGTCCCACCGATCCAATCGTGAAGTAGGCACCCGCAAATCCCGCCACCATTCCGCCCAGAACCACCGCAATGTAGCGCGTGCGGAAGATATTGATACCCAGCGTATCCGCCGCCTTGGGGTGCTCCCCTGCCGAACGATGACGCAGGCCCCACCGAGTATAGAAGAGACCCACGTGAAGCAACGTCAGCAGCAAGAACATGGCGTAGATGAACAAGTTGTTGTTGAAAAGTATGGGCCCAAGCAGCGGGATCTTGACCAGGCCCGGGATCGGCACCGGTTTGAAGATGCCGGGGTCGTTCAGTTCCTGGACGCGCTGCAGGAACTTGGAGGACACGAAGGCGGTGATGCCTCCGGCGAAGATGTTAATCACCGTGCCAGAGATGATCTGATCGGTCAGATACTTGATCGAAAGCACGGCGTGAATCAAGCCCAGCAACGCGCCGGTGAGGATTGCGGCCCCCAGCCCGACCCATAAATTCCCGGCTAGACTGCCCACCAGCGAGGCCACCATGGCGCTGGCGAGCATCATGCCCTCGATGGCGATGTTCACCACGCCCGCCCGCTCGCAGAGCACGCCCGAGAGTGCGCCCAGCGTGATGGGAACGGATTTGTTCAGAGTGGTATTGAGCAGGCCAGCGAGGTTCATCGACTTCCCGGCCGCGGCCCAGGTCAGGAACCCGAAAATGAACAGCCCTGAAACCAGTCCCAGCAGTAGGTTGGTCTTGCGGCCGAATCCGCGCACGAGCTGAGCGCCACCGCTAAACGCGCAAAACAGGGCCAGCACGTTCAGTGTGGCGACCGTCGGCAACCGCCAGTCCGGCAGCCTTGGCTCGAAAGCACCCGGGACGAGATTGAAGGTGGTCGTCAATCCCGGTTCAACCGTGCGTCCGAAGAAGAACCAGATGGCCGCCCCGATCAGCAAGAACATGATCCCCATCACACGCTGGCGGGTGGGTGAGACGTATTCGATCTCGCGTCGCAAAGCGGTGGTTGCCATGCTCAGTCTCCTCCCCAGCCCCGCACGAAGAAGCCCTCGCCCTCCTCAGGCAGCCGCAGCCGGTAGATGGTGCGGATGATGGCCGGTGCGGCGATAAAGGCCAGGATGAAGGCCTGCAGAACGGTGATGATGTCAATGGGAATCTGGGCTGCCACCTGCATGCGCGTGGCCCCGTTCCTGAGGGTGCCGAACAGCAGGGAGGCCAGCACGCAGCCCAGCGGATGGCTCTTCCCCAGCAGGGCCAGGGCGATGGCGTCGAAGCCATAGCCCGATGAGAACGCCATGGCCAGGTTGTGGTTTAGCCCCAGCACTTCGTTCGTTCCCGCCAAGCCAGCCAGCGCGCCCGACAGCGACATGGCCAGCACGGTGCTGCCCACGATCGTCATCCCCGCATATCTGGCTGCATGCGGGTTGGCTCCCACGGTGCGCAACTCAAATCCCCATTTCGTGCGGAACAGGAACCAATACACCAGCCAGGCCACCGCCAGAGCGATGAAGAAACCCAGATGAAACCGGATCGGAGGCTCGAAGAATTTGGGCAGCTTGGCGCTATCTTGAATGGTGGGGCTTACGGGGTTGAAGGAATCCGGCCTCTGCATCGGGCCATTGAGCAGCCAGTCGCTAAGCCGGAAGGCTATGTAGTTCATCATGATGGTGTTGATGACTTCGTGCCCTCCAGTCTTGGCCTTCAGCCATCCGGGGATGAAACCCCACGCAGCGCCCCCCAGCGCGCCCGCCAGTAGCGACAGTGGGATGTGGATGATTGCGGGCAGCCCTGTAATCGAATAGCCCACGAACACCGAGGTGATAGCACCGACGAAAAGTTGCCCCTCGACGCCGATGTTGAATAATCCGGTTCGGAACCCCAGCGCCACTGCCAAGCTGGCAAAGATATAGGGCGTACTGGCGACCAGGCTCTCCAGAATGGGGTTGAACGCCCTTCGGATGGCCATGCTCTCACCGGAACGGAGGGCTTCCACGATTTTCACCGGATCGCCAATCGAGCCTGTGAACAACGCCGTATAGGCCACGCGGATTTCCTCCCAGCCGGCCCTGAGCGCCAGCAAAGGGGATTCGCTCCAACTGCTATAAACCGGCTCGGCGGTGAGCGCGATCAGGATGGCGCCCAGCACCAATCCACTGAACACGGCCAGCAGTGGCACCAGCATCGTCTGCCACGCACGGCCCCAGAACGAAGCCTTCGGCGGCGGTCCGTTGACCACTTCCTCCAGAAGGATCTCCCCGGCACCGGGCTTCCTGGATGGCTTCTTGTCTTCGCTCAAGGGACCCCTCGCTTATATCTCGGGTGATGCCGCTGCCTTCACCTCGGCCTCCGCGGCTTCCGGCGCCACGCCCGCCATCAGCAGGCCCACCTGCTCCTTGGTCGCCTCGGCGGCGTCAAGCACCCCCACGATCTTGCCTCGATAGAGCACGGCGATTCGGTCGGAGAGCTCCATGATCTCATCCAGTTCGGGCGAGACCAGCAGTACGGCCGTGCCTTCGTCGCGTTTCTCCACGATGCGCTTATGGATGTACTCGATCGAGCCCACATCTAATCCGCGTGTCGGTTGGGAGGCCACCAGCAATCGAATCGGTCGTGAGAATTCGCGCGCAACGATCAATTTTTGCTGGTTCCCGCCCGAGAGCGAACTGACCGGCGTCAGGGGACTAGGCGTGCGGATGTCGAACTCGTGGATCCGCTGCTCCGCCGCGCGCAGGATCGGCTCCGGCTGCAACACGACGCCCCGAGTGAAGGGTGGCTGGTAATAGGTGTTCAGGACCAGGTTATCGGCCACCGAGAATGGCAGCACCAGCCCGTCCCGCTGCCGGTCTTCGGGAACATGTGCCGTGCCCAATTCGGTGATAAGCCGGGGATTAGCGTGGCTGATATCCTCCCCGCGAAAGCGGATGGACCCACTGAAAGGCTCCTTTAAGCCGGTCACCGCTTCGACTAGCTCCGTCTGGCCGTTGCCCTGGACTCCGGCGATGCCCAGGATCTCACCCTCACGGACTTCGAAGGAAACTCCATCGACAGCGACCTGATTGCGTTCGTCCAGCACCACCAGGTCCTCCACTTCCAGCACCACATCGCCGGGCTTTGCGGGCTCCTTATCCACGCCGAGCTGTACCGCTCGTCCAACCATCATCTCCGCCAATTTGGCCTGCGTGGCCTCCTTGGGGGTGGTGGTGCCGATCACCTTTCCGCGGCGCAGCACGGTGATGCGGTCCGCCACATCCATCACCTCCCGCAGCTTGTGGGTGATGAAAATGATCGACTTCTCCTGCTCGGCGAGTGAACGCATGATCTTGAACAGCTCATCCGCCTCCTGGGGGGTGAGCACGGCCGTCGGCTCGTCCAGGATGATAATATTTGCTTCCCGATAAAGCAGCTTGATGATCTCCACCCGCTGCTGAACGCCCACGGGGAGGTCCTTTACGTAGGCATCCGGTTCGACCTCGAGATGATATTGCTCCGAGATCTGCCGGATGCGCTCGGCGGCGCGCTCGCGATCGAGAAAGTCTCCATAGCGCAGGCTTTCTTCTCCCAGCATGACGTTTTCTGTGACCGTGAAGACCGGGATGAGCATGAAGTGTTGGTGGACCATGCCAATCCCTGCGCGGATGGCATCACCAGGTTCCTGAATCTTGAGGCGCTCCCCGCGGACCAGAATCTCCCCTTCGTCCGGGGCATAGAGTCCATAGAGAATGTTCATGAGGGTGGTCTTGCCGGCGCCGTTTTCGCCCAGCAGGGCGTGTATCTCGCCTGGGTTCAGATCCAGGTCTATATGATCGTTCGCCAAAACACCGGGGAAGCGCTTAGTGATGCCGCGAAGCTCGAGGACAGGTTCCATGATCACCTTGGAAGCACTCATCGGGGGCTCTGTGTGGCCCATCGGCGTGCGGCGATTGTACCATGACCCGGAAAACCGACCCATGCGCTCTTGCTCGAAAAGAAATAGCAGGGGCTGCCCTAAATGGGCAGCCCCTGACCTCTTGCAGAAGTGCTCAAGTCGAGCGGCGCTGGATTACGGGTTCGCCGAAAGTTCGCCGGCGATGATTTTCGCCGCCACATCCTCGATCTCGGCTTTCAGGTCCGCCGGGACCTGATCGTCGAGCGCGTGGAAGGGTGCCAGCCCCACGCCGCCATTCTCGAGCGTACCGACGGTTACGCCACCCGCGAAGGTGTCGTTGATCACGCTCTCGATGACTTCCATGGTGGTGACATCCATGTTCTTGAGCACGGAGGTCAGCGTGATGGCCTCGTACTGCGGGTTCGTGAGCACCCAGTCGGCGTCCACACCGATGATGAAGACCCCACCACGGTCCTCCGCCGCAGCTGCGGTTCCGAGACCCACCGGGCCGGCCACGGGCAGGATGATGTCGGCGCCCTCATCCATGAGTGACTCGCCCAGGTTGCGGCCGTCCTCCAGGCTCTCGAAGTTGCCCGTGAAGAGGCCGGTCTGCGCCTCCGGATCCCAGCCCAGCACCTGCACGTCGGTCCCATGGACCTCGTTATAGTAGCGGGCGCCCAGTGCGAAGCCGTCCATGAAGACTGTTACCGGTGGGATCTGGATGCCGCCGTAGGTGCCGATCTTGCCTGTCTTGGAGAGGCCGGCGGCCAGGTAGCCAGCCAGGAAGGCGGCCTCCTGGGTATTGAAGACCTGCCCCACGACGTTCGGGAAAGCCGGGTCATAGGCGAAGTCCACGATGGTGAACTTCTGATCGGGATTGGCCTCGGCCGCCGCGGCCGTGGCGTCGCCCAGCAGGAAGCCGACGGTGACGATCAGATCACAGCCCTCCTCGATAAAGGCGTTGATGTTCTTCTCGTAATCCGTCTGTTGCTGGGACTCGAGGTACTTGCCCTCGACCCCGAACTTCTCAATCGCGTCCTCGACGCCCTTCCAGGCAGTGGCGTTGAAGGACTTGTCATCAATGCCGCCTGTGTCGGTCACCTGGCAGACCTTGATGGCCGCTTCGGGCTCCTCAGGGGCCTGCGCAGGCGCGCCACACGCCGCCAGCACAATTGATGCCATCAGCAAGAGCGATAGCAAGGCGAGACTCTTCTTTTGCATGTCCTACTCCTCCATCGGAATCGGGTTGGTGAAATGCGGCTAATGCATTGTGATCCGGCTACCCCCTCTCTCCACGACCCATCGGTCTGTTTGAGGTATGGGTTCTGGTATCACAGGCGAAATCATAGCACGAGATTTCATCCCTTGCAATGAACTCCCATTGCTTTGCAAGGCGGCCATTCAGGCAACCCCCTCGCCGCCTTCCAGCTCGCCATAATCGAGTACCTCGCGGGGCTGCGAGCCTCTCTGGGCAGGCCCAACGATGCCCTTGGCTTCCAGTTGGTCGACCAGCCGGGCGGCACGTGTATAGCCGATGCGCAGCCGCCGTTGGAGCAGAGAGATCGAGGCCCTGCGCATCTGGCGCACAATCGACACCGCCTCGTCGAAAAGCGGATCCAACTCTCCTTGTTCCTCTTGCTGCAGTTCCTCCCAGAGCGGGGCTTGCTTCAGAGACGCGCCAGCCGGGATGCCTTCATGCGGCGTGGTTGGCCGCGAGGCCTCTGGCTCCTGGTCCAGACGCGCAAGCCGCCAGTGTTGAATCAGGCGCTGCAACTCGTTCTCCGACACGAAGGCGCCCTGCATGCGGATCGGCGCAGCGGCGTCGGGCGCCTGGAAGAGCATATCACCGCGGCCGAGCAGCCTTTCAGCTCCGGGTTGATCCAGGATGACCCGGCTGTCTACAGAGGATGCCACGGCAAATGCGATCCGGGCGGGGAAGTTGGCCTTGATCAGGCCGGTGACCACATCCACTGAAGGCCGTTGCGTTGCGATGACCAAATGGATGCCCGTGGCGCGAGCCAACTGCGCCAGCCGGGTGATCACGCGCTCGGTCTCGTCCGGCGCCAGCATCATCAGATCCGCAAGCTCATCGATCACCACCACAATGGTGTGCAGCGGACGCTCGCCAGCCGCCTCCATTCGCCGGTTATAGTCCTCCAGGTTGCGGACGCCCTCCCGTGAGAAGAGATGGTAGCGCCGGTCCATCTCCCGCGACACCCACTGCAGAGCCGGCACCACCCGCTCCAGCTCGACGACCACCGGCGCCAGAAGATGCGGGATCCCGTTGTAATACGTGAGCTCCACCCGCTTGGGGTCCACCATCACGAACTTCAACATATCCGGCGTGTTTTGCAAGAGCAAGCAGGAGATGATGGCGTTAACGCACACCGACTTCCCTGAGCCTGTCGTGCCGGCGATGAGCAGGTGCGGCATGGCCGCCAGATCGGCGGCAACCGGCTTCCCAGAGACGTCTTTGCCCAGCCCCAGCCGCAGGGAGGAGGGCAGCCGCTGGAAGGCCTCCGATTCCATCACATCCCGCAAAGCGACCAGGGAGACCTCGGGGTTGGGCACCTCGATGCCCACATAGCCCTTGCTGGGCACCGGAGCCTCGATGCGGATCGAGGGCGCTGCCAGCGCCAAGGCCAAGTCATCGGCCAGAGCCGATATCTTGCTCACCTTTACCTTGGTCCGGCGGTCGCCCCGGCCCTCCACAAAATCTGGCTCCACCCCGAATTGGGTTATGACCGGCCCCCGGTTGATCTCGACCACACGTGCCGGAGCGCCAAATGAACGCAGTGTCTCCTCGATCAGCTGCGCACGTTCGCGATCGAAGGCCTCGTCGGCACGCCCCTTCGCACCGGGCTCCAGAACCTCATCCACGGATGGCAAGCTCCACGAAGGCACCCTCTCATGCCCGGCCGCCGGCATGGTTCCCCCTGGCCGAAACGGTTCCATGGGGGCATCCAATTCTGTTTCGGCGATTTCTGGCTGAACTTCCGCAGCCGAGCCTAAAGGGGGCGCCGTGGTTCTTCCGGTCGCAGTCCGGGGCGGCCGCAGGCGTTCCCCCAGCCGGGCCAGCCCCCTTCCGAAAGGCGCCAGCATATCCGGAAGCGTCCAACCCGTGCTCAGCATGACACCCGTGAGCAGCCAACCGGCCATCACAAGAGTCGCTCCTGGCACACCCAGTCCTTGGACCAGCAGCGCGAGTGTAAGACCCCCCAGGATCCCCCCGCCTCCGCCTCGGTCAGCCAGCGCTCTAGCCCGATCCACTTCGAGCGCACCCGCGAAGCCATGCAGCCCCGCCAAAGCCAGCCATACCAGCAACACCACTCCCAGCATCTGTTGAGGGCGCAGCGAGGGCAACCGGTCGCCGATACGGTGCAAAATGAGCCGCAGGCCCCCGGCCAGCAGGATCAGCGGGGCCAGGAACACGCCCCATCCAAAGGCCCATCGCAAGAAATCGATCCAGGCCGCCGCCAGAGCACTGCGCTGAGGGGTGGCGAGCCAAACGAGCGTGAGGGCGCCCACTAGGAGTGCGACCAATCCGAACAGGTCCCGCTTGCGTTCTGACGAGGCCAGGGCGGCGCGCAGGCGCCCACCCCAGGCGGCCGCCGGGGAGACTTTCTTTCGGCTTGTCGCAGCGCGCTTGCTCGATTTCGCTCGGCTACGGGATCCTGCCGCGCGCTTGCGGCTCTTCTGAGAGGTTTTCTTGGCCACGCGCGTCTCCAGGCGGCGCGATTATAGCATAGCGCCTTCGTCGCAGACCGGCCGCCATGCTACAATCGGCCTCGCCATGAACTCTCTGGATGCTCTCAGCCGGGTGCCTTTCCTGCGAACGCTGGATTCGGATCAGCTTGCCGCCCTGGCAGCTGAGCTACCGATCGAACGATTTGGCCCCGAGCGCACCATCTTCCGCCGGGGTGAGCGGCCCGAGGCGCTCTATATCCTGCTCGAGGGCGAAGTCGAGTTGTTGCAGCCAGCGCCCGATGGCGGTGAAGAATCTGTGGGCATGTTGCGACCTCCCGATATACTGGGCGCAGAGGAGTTGATTGTCCGACAGCCTCGCCAATCCTCGGCCCGCGTGACCGAGCCCACCACCGTCCTCCGCTGGGAGCGGGTTGCGCTGCGGGCCTTCATGAAGCAACACCCCAAGGCCCTCTCCTCGCTGCGGTTTCTGGCCGATGGTCAGCGGATGGCGCGCTCAATGGACATCCCCTGGCTGCGTGACGGCGAGATGGTCTATGCGCTCACCCGCCGACACCCCTTCATCCTGTATCAACGCCTCTCCCTACCCACGTTCCTGTTGGCCGGCGCGCTCCTGCTTATCCTCTGGGGCTACCTATCGCAGGGTTCCCTGATCCTATGGGCTGGCATAGGCCTGGGACTTGCCTCCGGGCTCCTGGCTTTGTGGCAATGGATCGATTGGCGCAATGATGCCTTCATCGTCACCGACCGGCGCTGCGTCTGGCTTGAGAAGGTCTTGGGACTGTACGACAGCCGCCGAGAAGCACCCTTGCATACAGTTCTCTCCGTGAGCATGAGCACGGATATGAGCGGCCGGATGTTTGGATTCGGCAACGTCATCATTCGAACTTACACCGGCAAGGTCATCTTCCGCGAGATCCCCGAACCGGAGACCGTCACCGCCATCATCGAGGAGAACTGGCGCCGTCTCAAGGCGCAGCAGGAAGCCGCCGATCGGGAGGCGCTCATACAGGCTCTCCAGCGGCGCCTCGACGAGGAACAGGAGGCGGGTGGCGGCGAAGCCTCTAGTCAGGAGGCACTCGCTGCCACTCCAGAAACCACTTCCGGCAGGGCTGGGCTGGACCGGTGGGGCTTCAAAGTTAGGTTCGAGGATCGGGGAGTGATCACCTACCGCAAGCACTGGGCCGTTCTGCTCCAGGCGATCGCGTTGCCGACTGGTTGCCTGATCGCAATGATTCTGTTGCTCGGGCTGCACCTCGCTGGCGTCCTGAACTGGCTGCCGGCGACCTCCGCAAGCCTGGCCTTTGGCGGTGCAGCCCTGGGTGCCGCCTTGTGGTGGGCCTACCGCTATGTGGATTGGGCCAACGACATTTACCAGATCACAGATGAGCAAATCATCGATGTGTACAAGAAGCCCTTGGGCCGAGAACAGCGGAAGGTCGCTCCACTCGAGAACATCCTGGGTACCGAGGTGGACCGCAAGGGTTTGCTGGGCATCCTGCTCAATTATGGCAATGTGGTCGCCAATGTGGGCACCGAGCAGTTCACCTTCGAGGGGGTTTTCGACCCCGTCATGGTTCAGCAAGACATCGTGCATGCCCAGGAGACGCTGATGCAACGCCGGGCGGAGGGAGAGCGGGCGAAACGCCAGGAGGAGATGGTAGAATTATTTGATATCTATCATGACCAATTTTCTCGAAAACAGATCGATGGCGAGAATGAAGGACCTTGAGCGATGGCCATTCGTAGAATTGTGACTTCCCCCAACCCTACCCTGCGCAAGCCGGCCCATAAGGTGAAATCCTTTGGAGAGCCGTTGCAGCGCCTGATCGATGACATGATCGAAACTATGCGCGCCGCGCCGGGCGTGGGCCTGGCCGCCCCACAAATCGAGGTGGGGCAGCGCGTCATCGTAGTGGAGTACGCCGAGAGCTCGGAAGAAACCGATGCGGAGGTCAAACCCAAACTCTACGTGATGGTCAACCCCGAGATCCTGCGCACCACTCGCGAGACGTGCATCGGCCAAGAGGCCTGCCTATCCTTGCCAGGCTACATCGGCGAAGTCGAACGCTTCGAAGGCGCAACCATCCGCGCCCAGGACCGCCACGGCCGTCCCATCCGCATTAAGGCCAAGGGTTGGCTTGCCCGCATCTTCCAGCATGAGATCGACCACCTGAATGGTGTGCTCTACATCGACCGCGCCAGCCAGATCTGGCGGGTGGAGGAGGCCGACCAAGCGCATGGAGTTCTCGCCGTATGACCCGCAGACCATGACGGCTGCCCCGCTTGTGCTAGAATGGCAGCCGCCATGCGCCTACAACTCCTCACGCTCGCCAACTTCCGCAACTTCAAACAGCTCGAGGTTGAGTTTCCTGCCGGCGCAATTATCGTTGTGGGCGACAATGCCCAGGGCAAGAGCAACCTCCTCGAGGCCATTCACTATCTCACCGGCGGTGTGCCGGCCCACGCTTCCCAGGACCGCGAGCTGATCCATTTCGATGCTTGGGCGCTCAGCAGGCCGTTTGCGCGAGCGGTGGGCGAAATCGAGAGTCACCATCAGGACCTGCGCATCGAGATCCGTATCGTCATGGATCCCACTCGGGCCAACAGTCACCGCCTGCGTAAAGAGATTCTCATCAATGGCCAGAAACGCCGCCGTCGCGAGCTCGCAGGCCGCTTCAGTGCCGTGCTCTTCCTGCCCCATGACCTGGAGATAGTCGAAGGCGCGCCGGCAAACCGCCGTCGCTTCCTCGATGACATGCTTTCCCAGGCAGACCCCCAATACGCAGATGACCTGATCGAATATGGCAAGGTGCTCACACAGCGCAATGCGCTCCTGCGCACCCTCCAAGAGCGGCGCGGCACACCCGATCAAATGGCCTATTGGGACGAGCGGCTCTCCGAGTTGGCCGCCAGCCTGATTCGCCGCCGGTCCCACGCGCTGCTCGAGCTTGACCGGCTCGGGCATGCTCTGCATGGTGACCTCACACGCGAGGGCGAGCGGCTACGTTTGATCTACAAGCCCCGACTCGCCCCGAACAACCATGCTGAGGAAGCAACTCCGCCGGCGGGCTCGGATATCGCAGAGGCCGATCTATCCGCCTTTCTGCGCGCCAGCCTGGAGCGCCACCGGGGACTGGAAATCCAGCGCGGCATGACGCTCATCGGCCCGCATCGGGATGATTTCCAGTTCCTTGCAAACGATGTCGACCTGCGACTCTTCGGCTCGCGTGGCCAGAATCGCACCGCCACGCTCTCCCTGAAATTGGCCGAGGTCGAGTGGCTGCGTGAGCGCCTGCAGGAGTGGCCGCTCCTTCTGCTGGATGAGGTTCTGGCCGAATTGGATCTCTCTCGCCGCCAGGATTTGCTCTCACGGCTCAGTGCCGCGCCTCAAGTGCTGCTTACGGCAACCGATCCGGCCATGTTCCCCAACGCTTTCCTCGCTGCCGCGACCCTATGGCGGATCCGCGAAGGCGTTCTCATCCCCTACGTCACCTGAAAACCAAACCGGGGCCACCCTCTTGCCTGCCGGTTGGCCGCCCCCATTCAGGCAACCAAGGGGCGCTTGGCTGGGATGCCTGGACGCCGGGGATATTTCTCAGGCGTGGCTGCGGTCTTCTCCACGATGATCAAATAGCGGGGCTCTGCAACACGCGGAAGTTCAACAGGGATCATTCGCCGCACCTCACCACCCAAGACCGCCAGGGCATGCCGCGCCGAGTGGATCTCGGCCGGCCCAGTGGCACCTTTCTGCAGCAGGGCGCGGCCCTGCAGCCTGAGCAGTGGCAGCAAATACTCCAACACGACTGGCGCCGCCGCCACGGCGCGCGCCACAGCCCAGTCGTAGTGCCCGCGATGCGCTGCATCCCGGCCCAGGGCCTCAGCCCGGGCGTGGATGATCTCCACTCCTTCCAGCCCCAAGGTCTCCACGATGTGCCGGCAGAACTCGACCTTCTTGCCCACCGACTCCACCAGTGTCAGCCTAAACTGAGGAAAGGCTATCTTCAGCGGCAGACCCGGGAAGCCCGCACCGCTGCCCACATCCACGATATGCGCCGGCGGCCTCAACTCGGCGGCCTTCAGACAAGACAGCGAATCCAGGAAATGCTTGATCTCGATCTCTTCAGGCTCAGTGATCGCCGTCAGATTGAAGCGCGCATTCCACGCTACCAACTCACGGCCGTATAAGCTGAACGCCCTCAACTGCTGCCCGGACAGTTCGAGGTTCAGCAACTGCTCGGCCGCGCAGGCCAATCCTTCGTAGCGATCAGCGAGGGGCTGCAATTTCATCCTGGAAGCCCGGGTGAACACGTATCCTCCCCACCCGCTTTCCACGCAGGTTGAGGAGCGGGCGCTCTCCGAATTTCTCCAGCGCGGATAAATTGTCCTTTGATAGGGCACCGAGAGCCTGCAGAATGGCGAGCGCGGCTACGCTCCGCGCCCGCCCCGAAGGATCGCCATCCCAGACTTTCAGCGCTAGCCCGGCAGCTGGAGAGCCGGCCCCAAGCGCGCCCGCTCGAAGAGCCAGGGCCTGGTAACCCTCCGCGCCTCCCTTGGCAAGGATTCGACCCGCCCCCACTTCCATCAACCGGGTATCGAAGCGCCCCGGTCCCGAGACCATATCAGGATGAGCCTGCATGGCCTCCACTACATGCTCGCAGGCCATCGCCAGGGAGGATGGGAGACTCTCTGGCGACATCAGCCGGGCAAAAGCGAGCGCCGCAGATCGCAGGGGAAGCGCGAAGGTGGGCGCCGAGCAGCCATCCACCCCCACAAGAATCTCATCAGCCGCCAGATCGGCCATTCGCGCCAGCGTTTCGCGGATGCGACGCTGAACGGCATGCCCGGGGTCGAGATAGGATTCAATGGATTCTCCGAGATGCAACGAGAGTGCTAGCATGCCCGCATGCTTTCCGGAGCAATTGTTGCGCAATGGGCTTAGTGGCTCGCCCGCTTGAATCAACCGCCTGGTCGCCGCGCGATCGTAGGGGTCGTGCGTGCCACATTGCAGCGCGGTCTCAGAAAGCCCCAGCTTCTCGAGCATTCTGCTTGCCACTTCCACGTGGGCATCCGTCCCCGCGTGTGAGGCGCACGCCAGAGCCAGCTCGCGGAGCCCGAAGCCGAAAGCATCCGCCGCGCCGCTCTCCACCAGAGGCAGCACCTGAAATGGTTTGGCGCTCGAGCGCATGAAGGTGACACTGCCCGCATCTCCCCACGCCCGGATCACCCGGCCATTGGCAGTCACAGCAACGGCGACGACATGGTGGCGTGATTCGACAATTTCCCCCCGTAGCACTTCGACGATGATTTCATTGGTCATGGCGAAATCGTATCCTTGATCTGCGTGTGTGTGCCATTTCGCGGCTAACGATCGGCCGATTCCCCTGGCCGGACCGAGTCCTCGAGCCCCACGCGCAACCGAGTCATCGCTATCTCGCGCCGGCTGGCAGCCACGGGAAAATCCTCCAGTAGCTCCTCTGCAAACCCCGCGGCTATCTCTTTCGGGTCTCGCTCCCGCTGGAGTTTTTCCACTCGGTTTCGGACCTTCCGCAGGAAGCGGGCCATGCCATGGATATCCTCCCGCGATACCAGCCCGCCCCGCGCGCATACCATCCTGTAACTGGCGAAGCCACCCTCCCGTAGATCATCCAACAGGCCGAGCCAGCGTTCGATATCCGCCGTGCCCAGGTAGGGAGGCTCCTCGATGGCCACAGCCTCACCGATAAAGAGCAATCCTTCCACCTCGTCGAGCACCCACATGGCCCCCGGGTGGGGTCCGGGACGATGCAGGAATTGAATCCCCCTCCCTCCTAGATGGAGGGTCATGCTGTGCGAGAAGATGATCGTGGGAAGCGCCTTTTGCACCCCTGTGATGCGTTTCAATCGGTCTGAGTCGGCACCGATCGGGTGCGTATTGCCCTTGAAAGTGTCAGACATCCTGAGCACAGCTTCGAGCGTGCGGTCCTGCGCTAGGATCGGGAGACCCACGACGCGAGCGCCCAGCACCCGGTCAGGATATCCATCCATCATAGCCAAGTACCTGGGCGAACCCAACGTGCTCAACTGCCCCAGCCACTCCCGCACATCCTCCGTTCGCAGCGGGCAGTCAATCAGCAGGATTTCCGAGTCTGAAGCCAGCGCACCGATCGTCAATCCGCCGAATCGAGACTCGATCCACGCATTGCGTGTGAGCTTGCGCATGTCATCTCCTCGCTGTTTGATGAATTGCGCACCGATTATATCGGCAGCGTAAAGTGGAATGTGGAGCCCTGGCCTTCCTGACTCTCCACCCAAATGCGGCCACCATGGGCCTCCACAGCCAGCCGGCAGAAGGCCAATCCCAGTCCAATCCCCTTTGGCCGGCTGTCGCGCGTCACTCGCGTGAATTTATCGAAAATGCGCTCGCTGTCTTCCTCAGGGATGCCGGGGCCGCTGTCGCGGACGCTTACCAGGATCTCATTATTGCGACGCGCCGCCGCCACCCCGATCTGATCCCCTCCACGCGTGTACTTCACGGCGTTTTCCAGCAAGTTGATCAACACCCTGCGGATCATATCCTCGTCCATTTCGATTGCCGGCAGGCCTGGGGCCAGATTCATGCGCAAGAGCTGTCCCTTGGCCTCTGCCGTGGGATGGATCTCCTCCACGGCTTCCGCGATCAACGCGCCGATGGCGCCGCGGGTCTTGTTTAGGACTGCTCGATCGGATTCCAGTCGGTTCAGATCCAGCAGGGACTCGACAAGCCGCGAGGCCCGCCGGCTGGACCGCATTGCGATGGAGAGCACGGATTGTATGGTTTCGTCCTCGGGGCTCAACGTGGCCTGCAGTACATCCAGACTGGAGATGATATTCCCCAGCGGCGACCGCAAGTCATGGAAGATCATGGAGGTCAAATCGGTCCTCAGCTCGGCCAACTCCAGGCGCTCGGATATGTCTCGCAGGATCCACTGCAGAAAAGAGCTGGACCCGATGGCGATGCGTTTGACGTGCACTTCAACCGGCAACAGCCGCCCCGAGCGGTGGATGGCGTGGCTGTCATAAGAAAGCGTCTCACCAAGCTCGAGGTCACCAAATCTCGTCGGCAGCTTCTCTGAGTCGGCTTCGTGCAGGGTTTTGATATTCTTGCCCAGAAGGGCTTCGCGCTCCAGGCCCAGAAAGCTCTCAGCGCGGCGATTGGCATCCGTGACCACACCTTCCAGATCGGTGATTAAAATGGTGTCGATGCTGTCCTCGAACAGGCTGGCGTAGCGCTGGCGGGCGGTCTGTGTCTCCTCGAAGAGCTGTGCGTGCGCGATGGCGGTTCCCGCCAATCCGGCGATGCCCATGAGCAATTCGACGTGCTCAGGCGCCAAGGCCTCCCTGCGGGGATTGATCGCCTCCAGCACGCCTATCGTCCGGTCCTGCACACGGATGGGCACACAGGCCAGCGCGCGGGTCTCGAATCCCAGGCGCTCATCGATCTCGGGGAAGAATCGCTCGTCGGATCGCACGTCGCTTACAAAGAGCGGCTCCTCATGCTCCAACACCCAGCCGGCGATGCCCTGGCCACGTTGCAAGCGAACCCCAATGACCTGGCTCGCACCGCGGCCGCTCGCCACCCTGAAGCTCAATTCGTCCCCCTCGCCGTCCAGCAACGCTAAGGAGGCCGCCTCCACCTCCAAGCTCCTCAGAGTACGTTCGGTGATACGTTGAAGGACCTCCTCCAAGTCCAGGCTGCCGGTGATGGCCCGGGCCGTCTCAGCCAGCGCGATCATCGCCTGAACCCTCCGCTGGCTTTCGCTGTACAGTTGGGCATTGGCGACGGCCGTGGCGGCATGGTCTCCAAAAGCCGAGACCACCTCTACATCATCCGGTCCATAGGCCTCCACCTTATGGCTGTCAACATTCAGCATACCGACCACTCGATCTCGCACAATCAAGGGTACGCCGATCCAGCCACGAACGAGCCGCGACTCCTCCAGGCCCTCGAAATGAGTCCAGGCCGGCTCCTTTTGGACATCTCCCACAACCACGGGCCTGCGGGTCTTAAACACCTCCACGCCAAGCGCATCGCTGGCAACGGGGATGCGCAACCCCAAAACGGCATCGTTGTCCTTGAAACCCCGCGCCGCCACTGGGCGAAAATGGTCATCCTCGAGCAAGAAGATGCTGGCGCTGTCGTATTCCACCAGCCTCTCGAGCTGCTCCAGCACCTGCTGGAAGACAACCTGCGGCTCCAAGGTGGCGCTGATGGTGCGGGCGATCTCGCGTAAGGTGGAGGCCAGTTCCCGGCGCTCCCGCTCCGCCCGGAAGAGGCGCGCGTTGCTGACGGCGATTCCGGCCTGGTCGGCGATAGCTGTCGCCAGGGCCAGATCCTCCTCGGTGAAATGGCCTGCCATGCGGCGCACCAGGGTGAGCACTCCGACGACACGGTCGTGGGCTATCAGCGGCACGCTGATGGCCGAGCGGGGCATCGCTTCCTCGTTGTCCTCCGGGCGCTGGAGCCAGCGTGGATCCTCGAGAATGTTCTCCACCAGGGCCGCCTGACGGTTCTCCACTACCCACCCGGCCAGGCCATGTTCGTAGGTGTCGCGCAGTTGCTCGGCGGTGTGGTCATGGACCTTGCCGCCATAGGCGATTGCACCTTCAGTCACTTCGCCGCGCTCATCCAGGACCAATATGCTCCCGGTAGGCGCGCCTACGGCCTCCAGCGTGAGCTGCAGGATCCGCTGAAGCAGCTCGCGCAGATCCAGCTCCCCGGTCAGCTCACGGCTGATGGAGTAGAGCAGTTCCAGCGAGGCCTTCGTCCGCTCCTTCATGGGTCTATTCCTGGCCAGCGGCCTGCTTCAGCCCGGTACCGGTGTTGAAGAGCACTACCCGCGCCTCAGCCTGCAGCCAGCCCTCCTTTGCAAGCCGCTTCAGACCCGCCCAGGTTGCCGCGCCCTCTAGGCAGGCTGAAATGCCCTCGAGCCGTCCGAGCTCGGCGCGGGCCTCGCGCATCTCGGCTTCGCTAACAGCCACCCCCCGGCCAGCGCTCTCTCGAATCGCATCCAAGACCAGCCTATCCGCAAACACCCGAGGTACGCGCAAACCATGTGCGGCAGTCTGCGGCCTACGCCAGAGTGAAACCCGCTCCTTCCCTTTCTCTAGGGCCCGCACTACTGGGGCACAACCCTCGGGCTGCACCGCCACCAGCTTCGGAAGCTCGCCTTCCAACCACCCCAACGCCTTCAACTCTTGGAACGCCTTCCACATCCCCACTAGGCCGGTCCCGCCCCCAGTTGGGTAGAGGATCACTTCCGGCAGCCTCCACCGAAAGGCCTCAGCCAGCTCCAACCCCATCGTCTTCTTGCCTTCGACCCGATAGGGTTCCTTGAATGTGGCCACACCAAACCAGCCTCGTTTCTCGGCCAGCTTGGCAGCCTTCTTCCCCACCTGATCCAGGAAGCCGGGCAGGCGCTCCAGCTTAGCGCCGTAGGCCATGACCTCCCTTGGATAGATCTCCGGCGCATCGGCGGGCATAAAGACGTACGCTTGAATGCCGGCCCGGGCCGCATACGCGGCCAGGGCACTGCCTGCGTTTCCCGCCGTCGGTATCCATAGCTCCCGCAAGCCGAGTTCGAGGGCTTTGGCCACCGCCATGCAGAGGCCGCGCGCCTTAAAGGTGCCGGTGGGATTGCGGCCTTCATCCTTTATGTACAGGTGCCTCAAGCCTACAGCGTTCGCCAGGCGATCGGCCTTTATGAGGGGGGTATCCCCTTCGCCAAGCGTCAGCCGGTGGCTGGGATCAAGCACCGGCAGCATCTCATGCCAGCGCCAAATCCCGCGCGTGCGCACCGGGATTGCATCCCGATCCAGCTCCCTCTTCAGCGCGACCAGGTCGTATTGGCAGAGCAGCGGCGAGACGCAGGCCGCGCAGATCGTCTGAGGTGCCGCAGGATTAAAGTGGCTGCCGCAAACCGGGCACTCCAGACGGACAAGCGCGCTCATATCGAACCGAGTATAGCATAGCGCAGGAACTGGCTTCTACATGACATAAGTACAGACTGGGCCTGGAGCAGGTCAAAACAAGAGACCCTCATCCGAGATGAGGGCCATGGGTTCTGAACGAGGCGGGCCTGCGTTAGCTCTTGCGGCTTTGCTTCAACTCCTCTCGGAAGATGAGTGTGAGCGCGCCGTTGACCACACTCACCATCAGCGCACCCAGCAATCCAGCCCAGAAGGATTCAATGCGATATCCATAGCCATTACCTATCCAGGTGCCAACAAGTCCGGTCAACCAGAAGAGCGCCGTATTAATGACCAGCGTGAAGAGCCCCAGCGTCAGCAGGATGAGCGGGCAAGTCAGCAGCTTCAGCACTGGCTTTACCAATGCGTTGACGACGGTAAAGATCAGAGCCATCACTAGATAGGCCCACCAAACCTGGGTCTGAGCCTGGATTCCCTGGATCCAACCAGTTCCTACCGCCAGGTAGAGCGCGATGGCGTTGATCGCCAAACGCAAGATGAGCCTATTCATGCGCTATCCTTTCTTCGGCCTATGGCACTCCCGATTATTCCAGGAAGATCTCCACCCGCTGGCCCTCTTCCTCGTCGACAATATCGACGATCTTGCCCATCATTCCGCGATCGAGCGCCTCCGCGAGGTCCTCCATCATCGTTTCTTGCTCGGCATCTGGAATGAAACGGGCGCCCATGCGCATGCCCACATTGACCAGGCTGATTGGAAGATTCACGCGCACCGATTCCTTGCCCGTCCGCAAATCCTGTACACGCACACGCAGCCAACGGGGCCCTGGCCCCTGCTCGGCTCGCTCTGCAGTTTGCTGCTTCCCAAGCGCTGCGATCAGCCGGGCACCCTCCTCCGCAGTGATCTTGCCCTCTTCGATCATTTTCAGAATCTTCATTCGTTCCTCGGAGGACATCCCTGCCCACCTCCTCGCTCATCCCAGGGTGATTTCGACCCTCTCGCCACTCCAGGTCTCTTCGACTTCGATTTCAATTGGCTGTCCAAGCCGCAGCGCATCGTCCAGGCCTCGCAAGAGCGCATCCACATCGGCCCATTGGCGCGAGGGCACCAATTGGAGCCTGCCGAGCATCCATCCAGCGCTCCGAAGCGGCAGCGGCAGGCTGAAGCTTAACGAGCGCGGCCAACCCCGCTCTTCCAAATCGACCCTCACATGCACCCAAGGCGCACTCAGCGCGGCGACCATGATAAGGCCCCCCAGCCCCCCAATCAAGATTAACGGCCCCGCGCAGATCCACCATAAACCCCCTACCAAGCCCAGAGCGCTTCCGGTCCCGAGCATCGCCAGCAGGATGCTGAACACCTTCCACCAGCGACTCGAGTTCCTATCCAATTCTTGTCCCGGACACTCGCCATCGCCATTGCCAATGAGCCTGAGCTCGGCTTCCGCAACATCGATCTCGCCCTTTTCGAGCAAGCTCAGCACTTCATGGGCATTTCTCTTCGAGTCCATCGGCAAACTCCCGTCAGCTAACCCGCCGAGACTGGGCCAGCAGGCTGGGCATCCGGCCGTCCTCAATGCCGATGACTGCCGGAACACTGAAAGTGACCAGCGCACAGATTACCGACAAGATCCCGGCGATGGCAAACCAGGTTGTAACACCAAGGCCATCGCTCACTGGGCCTGCCACTGCCAGTCCAAGCGGAGAACTCAAGCCGACCAAGCTACCGATCAGTGTGAACACCCGGCCTTGGATGGCCGGCTCGACCGTCGCCTGAATGATGGCCATGAAGGGCCCATCCACCAGCGGGATCGCCGCCCCAATTATGAAGACCCACATCATGCCCAGGGAGAGCCTTCCTCCGGGGGTCAGGCTCAGGGCAATCAAACCCAAACCCAGTAGCACCAGCCCACTGAGCGAGGTATGGATGCGCCGCCGAAAGCCGCCCCACAGGCTCAGCCCTAGCCCACCGGCAACGAAGCCCACGCCGGCCACGGATTCAAACCACCCCAATTCAATGACGCCACCCCCGAAATGCCCCTTCACCAGGAGCGGAATGAGGGAGAACGCAGGCGTCAGCGCAAGCTTGATCAGCAGCACGACACCGATCAATATCATCATACCCGGCCAGGCAGCGATGTACTTTAGCCCAACCCGCAGGTCATCGATCAGCGTCATGCCACCCTTCTGCGTTCCGGCAGGTTCCGGTCGAGGAACATGCAAGAAGAAAAGGATGCCAATCGCCATCGCCGCCGTGACGACATCCACCATCATCACCCCCGCCATCGGCAGCCATTCCATCAACAAGGCGCCCAGGATGGGTGTAGCGATGCCCAGAGCTCCGTTGAGAGCCTGGTTCATCCCTGCAACTCGCGACAGCTCCTCCTCCGGAACCATCAGCGAGGTCGAAGCCTGCACGGCGGGCCAGTGGAAGCTCCCACCAATGGCGCGCAAGGCCATTACCCCATAAATATGCCAGATACGAGCAAGCCCGAGATGGAAAGCCGCGGCCAACCCCAAGGAGATCAAGCCCACCATCGCATCGGCCAGGAGCATCACCCTGCGCCGGTCCCAACGGTCGACGTAGACCCCGGCCAGCGGTCCGGCCAGGATCTCAGGGAGCAGCGCCGCGATCGTTGCCGTGGCCAGAACCGCCGCCGAACCCGTCTCGCGCGTCAGCCACCACACCATGGCGAATTGCACGATCCGGCTGCCGATGAGTGAGAGCGCCTGGCTCGTCCATAGTGCGATGAAAGGGCCTCGCCATCGGATCCCGGGAGTCCGGGTGTCTGGCATCTGCGAATTCACAGGTTGATCCCCATCCAGATCAGATCGCGTTGAGGCCTCCATCCCATTCCTCGCAACAGGTCTTCGATCTGGCCTAGCGGATAGTCCAGTATGTATTCTCGAGCCCGGATGCGCGCTTCCCCAAGCGCCATGGCAAGCAAATCGTTCTCCGCACGGCCCCGGACAGCGGGCTCGACCACTAGGATCAGCCGCTCCGTACCCGGCGTCGGCCCGCGGCGGCGTGAAAGACTGCCCAAGATGCGCCCATCCTCCACCCAAACCCAGTGGTGGGGATCCTCCAGCCGGCCCAGGCGCTCCAGATGAAGCGGCCGGAAAAACGCCGCGCTGGTCGGGTAGGGCCAGATCAACCCCTCAGGATAGAGGCGTCTTGCCAACGCCCATTGCTGCCGCCACTCCTGCGGAAGGCGCGGCCGGGCCTTCTCCGACGAGGCCACTTGCAGCTCCAGGCGGCGTGCATCGGCCCGCCACGTCCGCCTCTCCGAGAGCATCTGAAAGCCCTGGCTGCGGTACAGGGCGAGCGCGGCCTCGTTGTCTGAGTCCACCTGGAGAATGACCTTCCGCCCCCCCCGCTGGCGGGCCAATTCTAGACAAGCCCGAACCAACTCTCTGGCGATCCCCCGGCCACGATATTCTGGCCGCACAGCGACGTTCGCCATGACCCAGCGCTCGGAGAAGTCCCTCACCGGGAGAACGCTGGCGTTCCCCACCACCTGGCCGTCCTGCTCCCACACATAGCCATAGGGGAAGGCCGCCGGTGGAAGCACCCACCGTCCAAGGAGCGCCCCCAGCCATCCCGCCCGGCCGAAGAAGCGCATGCCCCGTATGAGTCGCTCCCCGGCATCATCCAGCCTTCCCGGGAATCCCATCTCGATCAGGATCGCCAGCGCAAGCATGTCACGCCGTGGATCGTATGATCGCAGCTCGGAAACGCTTGCAGCGGTACTCGCGGCGATGGCGGCCGTCATAATTCACCCTCCAGGGCGGCCAGAAGACGCTCGGCCTCTTCGACGCTGATTTTGCCCTGCTCCACCATTTTCAGCACCGTCAGCCGTTCCTCTTCTGACAGTTCTTGGCTGGCCGGCGGGGGCATTCCCCGCGAAGGACGCCCGGCCCCTGTGCGCCACCGGCCGGCATGCGCGCTCCTGCTACGCGGTCTGTGACTCGCCTTCCTGCGCGCCTTGCGCACCGCCCGGCGTACCCGCTCGCCGATGCGCTCCGCATCGATGCCGTATAGACCGGCACCCATGGCAGAGAAATGTGCCTCCATCTCGGCCAGCTTGGCCTCGACCTCTCCGAGGATGTCACCTACAAAGAAACCCGGGGGGTCCTTCTCGGGGGAGCCAAGGCGCAGAACCATATCCCCCCCGGCCCGGACATCAAGCTCGGCTTCCCCGCTCCCCAGCTCGACCCAGACCCCATCCTCCTCAGGCACGGCCGCGACCCCCGCGGGAAGATGTAGCTCGCCTCCCGCTTGCAGGCGGAGGCGCACCGAGGCCTCACGCGGAAGCTCGAGGGAGAGATCTCCCCCGGCCCGGATGCATGAGTTGGATCCCGGCTGCGGCCTAAGCGTGAGCATAGCATCCCCGCCAGCCTGGCAATCGACCGTCCCTCGGACCCCCCGTAGGAAGAGATCACCTCCCACAGAACGCAATCGCAGATCGCCTTCGACCTCCAGCGCCAGTGCGTCTCCACCTACGACGTCCGCCGTCAGATTCCCGCTCAGCTCCCTCGCGTGCAGGTCACCTCCAACCGTTTCGAAGCTTGCCCGGCCGACTCGCCGCAGGCTCAAATCTCCCCCGACCCTGCTGAGCAGCAACGCCCCTTCCAGATCGGCGATGCGCACATCGCCTCCGACCTCGCCCCCCTCGAGGCTCGCACCACTCGGCGCGAAGACCAAGCAGCTCGATCGACAGGCCAACCGCGCACCGCCTTCGGTCCGTTCCAGTTGGAGGCCACCCTGGTCAGGGGCTTGGGCTTCCAGAATCGCGCCCTCGCGCCCCGCAAACCGGAGATCACCCCCCAGGGTCTCAACCACGATCTTCGGCGCTGGCCCGACCTCAAGATTGACGCGCTCCATCGCACTCCACCTCCTGCCTATCGCCTACTCGGCCTCCAACAGCCGCATGGCCTCCTCCGAGCTGATCTTTCCGCTGGCGAGATCCTCGAGAATCTGGTGACGCTCTTCCTCACTGACCCTCCCCGTCTCGGGCCCGATGGGAAAGCCCATCGCCTGGATCACTTCTGTCAGGCGCGCCCGCAGAGTGGGATAGGAGAGCTTCAATTCAGGCTCCATGCGGCTGAGCTTGCCCTCGCAGCGCAAGAAGGTCTCTACGAAGGCCAATTGCTCCGGCGTCAAACGCCCCAGACGCCCCAGATCGAATTGGCCCTCGATGGCCGTGTCACAGTTGCGGCACTCCAGCCTCCGGATCGAGAGCCGCTCACCGCAGACCGGGCAAAGGGAGAGCATCGGGTTCATCACATCTCTCCTGCTAGGCTGCAAGCGCCGAATCGCAATCCGCCGCTTTGAGCCTTCGCCTCTATGGAAAATAATATGGGATTCAATAATTCTCAATCCATAATACAGAAAATCCGGTTTTTGTCAATATTTTCTTTCGATTTCTAAACATTTGCTTTTGAATTTTGGAACATGGGCGCACGAATCGGCCCCGGGGCGGCCGCCCGGTTGTATCAAGCCGCGCCACCTCTGATAGAATGGGCCCATTCTGCAGCGATAGAGAGAGACCTATGACCAAACTCTTCCTGCCTGGCCCGACAGATGTGCACCCGGAAGTGCTTGCCAGACAGGCCCAGCCGATGATCAGTCACCGCTCGCAGGCTTGCGCCGACCTCATCGGACGCATTCAGCCCAAGCTGCGCCAAGTCTTCTCCACTCATAACCGGGTCATGCTTGCCACCGCCTCCGGCAGCGGCCTTCAAGAGGCGGCGGTTCGCAATCTGGCAACCGATCGCCTGCTGGTTTGCACCTGCGGTGCCTTCGGCGAACGCTGGTTCCAGATCGCGCAGGCCAACGGCATCACCGTCGATGCACTCGAAGTTCCCTGGGGGCAACCTAACCTTCCCGAAGATGTGGAGCGAGCTCTTCGCCAGCAACCCTATGATGCCCTGGCGTTGGTGCATAATGAAACTTCGACCGGCGTAGAAAATCCGCTTGACGAGATAGCCCGGCGGGCGCGCAGCCTTCGCCCAGAGATCCTTATTCTCGTCGATGCTGTCTCCTCCGCGGGCGGGGTGGAGCTCCTGACGGATGCGTGGGGACTAGACGTCGTTCTTACCTCCAGCCAGAAATGCTTCGCTCTACCACCTGGCATGGCCTTCGCCGCCGTGAGCGACCGGGCATTGGAGAAAGCCCGGCAGGTCCCGCACCGGGGCTGGTATTTCGACTTCTTGCAGATGGACGAGTACCTGGCGCGCAACCTGACCCCCTCTACACCGGCCATTTCGCTCCTTTATGCCCTGGACGCGCAATTGGACCGGATGCTCGCCGAGGGACTGCCCGCCCGGTACGCGCGGCACGCCGCCATGGCCGCGTATGTCCAGGCATGGGCCCAGGAGCGCTTCGCCCTCCTCGCCCCGGACGGCTACCGCTCCAGAACAGCGACAACCATCCGCAACACTCTCGGCCTGGACCTGGACGCGCTCCATGAGCACCTAGCTCGACACGGGATGCAAATCGCCGACGGCTACGGACGCCTGAAGGGGGAGACTTTCCGCATCGGCCATATGGGAGAAACCACGCTCGAAGATGTCCGGGCGCTGACCAACGCCATCGATGCCTTTCTGGAAATGGCCACGTAGCAATGGATGTGGCGACGTGATCGAGCCCATGGAGATGGATCTGACGCTTGCCGGGATGGCTTATGGTGGCGAAGCCTTCGGCCGGGCGGAGGATGGTCGCATGGTTTTTGTACCCTTCGCCTTGCCCGGCGAACACGTGCATGTGCGACTCACGGAAGTGCACAAGCGTTGGGCGCGCGGCCAGCCCCTTGAATGGATGACGACCTCACCCCAGCGGATCACGCCGCGCTGTGCGCACTTCGGCATCTGTGGCGGCTGCCACTACCAGCACCTTCCCTATCGCGAGCAACTCCTCGTCAAGGAGGACGTAGTCCGAGAGCAGCTATCTCGCATCGGCGGCCTGCCCACAGATAGCGTTCAATCCATCATCCCCTCCCCGCAAGAATGGGCATACCGAAACCGCATAACCTTCCAGGTCGACTCTCAGGGGAGCCTAGGCTTCATGCGCCAGGATGGCGAGGGTGTCTTCGCCGCCCAGGAGTGTCACCTACCTCTTCCCGAGCTGAACTCTCTCTGGCCAGACATCTCCCTGGAGAAGCAGTCCGGAGTGCTCAAGGTAGGCCTCCGCATCGGAACAGAAGGGCGGCCGATGGTCCTTCTCTATGGCGAGGGGAAGCCCGAGCTGGAGACCAGCGTAGAGATACCGGCCTCCCTGATCTGGCTCAGCGACGCGGGGACCCGCGTGCTCGCCGGTGAGCAAGCCCTCCATTTCGAAATCCAGGGCCACCGCTTCCGCATCTCGCCAAATTCCTTTTTTCAAGTCAACACTGCGCTCACCGCCGAACTCGTCAGCCTGGCCCTTGGGATGCTTTCCGTTGAGCCGGGCGAGACGATCCTTGAGCTCTACGCCGGCGCGGGGCTTTTCACCCACTTTCTGGCAGAAGCGGGCGCGTTTGTCTTAGCTGTGGAGGAATCACCGTCCGCCTGCGCCGATTTTCTGATCAACCTCGACAACGCACCCGAGGTCGATCTCATCGCAGAGCCCGTAGAGGTTGCTCTTCGCGGCCTCCACATCCAGCCTGACGCCGCCCTGCTGGATCCCCCGCGCAGCGGCTTGAGCAAGCCGGCCCGCGAGGCCCTCCTGCACTTGGCCCCCGAGCGAATCGTATACGTCTCCTGCGACCCAGCCACCCTGGCCCGTGACGGCAAGGCCTTCAGCCAGGATGGTTATCTACTCGAATGCCTTACACCCATCGATCTCTTCCCACAGACCTTCCACATCGAGACCGTCTCGAGCTGGCGCCGCCGCTGAGTCTCACCCTTGGAGAGGCCCAGCGGCGCGCGACCATTCCTGGAGGATTCCGCGGATCCTCTTGGTTCTCCCTTGGGGATCTCCTTTGAGTCAAGGCCAGGGCGATTTGAACGTACGCCTATCGGCTTGCTGGCGCATAGGCCATGCGCTTTGGATCATTCCACGCGCACCGCGCCCATCGGGCATGCCTGGGCGCAGACGGCGCAGCCCACGCACATGCTCGGGTAGGGATCCGGCATCTCGAAGGGCGCCTCCTGACGCAGGACATGGTTCGGACAAGCGAGGACCGCTCGGCAAATCCCCCGCTCACAAAGCGAAGGATCACACCTGCGATAGTCAATCATGCTTCTCAGTTTGGGCATGTTCATCCGTCTCTGATTTTCGCTTTGCCTGCGCCAATTGCTCTTCAAGATCATCCAGTTGCTCAATCATTGCCGGTGGGACGGAGTGCTTGGGCCATCGCATCTTCAGGTCCTCGATCCGGGCCTGGATGTCTTGAATCTCTTCTTCACTCACAGCGCTCTCCCTATTTCAAAGCCCTCTCGGACCGCATCGATCGCCTTGCGTGGTTCTAAGGCATCCCCAATCACATGCATTTCAAGGGCGCTTCCTTCTATAGCATCCACCAGGGAGCGATTAGAGCGGACGCCTACCGCGATAACGACAGTCTCAACAGGGAAGGCGATTTCCTGATCTCCACGCTTGGCGACCGCGGTCGCCTTCGTGAAGCGCTCAACCTTTGTGTCGGTATACAAGGCGGCGCCGTGTTCTCTGAGACGTTTCATGAGCATCGCCTTCTCCAGCTTGTCCATATCGCCCCCCAGGCTGTCCAGCATCTCGACCAAGGTCACCTTAAGGCCTTGTGCCGCCAGATAATCGGCCGTCTCAAGCCCCACCATACCTCCGCCGACCACGAACACAGTGGGGGTTCCAATTGTCGCCAATCCCTCCAAGAGGTCGACGGCGAGAACCCAATGCGTTTGATCCAATCCAGGGAAATGGACGGTCAGTGGCAGGCCCCCCGTCGCTAGGACAATCGCGTCGGGATCCATCTCCCGGATCAGCTCGGGGGTGACACGCATGTTGAGGTGGATGCGGACGCCCGAACGGCGTGCCGTATGCCCCCAATACCAGATCACATCCTGGAATTCTTCCTTATAAGGAGGTTCCGCGGCCAGTCGGAATTGACCCCCTAAATGGCTTTGTTGCTCAAAAAGGTCCACATGATGTCCACGCTTCGCGGCCACGATCGCAGCCTCAAGCCCCGCAGGGCCTCCCCCCACGACCATCACGTTGCGTGGTGCCTCGGCCAGTCCGAGAGTCCACTCGCCCTCATGGCCAGTGAGGGGATTGAAGACGCATGTAGTGCCATGTCCCTTGCGGAGCTCAGCCAGGCAACCCTGGTGGCATGCGGCGCAAAGAAGGATTCCGCCCTCATTGCCCGACTCGACTTTGCGGACCCAGTCGGGATCGGCCAGAAAGGGACGACCCAGACCAATGAGATCGGCACTCCCATCTGCAAGAGCCTGGCGGGCGTTCTTCGGTGTGCGGATACGACCCGCAACAATGACAGGGATGGATATGGCCTCTCGGATCCTGGCAGCCATGGGAAGCAGATTTGCTTTCGGGGTCCCGCTGGGATAAAGGCAATAGGGCACCGATTCGCACATTGTGCCGGAGGTAACGCTGACGGCATCCACACCCAGTGAGTCCAGCGCGCGTGCGATTGCTATCGCGGCCTCCATTTCGATGCCGCCATCCACGTAATCTCGCGCGTTCATGCGCACAACGATCGGCAAATCCTCTCCAGCCTCCCGCCTGACAGCCTCGATCACCTCCCGCCCAAAGCGGAGCCGATGTTCCAGCGATCCCCCATAGGAGTCTCCGCGGCGATTGGTATGCTCGGAAAGAAATTGGTGGATCAAATAGCCATGGCTGAAGGGGATCTCGATAGCATCGAAACCCGCCTCACGGGCCCGTCGGGCCGCCTGCCCAAATGCTTGAACTACTCCATGGATCTCGGATTCGCTCAGGGGCCGAGGCGTAACCTGATTCGCAGGGCAATAAACATCCGAGGCAGATACACGTTCGCCCTCGGGGACCAACGCAGGGTTGGCGGCCCGGCCTGCGTGGTTGATATGCGCCATCAGCCGGCCGCCCGCCAGATGGACCGATCTGGTCAGCCCACGCAGGCCCTCCATCAAGTCGTCGTCATGAATACCCAATTGGGTTGGCAGTTCCTTGCCATTGCGCTGGACATAGAGAGGTTCGGTGGTGATCAATCCGATCTCGGCTTGCGCACGGCGTCGGTAGAAGGCGATATGGCGCGCGGTAACCGCGCCTTCCACGGTCCCATACCCCAGCTTTATCGTGGTCATGACCACGCGATTTGGGAGTCGCAAGGTCCCTATTTGCAACGGCCTGAGCAAGAGGTCATCATCCATGGCTAGCTTTTCGGCTCCACTTCGCAGGCAATCGAATGATCCGAAGTGGCCAGGTCACTGCGTTTCACGACCGGTCCGTCCCTAATACGAAAGCCCCTGCCCTGGGCATACCCGGGTTGCAGCCCTGTACGCCTCCCTTCTTTAGATGCAATCTCCGGGGAAATGTCGCGGGACTCCCATCACTGCGGGCCCAGACCCCGCTTCATCCCCGCCGAAGGTCTCGCAGATGGAAAGCCAGGGAACCCACCTCTCCCGCCTGTACATCGCGTGTGCCTTCCCCGGCTTAGATCTTGCGGATGGCCGGTATGCGCGCCACGCGGGAGGCATCCGCGAGATTCTTGGTCGCCTCGATGTCCTCTCGTCGAAATGGCACGATCACGCGCTCATGCGTGAACGCGGCGCCTTTTATTCGCTCCACCCACAAGTGCAGCTCCTTTTCGGGCCGCTTCATCTCGACGAAGAACAGGTGATCTGCTGCCCGCTCTAGGACTTCGATCTTGTCGCTCAGAGCGCTTGAACTTACCGTAAAAAGGTAGGTCTTGCTTTTATCATCGCGAAACGTGGCTTCCAGGAAGGCCAGCGTGCGCGCTCCGTAGGTCGGTGAGAAAAGCAGCAGATTCAAGGCCGAGCCAAGGACCAAGGTCTTCGAGTCACAGCCACCCAAAGCCAGGCAGGCAGCTTCCAGCCCTCGCTTGAGTCCCTGGGGGTTGACGAGATTCGCGCGCAGGATGCTAGGTCCCTCTTGGATCTGCGTTGCTGCTTCCGGATCCAAATCCAAATCGAACTCAAGAAAACAAAAGGATCGTCTGTAGTCCTCCAGCGCCAGATCATAGAACCGCTGCAAATCCTTCTCGATGAAGCCTGGGTCAGGATATTGAAGCGGGATGAAGATCACCTGGCCTCCCTTGCGAAGCCAGGATGCAGCGAACGCCAGAGCAACGAGCGGCTTCCCCGATCCGCCGGGCCCAGAGATTAGGATCGAGGCAGGGACCGGGATCCCCTCGGGTGCGAGCCGGTCCAGCCAGTCAAGCCCAGTTCTGAAGTACGCCAAAGTTGCACCTCCTCGTCACTGACAGCAAGAATCCCCCGCTCTCTTGATTCATTTTGCTCGTCTCCCTGCAGGGCAAGTGCGTCGTTCCCAGGCAAGGGCATCCTAAAGAACCAGGATCCACTGCCCCTCACCGCACTCATAAATCCCATTCCTCGTCTAGGGGGTCATGCAAACGCCGGGACAGCACCGCGCCGACGGCTATGAATATGGACAAGAGCGCAAAAAGCTGGGGGTACGATAGAACCTGCAAGGATAACCCGGCGAGCACGGGTACCAGGGCAATTGGGAGCGAGAGTGTGTCATTCACCGCCGAATAGGTGGGCCGCTCATCCGGGGGGGAGATTTCGAGCAACGCGCTGCGGAAGCCCACGGCTCTCCCGCTCGAGAACGCACCCGCGAGGAGGAACACGGCCACCATTGCCTCCCAGCCCCAGTGGCTGCTAAGAATGGCAATCCAAGGCGTCACGGCCGATATGCTGGCGCAGAGTGTGATCATTTCGCGGCTCCCCACACGGTCCACCAATTTCGCCCATAGGACATTCGCCAGTACCCCTCCCGAGACCTGAGCTAACAGATACCAGGCCACCGCCTCGGCAGGCGCGCCGAGAACCCGTTTGGCGAAGACCACGTAGAATGGCAAAGCCCCCAGGCTGAAGCCCGTCAGCAGTTGCACGACCACCAACGCCTTCAGCCGCCCGCCGGCGGCTCGCAGCTGTCTCCAATAGCTTTCCCAGGGGAGCGGTCTTCCATGCGAACTTGCCCGAGGCGGCTCACGCACCACCCAAAAACCGAGTGAGGCGACCGCCAGCCCCGCGGCAGCCAGCCCGAAGAGCAAGGCGTAATTCTCGGGATAGATCACATCCGCAAGGATGGCGCGCACGAGCAAGGCCGCACCTACGCCCAGGATCCCTGAGAGGGCTTCTCGGCTTCCAAAAAAGGCGCCTCGCCTTCCAGGCGGAATGACCTTACCTATGATGTCGATGTATGGCACGCCTCCCAGGCCTCCAGCGGCGTAGAAAAGCGCCAAGAGCCCAATCAGCACCCATGCAAGCAGATCTGGAGAACGCGTGCTGATAGCATGGATGAGCCAGGCGAGGATGCCCCAACTAGCGACGCGGAGGTAGATGGCGAGCATGAGATAGGGCATTTTCCGCGGCCGGGGCTCGATCCAGCGCGCAACCAGGACCTCCGGCAGCACACCGGCGGCGGCGAGCACCGTGGAAAGGCCACCCACCCAGATGTCCGAACCTGTCAAATCTGCGATGAACGCCGACAGCACGGTTGTAGGCTGGGTAAGCGACATCCCCAGCGATAGAAATGCCCCGTGCCACAACGCCCCGAGGAAATTCCGCCGTCTGGCCGCTATCAGTCGGCCCGATGCGCTCGTCGAGGGCCGCGCCTCATCATTCGCTTCGCCTAACGCCCGCAGGATAGGCCCCAATGTCTCTGCCACACTTTTCCTGTTTCCACACACCAAGTCAGGGCCGCCGCCCCCGATCGCCTGCAGGATCGACTCCGCAACCAAACGGGCTATCCTTGCCACGGCCATGGGGCCCCAGGCTCATCCTTGCCACGACCATCAAGTTATTCCGATTTAAACGCGCCCTCCCACGATCCAAGCATTTCCGCGAATTCCTTCTGGCAATCCGGGCAAAGCGCCAAATGACGTCTCGCCATCTCTTGGATCCCCCCAATCTCCTGTCCAGCGAGAATGGCATCGACGATTAATTCCAGAAGCGCAAAGCACTCGCCGCAAGATAGATGCGGCTCGCCCAAGGAGGAATGCTCCTTGAGCAGGATCTGCCACAATGGATGAGCCATTGCGTGTCACCCCTTGCCCATAAGCCCGGCCCCAGGATCTTGCTCCCAGGCCAAGGCTAGCCGCCTGGAAGAACAATCACCTTGCCCACGCCGGCTTGGATGAAGCCCTCTCCATACTCGGCGGCAAAACGGCCACGCGCGCGATCCCCTGTGCAATGACAGGGCGCCGTGCTCTCCACCCCTAGATCTCGGAACGCACGCAGAATGTGGCTCACCCTTTCATCGTCCGCGCTCTTCAAATGAAATCCGCCCATCGCGAGCCGAATAGGCCCTCCGAACATGAAACGGGCTTTCTGCAGCATCCGATCAATGCCTGGGTGCGCACATCCGGTGATCACGACCAAACCTTCCTCCGTCGTCACCACGAGCGCTTGTTCGGGAATCTCCCCCACCACCTCGCCCGTCGTGAAGATGCCGTCCATGATCACCTGCCCAGGCGCCACCTCAACGACTTGAGTCACCTCGCCGACCTGGGCCTTAAAACCGCTCGAGAAAGATGGGAGCACGTACACGATCGGCTGAAGCCCCAACGCCAGGAGGGATTCAAGGCCTCCGGTGTGATCCTTGTGGGCGTGAGAAAGAACGACGGCCTCGATGCTGCCAGGATCGATTCCCAGGGTTTTCATGTTCGACAGCAGAATGGCGCCATCTCCCCCCGTATCAAAGAGTACGCGATGAGGGCCACGCTCCACGAGGGCAGAGAAACCCCATGCCGTCGTTAGCCTCTCATCGTAGGGGTTGTTATCAAAGAGAATCGCAATGATCAGCGAGACCTTGCCCTCTTCCGTCATGGTCTTGCGCTCCAAAGGTATCTCTTCTTGAACATCCGGCAAATCGGCCGGATGCATCGTCGGCCCGAGCAACACTGATGCCCGGTCTGGTTCTGGCCGATCCTCGAGGCCTGACACAGGAGCCCCCTGCATTGGGGAGCCCGGGCCTTCGACGCCAAAACGCCCGCAGGCGGCAAGCGATAGCATCATGGCCAGCGTGGACAACGCCCGGGCGGTCTCGCTCAGCGCCAACCCCCCTCGCTTCAGCGCGGCATCTGGGCTCATCATGGATCAGGCCGTCTCGCTTGATCTGCCCTCGATAGGGCCTCCCAGCGCCTTCAGCGCCTCCTCCAGCGATCGGTTGGCAGCCTCTAATTGATCCGCAGCGGTCTCAATAAGCGCACGCGCGGTACCACCGGCGCGGCGCCCCCAGGCGCGGAACTCTGCGGCATGCTCGGCGTTGTGCTCGATCCAATGAGGGACAAGGATCCTCAATTTCTCAAGATCTTCCACATTGACCTCCACTCAGGCAGAATCGGATACAGGCTCGAGGATGACCGTATGCTTGAGGAAATCCGCCTCACGGATCGTCCCTCGGATAGCCACTGGCTCTTCGAAGAAACGCGAAAGCCATACCGTCTCGCCCTCCACCCGCAAGTGAATCACATCGCTCATCACAAGCTCTCGTCTTCCGGCTCTTTCGACGAATACATTTGCCTGGCACATGGCTTGGGTTCTCTTCCTTGGTCTGCCTTATCGGGTCGCTATCCGGCCCTGCTCATCCCAGCTCGCGCGCAGCCTTTTCATTCACCGGGCTGCGCCGGTCATCTCGTCGGCGTTGTGGAGCCACGAGCTCCAAGGGACCACGGCATGGGAAACGCCCTCATGCTCCCGCAGGCCTCTCCTTCTGGCTACACCGGCCGCTCCCCGAAGAGCAAGGTCCCAATTCGTACAAGATTGGCTCCCTCCTCAATGGCGATCTGATAACTGTTGCTCATCCCCATTGAGAGAGTCTGCATAGAGACATTCGGCAGATCCAGGCTCGAGAGATGCTCGAACGCTTCCCGCGTGGCACGAAAGAACGGGCGCGCCAGCTCGGGATCGCCAAATCGAGGCCCCATTGTCATGAGTCCCTCAACTCGGATATGTTCATAGGCCTGTAGCCCCCGCACGAGCTTCTCTAGGTCCTCGGGAAAAACGCCAGATTTGCTGGTTTCTCGGCCGCTGT
>CAZBLT010000004.1:0-121008 GCA_964492745.1 uncultured Anaerolineaceae bacterium
CCGCGGCCGTGAGGGCTGTAAAGCGCAGAAACGTGTATCCAGGGAATGGATAGGGCGTGGGCCTTCGCAGGGTGCTGGCGAAGATCAGCGCTGCCGCGAGGGTTTCATAGATTTGGGTGGGATGCCTGCGGGCACCCCAGAGCCGAATGGCCCAGGGGATATCGGCTGGAGAGCCGAATGCGTCGCCGGATGCGATATGGGCGAGACCGATGGCGATCATCACAGCGGCCAGGCCGGGGGTCAGGGCGTCCAGTGTCGGCCACAGCGGCAGCCCCGCGCGATAATGGTAGATCCATCCCGTGAGGCCGGCTGCGAGCAGGCCCTCGGGCAAGGAGAGTGTGGTTGGGCTGAGCGCCAGCAGGCCCAGGGGGTTTTCGAAGTAGAGCTGGATGAAGCGCACCGCGTGTCCCAGGCGGGCGCCCACAAGGCCAGCGATCAGCGCGTAGAAGATGAGATTGCTCAATGCTCCTGAGTGGACGCCTTCGCGCCGGGCTCTGCGCTCGGCAAGCAGCACCGCTGCCCAGACGCCCAGCAGGAGGAGGAGGCCGGGGAACTGCAGCGCGAGCGGGCCGATTTGCAATACCGGGTACATCTCAATCCACCCCGGCGAGCAGGGCTTCGACTTCGCTGCGCAGCGTGAGTTCGCTCATCGGCCCCCCAACGATGACCCGCTGGACGACGCCCTGCGCGTCGATGAAGAACGTGGTGGGGAAAGCCCGCATCTGATAGAGGCGCGCCACACCCCCTTCTCGATCCAGAGCGATGGGAAAGCGCAATCCCATGGCGCGCACGAACCCGGCCGCGGCGCCCTCGCTATCCTGAGCTGTGATATTCACGCCCACGACTTGTAGGTGCTGATCCTGGTATTCGGCGTAGACCGCATCGAGAGCCGGCATCTCCAAGCGGCAAGGAGGGCACCACGAGGCCCATAAGTTGAGGATGACGGGGGAGCCGTGCAGCTCCGAGAGCACGAAGGACCCCCCGCCGAGCAACTCGAGTTCGAAGTCCGGGGCCAGGAAGCCCTGGCGAGGACCCGGGATCCGGCCCTGGGTTGTCTCCTGCGGTGAGGCGCTTGAGGTTGCGGTCCAGATGGCGCCCAATAGTGCGACGGCGGTCATCAAGAGAGCCCAACGCCTGCGGTCCTTCAGCCACGCGAGGAATATGCTCCGCATAAGTACATTCTACTCGAACGATGTGGCACGTCAGGGCATGCATGCTCGCGAACGGAGGAGGAAAGCGGATGAACAGCCTGGCTGGCCGTCTGGTATATTGTATGCCGAGCGGATAGGGAGTTTACCTTGGAAAGGATTGCAGAAGTCGCACGACGGCTTCAGGAGAACGTCCAGCGGGTGATCGTCGGCAAGGATGAGCCAATCCAGTTGGCGCTGGTTGCAGTGCTTTGCGAGGGGCATGTTCTGATCGAAGACGTGCCTGGCATTGGGAAGACAACGATGGCGCGAGCACTGGCGCGATCCCTCGGCTGCAGCTTCCGCCGGATCCAGTTCACACCTGATTTGCTGCCCTCCGATGTCACCGGCCTGAATTGGTTCAATCAGAAGAGGCAGGAGTTCGAATTCCGTCCCGGCCCTGTGATGAGCCAAGTCTTGCTGGCAGATGAGATCAACCGGGCGACCCCACGCACGCAATCAGCCCTGCTGGAAGCGATGCAGGAACGCCAAGTCACGGTGGACGGCATCACCCGGCCCCAGCCTCGTCCCTTCCTGGTGCTCGCCACTCAGAACCCGGTCGAATTGGAGGGTACCTTCCCGCTGCCCGAGGCCCAGATCGATCGCTTCCTGCTCTGTGTGCAACTTGGCTATCCCAGCGCCGAGGAGGAGAACGCCATCCTGGAGCGGTTCCGGACAGAAGATCCGCTGGAGGAACTCAAGCCGGTGACCACCCCCGAGGAGATTCTGGCGCTCATCCAGGCCCGCCGGGAGATTCGCGTGGAGGCCTCGGTTCGCAATTATGTGGTCGAGGTGGCACGCGCCACCCGTCAACATGGCGAGATCGAATTGGGCGCAAGCCCGCGGGCAACGCTGGCGCTCTATCAGGCCTCACAGGCATGGGCCGCCATCCAGGGGCGCGAATATGTCTTGCCGGATGATGTCAAGCTCATGGCCCCTCACGTGCTGACGCACCGGCTGATGATCTCGCCGCAGGCACAGCTGCGGGGCCGCAGCCCTGACGAATTGGTCATAGATATCGTCAATTCAGTGCCGGTCCCTGTCGAGGAATGATATGGAGCCGGAGCGTTGGCTTCCTCTCCTGGCAGGAATTTTCCTGCTCGGCGCCCTCTTGCGGGTGCCATTTTTGACAACGTTTTCGGCAACGCTGGGCATCCTGATCGGCGCGGTCTCCTTGTGGCGGCGGCACGCCCTGGACGGCGTCGCCTATCGCCGGCGCCTGCACTACCGGCGCGGCTTTCCAGGAGAACAGATCCTGCTCCAGATCGAGGTCGAGAATCAGAAGCCGCTCCCGCTCTCCTGGTTGCGGGTGGAGGACCCCTGGCCGCTGGCCGTCGCCCCTGAGGACGAGACGGTCCTGGCGCCCTCACACCTTCCGGATCAAGCTTTGCTGACGAATGTATTCGCCCTGAGATGGTTTGAGACCGCACGGCGGGAGTACCGTCTCTTGCTGCGCAAGCGCGGCCTTTATAAGCTGGGTCCTGCAAGGCTGGAGAGTGGGGATGTGTTCGGGATGTACGAGATTTCCCGCGAGGACCCTTCGGATGATTATGTGGCCGTCTTCCCGCTCCTTCTGCCCATGGAGAAGCTCGAGATACCGGCGGAGGATCCGTACGGTGATGTGCGCTCGAGGCGGCGGATCTTCGAGGATCCGACCATGCCGATGGGCATACGGGAGTACCGGCCAGAGGACGGTTTCCGCGATATTCACTGGCCGGCCACGGCCCGTACAGGCCAGTTGCAGGTGAAAATCTACCAGCCTACAACGGCCCAGGTGACGATGGTCTGTCTGAACACGAGCACATTCGACCGCCATTGGGAGGGCGTCTACCCGGAGCTTCTGGAGCATGTGATCAGCACCGCGGCCACATTCATCTACCGCGCTGTCCAGGACGGGCATCAGGTGGGGTTGCTCTCGAATGGCTGTCTGGCGCATGCCGACCGCCCTTTGAAAATCGCCCCCAGCCGCTCACCCAAGCAGCTTGGCCGCATATTCGAAGCCCTGGCCGGCATCACCCCGATGGTCATGACGCCCTTCGAGACGTTCCTGCTGCGGGAGATGCCGAGGGTGCCCTACGGTGCCAGCCTGATGGTTGTCACGGCGGTGACCCCGCCCGAATTGATGAACACGCTGGCAGAGATTAAGCGCTACAACCGGCGGATCACTCTGTTAAGCCTGGCCCAGCAGCCCCCCCAGGAAATTCCGGGCGTCCTGAGCGTCCACCGTCCATTCGAAGAAGCCGATCTTGAGCCGGAAGAAGGGGGCTTGCGTGCAGGCTGAGCGCTCCCTAGGCAAAGGCCTTCTGGGCCCTTCTGCGGAGGAAGTCTCGACGCCAAGCCCGCAGCGGGCACGCTGGCAGGCGCTCACGGCCTGCATGATGCTGGCCATGACGGCGAGCTGGGTGTCGGCGGCCTACGCGGTGGCTGGAGGGGCACAGGCTGCGGCCAGTTTCATGGTTGCCGGGGCGCTCTTTCTCGCCACCGGCCTGAGCACCTTCGGCGTGGGGCGGCTGGTCGGGGCGTTGCAGCTGAACGTTACTGCGGAGCGCTTCCTGTTTGTGAGCACCCTGGCGGCATGGATCTATCTGCATGCAGGAATTCTGTTGTACCCGGGCTCGCTGGTCACACCTGTCAGGCTGACGCTGCGTTTCCTGCGTAACTTTGCGGATTTGGCCTTCCTGCTGCGGCCGGCATTCTATCTCACCCTTGCGGTCATTCTCCTCTGGAGGCAGGGGATCAACCTCGCACGCCACTGGGTAGGCCCGCGTCGAGTCCGGCGTGAGTTCCAGCGCGGGCTGCTGCTCCTGCTGGCAATCGGCTTGGCCGGCGCCAGCCTGGGGAGGGCCTTGCCCACGGGTGAAATGCTCGCCTTCCTGCTCGTCGGCCTTCTGGCCATGGGCGGAGCACGTCTCTCTGCGCAGAGCCGAGTGCGCGGCGGCCGGACTTTGGCGCTAAGCCGGGCCTGGGGCGGGAGCGTAGCCCTCGCCGCGGGCATGCTGGTTGCGGCCTCCTTGGCACTGGCCGTCTTGGTGGGCACCCCCCTGTCTTCGTTGATCGGGGCCATATTCGTCTTCGTCGCTGCCTGGCTTGTGGGTGTGGTGGGGATCCTTTTGCAGCCTATACTGATGTGGATCTTCCGTGGACTGGCGTGGATCTGGAGCCAAATCTCGCCTATGCTGGAGGGGACCACGGAATTTCCCCAGACCCTGCTGGATCCGACTGCTCTCCAGGTGGGCGTGCAGAGCCTTATGTCTGACGTGGAGCCGGTGCCTTGGGGTCAGACGCTGGCATCGGCGCTCAACGCGCTGCTGATCGCTTTGGGCCTGGCGGCCCTGGCACTTGGCGTTGGTCTGGCTTTGCGACGACGGCGAGTCTGGCAAAGCAGCCCGAATCCGCTCGCTGGCGAGATGAGGGAAACGCAAACTGGATTCCGGGCCTTCCTTCGTTCACTGTGGCAGGGCGTCACGGGGGCGACGAGGGGTGGGACGAGGCTGAGCCCCGCGGCGCGTGCGCTGGCTGCGGCGCGGGTGCGGCGGATCTATGCGCAATTACTCCAACGGAGTGCCCGGATGGGTGTCCCCCGCGAGCCTTCCCTCACGCCCCTGGAGTTCCTGCCGCAATTGTGCGAACTATTCCCTGCGGGAGAGGCTGAACTCCGCACCATTACACGGGCCTACCTCAAGGTCCGCTATGGCGCATATCCCGAGACGCGCCAGGAGATCCAGGCAGTCGCCGAGGCCTGGCAGCGGATCCAGAGGATGGATGGCCGATCAGCGCGATAGCGCGGCACGCAGGAATCCTGGGGCAGAGGGGACTCGCGGGGAAGACGTTCGGCTTGGTTCTTCTGCCGGCAGGGTCAGGTGAGGGGCTGAGATCATGGATAACGGCAGCGAGCTGCTGCGGGAAGGTGCGGCTGGCCAGGCAGCCAGGCGCCCCTGGCGGGAGGCCAGCGCCTTGCTGCTATTGCTCATGGATGCCAGTTGGCTGGCAGCCTGGAGCCTGCATCTCTTGCCGCGTGCACGCGAGCTGGGGATCTTTCAAGCCTTTGGCCTGGTATTTGGTCTGCTGGCCGCCATCTATGCCGCAGCGCGAATCAGCCTGTTGCGCGCCACACCAGCCTTTTGGCGGCGTATCGGGCTTCTGGCGCTCCTTCCGCTGGGTTTCTTGCTGGCCCTCAAACTGCTTCAATATCCGGGCGAGGCGCTGACTTGGACGGATATGTTGGTCCACATGCAAGGTGCCTTTGCCGATCCGGACCGCTATCTGCCTCCAGATTTGCTCGTCTTCATGCTGGCCGCCTTTGTTTGGTTACGCGGCGTGGGCATCGCCGGGATTTGGATCGGGCCGAAGGTTGTGCTCCGCCACTTCCAGTGGGGGACTGTCATGCTGTTGCTGTTGGGGGCCGTAACGGCGATCGCCTTTGCAGAACCGTGGGCGCCTGCGGCCGTGTTGTTCTTATTCTCAGGATTGATGGCCTTAATGACGGCCAGGGCATCGATCCTGGGGTATTTGCGGGGCGGAAGCCAACTGGCCTTCCGTCTTGCATGGATCCTGGGGCCGGCGCTGGCGGCAGCGGGCCTGGTGGAAGGCGCAGGCGCGCTCGGAAACCTGGCCAGCGGGGTGCTTGCGGGCCCGGTGGCGCTGGCTTTTATCCTGCTGATCCGAATCCTGGCCTACCTCAGCCTGCTTTTCATTGCACCGCTGGTCTTGCTCGTGGCGCTGCTGGTCCCCTGGATCGAGCTGAGGCTGGCGGATCTGCCCTTCTTCCAGTTCTTGGGCGACACGCTGGCGCGGTTGATCCAGGTCTTTCGGTCGGTCTTGGATATGCTGGGAAATCTACTTGAGCGTTCTTGGCGCTGGTTCCCGGGCCTGCTGCGATGGAAGCCCTATCTGCTTTGGGGAATCATGGCTGCTATCGGAGTGGCGCTAGCCTCATATCTCTGGAGTCAGCGAAGGCAAAAGGAACGCGCTCCGATTCGGCGCCAAGAAGAGCGGTTGCAGGGCGAGCGTTGCGGTAGATCCTGGCTGAGGTTGTCGCTGGCCTTGGGCGCGAGCCGGCTCCGGGAGGGATGGGAGGCGGTGCAACGGCGGCGGGGACTGCTTGCGGCTCTGCACATTCGCGTGCTCTATGCCAGGTTGATGCGCCTTTGTGAGCAATTGGGGCAGCCGAGGCTGCCGATGGAAACGCCCTTGGAATTCCTGCCCAAGCTGGAAACTCTCTTCCAGGCTCACGAAAGTCAAGCTCACCTGATCACGAGGGCCTATGTGCGGGTGCGCTATGGCGAGTATCCCGAGACGCTGGAAGAAGTGCGGGAAGTGCAACAAGCCTGGGGGGTCTTGAAGCGGGAGGGGAGGCGGCTCCGGCGCGAGTTGGGGAAGAGGCGTGTGACAATGCCCTCCTAAGGCCGGGGAAACGCTCGTCCGGCTGGCGGGGTGATGGCCGCGCCGCCGGGCAGGTAGCCTCTGGGGGCGGCTATGGCTCCTTCGCTTGCGCCTCAAGGGTCAGGGCGTTGAAGGCCTGCCGCGCCTCCTCAAGGGGCACATCGAGGCTCAAAGACCACTCGAGGATAAACCGGTCGCTGAGCCGCTGCAGGCTGCGCATCTCGTTCTCGTTGAGCGAGCGGCGGCCCTTTCGCCCCCGGAGATCGCGGATTAGGGTGGCCGTGGTTATCAGCGAACCATCCAGCGTGTCGTCCCGGATGCGCTGCCTGCGCTTATGGAAGGCCGACTGCATAGGGTCTGCTGGAGCCTTGAGAATGCGGATGGCCTTCCGCATTGTTGTTGGGGAGGCAATCGGACGGATGCGGGATTTGAACTCAGAATCCTCGGGAAGCCACAGGATGCTATCGGAAGTCTCGATGCGGTAGCAGTGGACCGGCACACCCTCGATAATCTTCTTCTCGCGGCCCACGACCTGGCCTGGCCCATATTGATAATGGACGACCCAATCGCCCTTGCGGAAAAGGCGGGATCGGTTGTCGGCTTTGCTATTCTTCATCTCTGCCTTTGGCTGACTCATTGAAGTGGTCGGTGGTCTCCTCGTCCATGAAGCAAGCGGCGCCACCATTAGTCTCGATGGCGCCAACCTGAGGCTAGCGGATGGTTTCAGGCTCAGGTCCGCACAAAATCCACCAATTCTCTTCGCAAACCTGGGTGTCTAAGACGCCGCAAGGCCTGGGCTTCGATCTGGCGAACGCGCTCGCGGGTGATCCCCATCTTCTGGCCGATCTCCTTCAAGGTGTGGACCCTGCCGTTTTCGAGGCCATAGCGCAGCTTGAGGACGAGCGCCTCCCGATGGGGGAGCATTTCGAGCATCGCGTGCACGCGCTCCTCGAGGATCTCCTGGACGGTGATCTCTTCAGGAGCGGGCGATTCCTCATCCTCGATGAAATCCCCGATCACTGCGTCGCTGTCCATCTCCGTGGGCCGCTCGAGGGATAGCGGGCGCTGAGCCACCCGCAACATATAATCCACGTCCTGCGGCGTGACGCCCAAGCTTTCGGCCAGTTCCTCGCGATTGGGATCGCGCCCGAGTTCTTGCGTAAGGCGGTGCCGCGTGCGCAGCAGGCGGTTGATGCGGTCACCCATGTGGACGGGGATGCGGATTGTGCGGCCGTGATCGGCGACGAGACGCGTGACAGCCTGGCGGATCCACCAGGTGGCGTAGGTTGAGAATTTATGGCCCCGCCGGTAATCGAATTTCTTGACGGCCCGCATCAGGCCGACGTGGCCTTCCTGGATGAGGTCGAGCATGGGCACGCCGCGCCCGACGTATTTCTTCGCCACGCTGATGACCAGCCGCGAGTTGGCCATAATCAGGTGCTCACGGGCAGCCATGCCGTCCTCGATCCAGGCCTCCAGCTTGGCCCTGCGCGCTGCGGAAACGGTTTGGCTGGCCAATTCTCTGCGGGCGCTGCGGCCACGCTCGATGCGCTTGGCCAGATCCACTTCTTCATCGCGGGTGAGCAACGGAACCCGTCCCACCTGGCTTAAATAGAGGCCGACGGTGTCGCCAGTGTCGATGGCGTCGATAGCGCTGACTTCGGCGCTGCCGTTCTCATCTTCCTCTTCGGAGCCATGGTTGGAGGGAAGTTCCGCCTGCTTAGAGGTGATCTCCTCTTCATCGATGAGCTCGACCCCCGCAGCTGTGAGGGCGTCGTAGACGCGTTCAATCACCGGAATGGATGCTTCGGATTCCGGAAATTGCGCAAGAATGTCTTCATACGTCACGAAGCCCTGCTGCTCGCCCATCTGGACCAATTCCTTGATGGTGCGCAGCTCGTCCTCGGAGAAGGATTCATATGTGCTCTCGTCCGCTTTTACCATCCCTAGCTCTCCCAGCATCGGTTTCTTGCAACACGCGAGCCCCGCATCTGGTCCAGATGCCCCATCACACTCTCTGGCTGCCCGAAGGACTATGCAAGCAGGAGCATTCCAGGCGGGGGAAGGCGGCGCAATGGCAGATCTTGGAATTCTCTGATCTTGCGTATGTATATTTTACACCGAATCGATTAATAAATCCTTAAGGAAAATGGCCTATCTTCCACCTCTCATGCTACGGCTTCCCTATTGCATATGGGCAGGAGGCATGAGTGAGGGCCCACGCATTTTACTCCGCTTTTCATGGCAGGGTTCAATCAGAGCCTGTGAGGGCTGGGTCAGGGCCGGAGGGTGGTCTGCAAATGCGCGCGTGCCTGAATCGAAGGGTGCGGCAGGCGAACATGTTGGCATTCAGGCAAAAGCCACATCAAGCAACATCATGACCGCAAAGCCGAGCATGGCTGACATGGTGGCCAAGTCTTCATTGCCCGAGTCGTGCGAAGCGGGGACGAGCTCCTCGACCACCACGTAGATCATGGCGCCGGCTGCGAAGCTCAGTGCATATGGCAGGAGCGGGCGGGCGACCAACACCGCTGCGGCCCCGATGACGCCTGCGATGGGCTCGACCACGGCGGAGAGCTGTCCATACCAGAAGCTCTTCAGCCGGGACAAGCCCTCTCCGCGAAGCGGCATGGATATCGCCAGGCCCTCCGGGAGGTTTTGCAGGCCGATGCCGAGCGCCAGGGCGATGGCGCCCGAGAAGCTTGCGGAGGGGAGCCCAGAAGCAACAGCCCCGAAGGCCACTCCGACTGCGAGCCCTTCCGGAAAGTTGTGCAGCGTCACCGCCATTATAAGCAACACGCTGCGGCGCCAAGTGGTGCTGACGCCCTCCGGCGCCTGGCGGGCGATGTTTGGGTGTATGTGCGGCAGGAGCTGGTCCGCCAGCCACAAGAAGGCTCCACCCAATAGAAAGCCCGAGACCGCTGGGAGCCACTTTGGCATGGAGCCCTCGGCGGACATTTCGATCGCAGGTGCCAGCAGAGACCAGTAGCTGGCAGCGATCATTACGCCAGCAGCAAACCCGAGCATGCCGTCGAGCAGCCGGCGGTCGACCCGGGTGGTGAAAAAGACCGTAGCCGCCCCGACGGCGGTGAGGCCCCATGTGAACAGCGTGGCGAGCAAGGCCTGCAGTACAGGATGGAGGGACTGAATCGTGGCCAGGGTCATCGTACATCCTTCATTGGCGGCCGTGAGCCGATGGGAGCGGGCAGAGGCCCAAACAGCCAGAATTGTAGTGTGATTTCAGTCGCGCGCCATACTTCGAACGCCGCGTGGAATCGAGAGCCATTGATTTCTTCTTCAGCCATCTGCTCCATAATGTGATTGTCGCTTTGGTTACACTAGCCGTTGTCAAGAGCCTGGATCAGATCCTGCTTCATATCCCAGAGCCGCTGGGTGAGCGAGACATGGTAGATGTGGGGATTCATGATGCGCCGGACGCCAGGATCCAGGCGCTCCAGATCGGCCTGGCGGTGGGCGCGCATTTGCTCCAGCGAGGGGATTTCATAGACAAGCCGACCATTCCGCAGGACATCCACCAGCAACGGCTCAACCTCTGAGATCTCTTCCTTCTTCAGCGATCGGTAGGCGGAGTGTTTGGAGGGATGCCGTAGGGTGACCTGCGGCATCTGGCGGGGATCTTCATCCTCGAGGCTGAGCAGATCGGCGTCGGCCATGCCCCGGCGGTCATACAAGCGCCAGACGCGTTTGTGGCCGGGGTTGATGATCTTCTCGATCGATTCGGAAATCTTCATCGCCGGGACCCATTGTCCATCCTGGCGGATCCCGACCAGCTTATACACGCCGTCTAAGGCCGATTGGCCGCGCGAGGTGATCAACCGGGTGCCCACTCCGTATACGAGGCGGGCGATGAGGGCATCGGAATCGACGCCGTAGCGGGGTGCTTCCTCTTCGATCTGGCTGATGATCTGCCAGATGACGAGTTCATCCAATTGGTTGGAGAGCACGATCTTGGTCTCAGGAAAACCGGCCTTGTCGAGCATGCGAGCGGCCTGAATGCTCAGATGCGCCAGATCGCCCGAATCGAGGCGGATCCCCACCGGGCGGTGGCCTTTGCGGCGGAGCTCCTCGAATACCCGGATGGCATTTGGGATCCCGCTCTCGAGCGTATCAATCGTGTCCACCAGGAGCAGGCAGTCATCGGGGTAGATCTCTGCATAGGCGCGAAAGGCGGCCAGCTCGCCCTCGCCCAGCGCGATGAAGGCCTGAACCATGCTGTGGGCATGGGTCCCTTTGGGGGGCAGGCCGAGGACATGCGAGATGCCCACATTGGAGGAAAAATCGGCACCGCCGATGAGGGCGGCGCGCGCGCCCGCGTTGGCGCCTTTGTCCTGGCCGCGCCGCAGACCGAACTCGAGCAGCAGCTGGCCGCGGCCCGCCTCGCGGATGCGGGAGGCTTTGGTCGCCACGAGTGACTGGTAATTCAGGTGGTTGAGCAAGGGGGTTTCCAGGATTTGGGCAATGGCGAAAGGGCCCTGAACCACGGTCAAGGGCACATTGGGGTGCACCACTCGGCCTTCGGGGATGGCTTGCATCGAGATGGCTTCGAAGCTCCCGTTCTTGCGCAACCACTCCAGGAAATCCTCATGGAAGATGGGGGTCCCGGCTGCGCCGCGCTGGCTCCTCAGGTAGGCGAGATCCTCCTTGCGGAAATGGGCCTCGGACATCCAGTCCAGCAACCACTCCAACCCGGCGTTAATGCAGTAGCCGGCCTGGTGCATTCCGTAGGCCGGGTAGGACCGGAAGAAGTGTTCGAAGAGGGCTGGGGTTTCATGCAGGCCCATCCGAAAGTATAGTTGGGCCATAGTGAGCTGGTATTCGTCTGTGAACAGGATACCCTCCGCAGTGGGACGGTCTTTCTCTCTCATGCGTACCTCCATGCCATGTATAGTGCTAGATGCCCTGCGCGCGGGCCCGCTGCACTCTCGAGTGTACATCAAACTGCTGGGCCGGGAGAAAGCCGCTGCTGACGCCACTGCGGAAGCAGCGGGTTGGTGTGGCCGCACAGGTCTGGTATAGTCATGAGCGAGATCTTATTCCGTGCGGAAAGGAGGCTCGTTACAGCATGCCCTTGACCGAAAAGGACCGCAAACGCCGCCGGCGCCAAAGGCGGCGCGTGAAACTTCATGAGTTGAAGCGCAAATATGCCGACACAAACGATCCGAAGCGAAGGCGAGAGCTGGAAGAGAAGATTCGCAAACTGCAGCCCTGGTGGGAACCCACCGAATCCTAACGGTGCCGTTGGCGCAGACTTGCCACGATCGGGGCCCGCCTGGATCCATAGAAGGCCTGCATGAAACCTAAACGATTGATCGTGGTCTCCAATCGCCTGCCTGTGCGCGTCCAGCGCGGGGAAGAGGGCTTCATCTACACGCCCAGCGTCGGAGGTCTGGCGACCACACTGAATGCGCTCCGTGAGGAGCTCGAGATGTTATGGCTGGGGACGCCAGGCATTGATGTGCGCGACCCGCAGGAGTTCGAGAATATCCGCCGGCATTTGGAGCGAGAGTTCGGGAGCGTCCCCGTGGCACTGGAGGCCTCTCTCTTCAAGCGCTACTACGCGGGCTTCAGCAACGGTTGCCTGTGGCCGCTCTTCCATTACTTTCCTCAATTCGCCCACTATGACCATGACGAGTGGGCCGCTTATCGGGAAGTCAACCGCCACTTCCGCGATGCGCTGCTGGAGGTCCTGCGCGAGGGCGATAGCATCTGGGTGCATGATTATCATCTGATGCTCTTGCCGGCGATGATCCGGGAGGCAGTCCCCGATGCCATCATCGGCTTCTTCCTGCATATCCCCTTCCCCTCCTACGAAATCTTTCGCACGCTCCCGTGGCGGGAGCAGATCCTGCGTGGCATCATCGGCGCGGATCTGATCGGCTTCCACAGCTTCGGCTACGCCCGCCACTTCTTGAGCAGCCTGTTGCGCATCCTGGGCCTCGATCAGGAGTTTGGGCGTGTCAGCCTGGGAGACCGAGTGATCAAGATCGAAACCTTCCCCCTCGGAGTGGACGTAGAGCGTTTCGCCACCGCAGCCGATCAGCCGGAGGTACAGGAGGCGTTGGCCGATCTGAGAACGCAGGTAGGCGACCAGAAGGTGATCCTCTCGGTTGACCGTCTGGACTTCACCAAGGGGATCTTGGAACGATTGGACGCACTTGAGCGCTTTCTCAAGGACCATCCTGACTGGCACGGTAAGGTGACCTTGATTTCCTTGCTGGTCCCTTCACGCACCAGTGTGCCCGAGTATGCCAGTCTGAAGAAGCAGGTCGATGAAAGAATCGGCCGCATCAATGGCCTATACGGCAGACCCGGATGGGCCCCTATCACCTATCTGTATCGCGCCCTTCCCTTCGAGCGTCTGGTGGCTCTCTACCTGCTGGCCGACATCGCGCTGGTCACGCCTCTGCGGGATGGCATGAACCTGGTTTCGAAGGAGTACCTCGCGACCCGGCGTGATGGCACGGGCGTTCTGATCTTGAGCGAGACGGCTGGTGCGGCCGATGAACTCGGCGAGGCCCTGATTGTGAACCCCCATGACGAGCGCATGATGGCGGAGGCGCTGGAGCGGGCGCTCTCCATGCCGGTCGAGGAGCAGCGGGACCGCAACGCAGTGATGCGCGCCCGACTTGAACGCTACGACACGGCGCGCTGGGCGGACGACTTCATCACCCAGATGGAAGAACTGCGGGAGATGCGCAAAGTGCGCCTCCCCAAGCGCCTGCGGGGGCGGCAGGCGGAAAGGTTGATCCAGGCCTACCGGGGTGCGGAGCGCCGGCTCTTGCTCCTGGACTATGACGGCACCCTGGTGGAGTTCGCCCCTACGCCTCAGGGCGCAAGACCGGATGACCGGCTGCTGGAGATGCTCCGCCGGCTGGCCGCGAATGCACGCAATACCGTGGTGATTATCAGCGGTCGCGATGCGGCCACGCTAGAAGAGTGGCTAGGGGCCACCGGGGTCGATCTCGTGGCCGAGCATGGCGCCCGGCGCCGTCTGGCCGGCGAAGGGCGCTGGGTGGGCGATGGTGAGCCGTTAGGGGAGGATTGGAAAAAGCAACTGAGGCCGGTGCTTGAAATCTATGTGGACCGGACTCCCGGGGCGCTGCTGGAGGAGAAGGGACAGGCACTCGTGTGGCACTACCGGCGTGCCGAGCCGGGGTTGGGTGCGCAGCGGGCGGCGGAGTTGATCGAGACGTTGGAGGGCTATGTTGCCAATACGCCGCTGCATATCCTCCAAGGCCATAAGGTGGTGGAGATCAAACCCAGTACGGTCAGCAAGGGCCGGGCGGCGCAGCCCTGGTTGAGCCCCGAGCACTCCCACGATTTCATCCTTGCCATCGGCGACGATGTGACCGACGAGGCGCTCTTCGAAATCCTTCCCGAGGGGAGTTGGTCCGTAAAGGTCGGTATCCCTGAGCGATCGAAGGCGCGATTCTTTGTCTCCGGTACGGCCGAGGTGCGCGAGCTCCTTGATCGGATTGCCGCCTTGGAAGGGGATATCTAGCCCTTAGCGCTGAATTGGAGCGTTCCCCCCTCACACCGCTGCTGTTCCCCCAGATGGCTCCAATCGCTAATGATTTATTGATATTTCTCTTGGCTGATTCTTATGCGCCTTGCCACATATAGTTATCGAAAAAACCATCATCGGTAGAGAGGAGGTGCGGAGATGACCATGTTGACACGCTGGGAACCCTTCCGTGAAATGCGCCGCCTGCATGACCTGCTCGACCGCGTGGTGGAAGAGGCCTGGTTGAGCCCGACCCAGTATGAGGAAGAGCGTGAGGGCCTGGCTCCGGTCGACCTTTATGAGACGGATGATGAGATCGTGGTGAAGGCTATCATGCCTGGTATGAACGCCAACGATATCAACATCTCCGTCGACCGTGATGTGCTTACCATCCGCGGTGAGCGCAAGGAGACCCGTGAGACCAACGGGAAAGAAGGGCGCAACTACCATCTGCGGGAGATTCGCTTCAACCGCTACTTCCGGTCGCTGAGGCTGCCGACGATGGTTGACGCCGACAAGGCGAAGGCAGAGTTTGTGAACGGCATCCTCACGCTGACCCTGCCGAAGGCGGAGGAAGTGAAGCCCAAGCAGATCAGCGTCAAGGCCAAGTAGTTCCAACCAACACCATCTCCGCAAAGCGCCTGGGCGGTTGCTCGGGCGCTTTGCTTTGTGCCGCTAGAGGGCAAGGCTGGCCTCCAATGTGGGTAGAAGTCACGCCACTCAGACAGGTGGCCGGTGGTATCTTATGTGAGCAGCGAGGGACCTTCCTGGATGTCAGCAACACGTGAAGAGCCCATCGAAATACCTACAAGTTGGCACGCTCTCGAAGCCCGGCCCCTCCCGGGCCTGGTGATGGTGATCGGAGCGACCGATGTGGGGAAGTCGACGCTCGTCGGTCATCTGGCAAAGCGATGGGCTGAAGCCGGTCATGCTGTGGCCCGATTGGATGGCGACCCCGGTCAGGCCCGGCTTGGCCCGCCCACAACGATGACCCTTGAACTGCGGAACTCAGGGAAGGCGCGTCGTCTACGCGTCTTCGTGGGCGATGTGACGCCGGCCGGTCATATGCTGCCTTTGGTGCTGGGTGCCACCCGCCTAGTCCAAGCGGCGCAGGAAGCGGAGGCAGAGACGATCCTTTACGATACGACGGGCTTGATCGATCCCCGTCAGGGGGGCGCGCATCTCAAGTGGTCCAAGGTTGATCTGCTGCGCCCGTCGGCCCTCATCACTCTAGAGAAGGATCGAGAACTGGAGTTCATCCTCACCCCATTGCGCCAGCGAGGCTGGCCTGAGATCATCCCCCTGAAAGCCGCCAAGGCGGCCCGCCGGCGATCCATCGAGGAGCGGCGCCGCGGCCGGGAGGCGGCCTTCCGGAGCACCTTCGAGGGGGCCACCAGACTTGTTCTGAATCTAGGATCCCTGGCGGTCTTCCCCGCAGCAAACCTGGACCCAGGAAGGCTGATCGCGCTCGAGGACGAGCGTGGATGGCTGGTTGGGTTAGGCAGGGTCGAGGCTTGGGATAAGCGCCTCGGACGGCTAAGCCTCTGGACGCCGGTACCCTCCTTGGAGGGGGTCCGGACTTTGCGGGTGGGGGATCTTCTCTTCGAGGGTCGGAGCTACCGGCACCGGCGGGCGACCGCGAGATTTGCTTGAACCCGCTGGGAGCAAGAAGGCGGTCCGCTGCAGACCGCCTTTCCCGCTTGATGAAGAGGCTCCTCGGGCAGGACTCGAACCTGCAACCTAGCGGTTAACAGCCGCCCGCTCTGCCGATTGAGCTACCGAGGATAGCGCCGGGATTATAACCGGCGGCGTGCGGGAGCGTCAAGAAACTGGGCAAGGGCGTGGCTTCCACTGGGCTATAATGTGCCCCTCATGACCGACATCTCTGAAACCCAAAACCGGGCGCGTTCCGCAGGCAGGGGTTGGCAGATTGGCATCGGCGTAGTCGCGCTGGCCCTCAGCGGCTTATGGCTGGCTCTGACGCCCGGCGGGCTACTGGGCAAGGCGGACGCGATAGGCTATGCGGTCTGCCATCGTATCGACCTGCGCTCATTCCATCTTGGAGAGCGAGCATTGCCGCTCTGTGCCCGCTGCACCGGCATGTATTTGGGTGCACTGGTGTCCGGTTTCTATTACCAGCTGCGCAGATCCCGCGCCGCTGGCTACCCCCCGCGAGCCATCCTCATGGCGTTAGGACTCTGCGCGGCCGTTTGGGCGCTGGATGGGTTGAATTCCTTCGCCACCGCTGTCCCCGGCCTACCATCGCTATATCAGCCCCTGAACCCCCTGCGATTGCTAACTGGAAGCCTGATCGGCGTGGGACTGATGACGCTCATCATGCCGGCATTCAATCAGCTCGCCTGGCATGAACCCCACTCAGAGCCGATCCTGGGCACGTGGGGCGAATTGGGCGGGCTGCTCGCCCTTGTGGCTGGCATCGATCTGCTGATCTTGACTGAGAATCCGCTGTTGCTCTACCCTCTTGCGCTGCTGAGCAGTCTGGGCGTGCTGGTCCTGCTTACGCTGGCCTATAGCCTTATCAGCCTTCAGGTGCTGCGCAAGGTAGGACAAGCGAGGCGCTGGGTGGACCTGTGGCCGGCGCTGCTGATGAGCGCCAGCCTGGCTTTGCTGCAAATCGGTGTGTTGGACCTCTTGCGGTTTATCCTGACCGGCACCTGGAGCGGTTTCCAGCTCTAGTAAGGAGTCCCTCAATGGATCCACTCATGGGCGTGTTCGCGGCCTTTGGACTCTCGGCCAGCGCGGGCCTGAACGCCTTTATCCCGCTGCTCGTCCTGGCGATCATCGGGCGCTTCACGGATTGGATTCAGCTTAGCGCGCGCTGGGAGGCGTTCACCTCCGGCTGGGTTATCGGCGTGCTTGCGATCCTGGTGCTGATCGAGTTCTTCACCGACAAGATCCCGGCTGTTAATCACATCAACGATGCCGTGCAGACCTTCATCCGGCCGACCGCCGGGGCCATTGCCTTTGCGGCCACTGTGGGTGTGATCACGGACATCCATCCGGTGCTCGCCATGCTGGCAGGCTTGTTTGTCGCTGGCTCGGTGCATGCAGCCAAATCGGTGGTGGTGCGCCCGGCCGTGACCGCCACAACCGCGGGTGCCGGAAACGTGCCCGTCAGCATCGCCGAGGACCTAATCGCCGCGGCGGTCTCGGTGTTGGCGGTGGTAATCCCGGTTCTGGTGGCATCCATCCTGGTTGTCGTGACGGCCTACATCGTGTGGCGCCTTTGGGGCCGGCGCGGGGCCCCAAGCTAGGAGGACGGTCTCAGAGGCTGGAGGGGCGGATTTCCCCGCAGTCCGAACCGCCCGACCCGGATGCGAAGGGCCCGCGGCGCGCCCTGATCATCCCCAGCAGATCGTCCAGTGCCCGGAGTGCTCGCTGCCTGTCATCGGGTGGAAGCGGCAACGCCTCGAATTCTTCCCGGTCCAGGATCTGCACCTCGCCGGTGGGAAGGACGATGATATCGAGCGCCAGATCCTCGGCGTAGAGATCCATGCCCGTGAGCCGCGCTGGCCTGGCGATGTTGCAATACCACCCCTTAAGATGATTCCCCGTGGGCTCGTAGATGGCGAAGATGTTGTACCAGCGGTCGAAATAGTAGGTCTCTACGAAGCGATCCCCGCGCTCCATCGTCAGCCCACCCATGCTCATGCGATCCAGATCGAAGCGCGCCATCAAGCAGGCACAATGCGGGTTTCGCGCCAGCAGGTGGCCTGGATACTGCCAGACCTCCTCCCCCCATGCATTAAGTTTGTGGACGGTCACTTCAGCGGTCAAGGCAACACCTGCAACGCCTGCCCCGGGTCGAAGCTGAACTGCAGTTCTTCCCCCTGCTGGGGTATGGCGGCGGAGGGCGGCAGGTCGAGGGTCAATTCCTGTCCCTGGACGCGCACCACCAGGCGCGAGAGACTGCCGCGAAAGGAGCGGCTGACGACCTGGCCTTCGAGCCGCACCGGTCCGCTGCCATCGAGGCGGACCTTTTCGGGCCGTAGAAGCAGATGGACTTTGCCTTCCAGGTGGGCTGGCCAGGGGATCTCGCCGAAGGGTGTGTCGATCACACTCCCATCTTCCCCGGGCATGGCCTCGGCGGTTAGGATGTTGGTGAGGCCCAGGAATCGGGCCACGAATAGATTAGCCGGCTGGCCGTAGATCTCCTCCGGTCGCCCCACCTGGATCACCTGGCCCTGGTTCATGATGGCCACCTTGCCGGCGATGGCGAAGGCCTCCTCCTGGTCGTGAGTCACATAGATCGCGGTCTGGCCGATCTCATTTAGGATGCGCGGCAGGTCGAGCATCAGGCGCTCGCGTAGTGTGCGGTCCAGCGCGCCCAGGGGCTCATCGAGCATAAGGAGATGCGGTTCGGGCGCCAGTGCCCGGGCCAGAGCTACGCGCTGGCGTTCCCCGCCGGAGAGCGTATCCACGTCGCGGCGGCCGAAGCCCTCCAGATCCACCAGGGCGAGCATCTGGCCCACGCGGCGGGCGATGGCTTCCGGATCGAGTTGCTGCATCCGCAGGCCGAAGGCGACGTTCGAGGCCACATTCATATGCGGAAAGAGCGCCAATTCCTGGAACATGAGCCCGAACCGCCGCGCATGCGGCGGAACGTTTGCCAAGTCCTGCCCATCCCAGGCGATCGACCCCGAATCGGGATCTTCCAGGCCGGCGATGATGTGCAGCAGGGTCGATTTTCCGCAGCCGCTGGGGCCCAGGATGGCCAGAATCTCACCGCGCGGCACCGTCAGCGAGACGCCGCGCAGCGCCTCCGTCTTCCCAAAAGATTTGCAGATGCCGTCGACCTTCAAGCCTTCCAAGAGCACCTCGGTCTTTCGCCTCATGCGTGGGGATGCTTGTGGGGGACTAAAACTCCCCCACCTCCGCGATCCGGAAACGTTCGATTCCCAGCATGCCTGCGCCGGTGATGATCATCAGAATTGTACTCAAGGCCATGGCCTGGCCGAAGTTGATGGCACCGGGCCTCGAGAGGTAGCGGTAGATGGCTAGTGGGACGGTGGGGAACTCGGGCCGAGCGATGAGAGCCGTGGCGCCGAATTCGCCAATGGAGATGGTGAACGCGAAAACTGCGGCGACCAGCAGGGCGCGGCCGACCAAGGGCAGGTCGATGAACAGGAGCGCTTGCCGCGGGTTGGCCCCCAACGTGGCCGCCGCCTGCCGGAGCCGGGGATGGATGCTCCGCAACGCGGGGGTCAGGCTGCGGACGACGAAAGGGAAGGCCACGAGAGTGTGTGCGATCGGCACCAGGATCGGCGAGGCCCGTAGATCGAGCGGGGGTTGATCGAGGGCCACTATGAATCCCAGTCCGAGGGTCACGGCAGAGGTGCCGAGGGGCAGCATGAGCAGCGGATCGAGCAGGCGGTTGAGCCGGGAGCCGGAATCGCGTGCCAGGGCATAGGCGGCCGGCAAACCGACGCCCAGCGCAAGCAGGACAGTGAGCGAAGCGTAAGCCAAAGAGTTGCGGATAGCCGCTGTCGGCGGCACGTAGAAGAGCGAGCCTTGTGGGTCCTCGGATAGCTGGCGGTAATTCTCCCAGGTCAATCCTTGGCGGACCTCCTGTCCGCGCGGTGCGGGGCCGAAACGCGTAAAGGACCGCGCCGCCAGGGCCAGCAAGGGCGTGACCAGGAACACGACCAGGAACAAGATCAGCAGCGAGGCGGTGAACCGGCGTCTCCAAGGGACAAGCGGCCGCTCTGTGAAGGACGCCGCCCGCAATCGCATCGGCCGTGAGAGGCGGAACGTGAGGCGGGTGTAGAGTGCGGTGAGCAAGAAGGTGAATAGCAGTTGAATCAGCGCCAGCGTTGCCGCCACCGGCAGGTTGAAGAGGCTAACCGTCTGGTAATAGATCTCGACCTCGAGCGTGGCAAATCTTGGCCCGCCCAGGACAAGGATCACACCGAAGGAGGTGAAATCAAACAGGAAGACCAGCAGCGCGGCGGCGGCGATGGCCGGGGAAAGCAGAGGCAGGGTGACTTCCCGCAAAGCGCGCCAGGGACCGGCGCCGAGGGAGCGTGCCGCGCCCGTCAGGTGGGGATCAAGATGGGCCCAGAAATCGCCCACAAGGCGCAACACGATGGTAGTGTTGTAGAAGACATGGGCGACGAGGATAGCGCCCAGCGTGTTGGTGAATTGGATGGGCGGGGCGCTGAGGCCGAGAAGCTCCATCAATGCAAGGTTGACCCAACCGCGTGGGCCCAGAAGGGCGTTGAAGGCTGCCGCTACGACCAACGTGGGCATAACGAAAGGCACGCCAGTGAGTGCCCGCAGCAAGGATTTGCCGCGGAAGCGATAGCGCGCCAAGAGGTAGGCACCAGGAAGCCCCACTAAGAGTGTCAGCAATGTGGAGAGCGTCGCCTGGTAGAAGGTGAAACCCACCACTTTCGCCGCCAGGGGGCTTGTGATGGTCTCCAAGAGCGGCGCCAGGGCGCCGGCCTCTGCGCGCGCAAAACTTAGCCGGAGGATACTAGCCAGGGGGTAGAGATAGAAGACGGCAAGGAAGGTGAGCGGGAGGATCCACAGCCACGCCAGGCTGATCAGGCCGCTCCGGCGAGCGGCACCGCCCGCCGGAGCGGGTGCAGGGGATGCGCCGGCTAGCGCAGAACGGTCTCGGTCCACGCTTCGATCCAGGCTTCGCGGTTGGCCTCGATCGCCTGGGGGTCAACCTGCGTAGTGCTTTCGGGGATGACCATGTGCTCGGCGAACACCTCTGGCAGCTTGGCCTGCGGGTTGACCGGGAAGACGAACATATTCAGAGGCATGTCTTCCTGGAAGGTCGGCGAGAGCATGAAGTCGATCCACGCCTCCGCCAGGTCGCGGTTTGAGGTGCCCTTCAGGATGCCCACGAACTCGATCTGGCGGAAGCAGCTGCCGTCCTCGGATATGACCCCGGTTGGGGGCTCTTCAAGAGGCTCTTCGGCGAAGTAGACCTCCGCGGGCGGGCTGGAGCCATAGGAGACGACGATAGGCCGCGTGCCCCCGTGTGCGCTGAACTCGGAGTAGTAAGCCGTCTCCCAATCGTTGACCACCAGGACATCATTGTCGACCATCCCTTTCCAGAAGTCCAGGTAACCATCCTCGCCAAAGTAGCCGATGGTGGCCAGAAGAAATGCCAGCCCTGGCGAGGAGGTGGCCGGGTTCTCTACGACGACCATACCTTCGTACTCAGGCTTCAGAAGATCCGCAAGGTTGTGGGGCGGGTTCAGCCCCTGTACTTCGAAGTAAGCCCGGTCGTAGTTCAGGCAGACGTCGCCATAGTCCACGGGCAGGATCCGACGCTGCGGATCGAGCTCGAATGTGTCGGGGATGACCTCCAGCAGTGGGGAGGCATAGGGTTCGAAGATGCCTTCGTTGAGTGCCCGGCTGAGGAAGGTATTGTCGACGCCATAGAAGACGTCCGCCAGCGGGTTGTCCTTGGCCAGTATGGCCTTGTTGAGAGCGGTCCCGGTGTCCCCGGCTTTAAGAAAGCTGACTTCCGCGTTGTGCTCGGCCTCAAAGGCCTCGATGACCTCCTCGGACACCTCTACGGAGTCGTGCCCCATGATGGTGAGCAGATGCGTCTCCATGGGCTGTTCTGCCGCCGGGGGCTGGCATGCGGTGAGCAGCAGCGCCGCGGCGATGAGAAGTACGAGCATGTGACGGATCATCGATCGGTCCCTCCTTTTTCGGTGGTGGGATTGGGTTCATGCGTTTGATGGATGATGGCGCAGAGAAGCCGACCGGCTTGTAGACGGATCTGCGCATGCTCTTCGAGCAAAACGTTGCTCACGCCTCGCGTGGCTGCGAATTCGAGCGCCTCACCCGCCAGGCGGTACTCCAGTCCTTGGGTGTGGACGCCGTCGGCGTTTCCGGCTAGGGGGATCAGAGAGACGGTATCGCCGGGTCGTCCCCGGATAGTGGCGACCTGGCCTCCATGGATGCATAGGAGTTCCTGCGGGCCGTCCACCAAGCGCAGGGCCAGGTCTCGGAAATCTGGGTTGGCCAGCAGGAGGCTGTTTGCCAGGCTCTGATCCCAGCGCCCGCCCAGGCCGCCCAGGACAATGGCCTCGCGGGCGCCGCGGCGCTGAATTTCTCGCAAGGCCAGTTCCAGATCTGTTTCGTCCTTGCGTGCCGGGTGGCGCTGGATTTCGACCCCCTGGCTTTGCAGGACCGATAGGTCTTGGTCGGCCACCGAATCGAGGTCGCCGATGAGCAGGTCGGGCCTCAATCCCCATGTCAGGCAATGCTGCAGGCCCCCATCTGCGGCCACGAGCAGATCACGGGGCTGCAGCCAGGTGCGGTCTTGCTCGGGATGGCGAATCACGCCGTTGCTGACGATGATGGCGCGCAATGGAAAATCCCTCCTCGGAAGCGTACCGGGAGGGATTCGCGTTCAGATGGGATCGCCATCCCTCCGCCGGCATTACCCGGATCAGGTTCTGCGGGTCGAGGGCAGATCGGCCCTCCTCTCAGCCCGGCGCCTCCGAGCTCCCCGTGGTCTTCTTGTTTCAGCGATATAGAGTATATCTTTTCGTCCGGGGCAGGTCAAGGAGTGGGCGGGGGGCCTTGGCTCCAGCGAAGGAGCCGTGCCCCAGTTCGAGGAGATGAGCATGCGTTCAGGAAGGTTTCGTCCTAAGGCCCCAGGATCTCCTCCACGGTATCCAGCAATTGCTGCATCGAGAAGGGTTTGAGGATGTAGGCCTCGGCACCGGCTTCGATCCCGGCGCGCACCTCCGCTTCCTGCGCCTTGGCGGACATGAAGGCGATGGGGATATGGCGCAGCGACGTCTCGCCCTTGATGCGCCGGCAAACCTCGTAGCCGTCCAGGCGCGGCATGCGCACATCCAGGAGCACCAGATCAGGCCGCTCGCGGGCGATGGTCTCCAGGGCGGTCTCCCCATCGGCGACGGCGGTCACCCGATGGCCCTGATTTTCGAGGGCGATGGTGATCAATGCGCGGATATCGGGCTCATCCTCGGCGATGAGAATGGTGGCCATCAAGACTCCTCGCCTATCGGACCGCTGCCGTCCGGGCGTGCCGCCGGCAGGGCGACGGTGAAGGTCGAGCCTTTGCCAGGGATGCCCTCGCTTGTGACCCAGAGCCGACCGCCGTGCATCTCCACCATGTGCAAAGCGATCGAGAGGCCGAGCCCGGCCCCAGAAACGCCCATGATCAGCGCCTGCTCGCCTCGGTAGAAGCGCTCGAAGATGCGGGCCTGCTCATCGAGCGAAATCCCGATGCCGGTGTCGGTGACCTCGATTTCGATCATGGCGCCCGCGGCCCGGGCGCGCAGCCATACCTCGCCCCCGGTGGGGGTGTAGCTGTAGGCGTTGTCCACCAGGTTCGCCAGGATCTGGCGCACACGCTCAGGGTCGCCCCAGAGCCGTGGCAGCTCGCTGGGCGCCTCCAGGTGGACCGATAGGCGTTTCTCCTCCTCCTGGCAGCGATGTTCTACGTATTGCTGTAATTCGGCCAGAAGAGCGTCAGCCTCCAAGGGCTGGAAGCGCAAATGGACCTTGCCGGCCTCGATGCGGGATAGATCGAGGAGGTCCACTACCAGCATCTCCAGGCGGTCGGTATTCTGGCGCACGATGTTCAAGTAGCGGCGCTGCTCTGCGTCCAGCTCGCCAGCCACTCCCATGAGCAGCAGGTCCAGGAAACCCTTGATGGAGGTCATGGGTGTGCGCAGTTCATGGCTCACGGTGGCCACGAACTCGGATTTCAGCCGATCGACTTCGACCTCGCGAGTGATATCACGGAAGATCGAGACTGCCCCCAGGTATTCATCTCCCAGAAGCACGGGCGCGGGGTGGATGGCGATCACCCGGCCATCGGAGAGCTCCATACGTTCCGCCTGTTCAGGAGGAGTGGGGCGGGGCTGCGTGGTTTGAGACCAATCATGGAGTAGGTCGAACCAGCCGCGGCCACGTTCGCCGAGGATTTTCAGGAGGCGGGCGGCCGGCTGGCCGATCACCTGCTCGGCGGGCAGGCCCAGAATGCGCGCCGCGGCAGGGTTGAAGAGCAGCACCCGGTGGCTGCGGTTGGTCACGATCACGCCGTCGGCGATGGCGTTTAGGATGGCACGGGACTGGCTGGCTTCGACTTGCTGGCTGCGCAACATCAGGCCGAGGTGCTCTGCCTGGTCGGCGATCAGGCCGTAGAGTTCGGCGCTGCGGATGGCCGGCGCGATAAGATGCGCGGCCGAGGTTACAAGTCGCCGATGGCTCTCGGAGAAGGCCGCGGGCTTATGGCCCAGGAGAAGAATGGCGCCAAGCACCTCTTCCCCTACGGTTAAGGGCGCGGCCACCGCGCTGAGAAGCGGCTGACGCTCCTCAGCGAAAGGCACCCAGCGATCGTCCTGGGTGAGGTCATCCAGAAGCACCGGCTGACGATGGGCAATCACCCAGCCAGCCAGGCTTTGGTCAGGACTCTGGGCCATGGGACGGCCCCCAAGAGGTGGTTGCGTTCCAGTGCCCCAGGAGGCATGCAGCATGAGCTGCCCCTTCTCAGGCGAGGTTAGCAAAATGGCGCCGCGATCGGCGCCCGCAGATCGGCACAAGACCTCGAGCACCCTGCTGAGCATCTTGTCCAGGTCCAATCCGCTGGAGAGTTCTGTGGCGATCAGCAGCATAGGCTCCGCGGTGGCGGGGGGTGGATCGAGGGCGGGCGCGGAGTTCCCGGGCCGGATCTGTTCCGAGTCAGGCAGGGTCTTTAAGGCGCGGAGGGAAAGGCCGGCTTCGATCAGTGGACCGCATTGGGCACCGAAGCTGACGATTCGGTCGGAGTCGAGTTCGCTAAAGCCCTCCCCAGGCTTGTTGGCAGCGAGCAGGATGCCGATGCGATGCTCGCCGCTCATAAGGGTTGCGATCAGGAGGTTGTGGAGGCCGGCCTTCACGAGAGGCTTGGCCAGCCCCGCGCGCTCGAGCAGCGGATCACCCTCGACAGCGGAGGCCAGCCAAAAGGCCTGAGAGGCCCACACCGCCGCCAGAGGGCCATCGGGAGGCGCTTCCCATCTGCGCAGCCCTGCCGGCAGGGTTCCGGACAGGCCATGGAAGGGCTCAAGCGCGCGAAATGCCTGTGCCCGAGAGTCATATTGCATGAATCCAGCGATGGGCGTATCTAGCGAGCGTGCCAGGGAGGCCGAGAGCTCCGTCATCAGGGCATCCAGATCCTGGATCCGGGAGGTCAGGCGAAGAATTTCGGCTTGGCGCGCAATCTCGGCCTCGCCGTGCTCGAGTGCCTGGCTTTGCTGAATTCTCTGGAGCGACAAGGCCGTCATGGTTGCCAGCAGGGCGATGAGTTCAAGGGAGCCTTCGCCGAAGGCGAGAGGTTCGAAATGAGCGGCCTCCAGAGTGCCAATGCGTTCCCCGCCTGCCATCAACGGCACACCGACGTAAGATCGGAAAGGCAACTCTTCGCGCACGGGTTTGGGGTCGCCTGGGTCCCGGCGGCGAATGTCCGGGACCAGCAAGCCGCGGCCGTGCTCGAGCAGCCAGCCTGTGTAGCCTTCTCCGAGGTGATAGACCTCGGGCGCGGCGTCGATGAAGTGCGCCGCAGTGGGCGAATGCTTGCGGTGAGGTGTCAGGTTCCCGATGGTCGGGTCCAGCAGGTTCAATTCGCAGAGATCGGCGCCGAGGATGCCATAGGTGGCATCCAATGAGGCATCGATGGCCTGCTTGAGGGTTGCTACGCCGGAGAGGCGTTCTCCCAAGCGGGTGAAGGAGGAGGCATGTTCAAGGGCGAGCGCGATGTGCGTAGACCGGAGTCGGGGCCGGGAGGACCCGGCTGAGCCCCGCTGCTCCTCCCCCCTGGTCAGTTGTGGGTTGTTTTCGCCCTCTGACTTCATGCCACCCACCCCTCATGCGGCCTGGCGGCAGCAACGCCAACCGCTGCCGGTCTCCCCTGCAGGCGCTGTGGTCTGGGCTTGTCGCGTGGCGCCGTTTTGACTGAGGGCGCCTGCCAGGCTGCTATCCGCGCAGCTTGGCGTGAGACAAGGGTTTGCGTGCGTATCCTGTGTAATCTTACGGGAAAGGGGGTTGAGGGGCAACAGGAGAGGGGTGGGAGGCGGGCGCCTTAGCCCTGTTTCATTTCCTCCAGAATACTGTAGAGCAATTCAAGCAGTACCTGCTTGACGGTCTCCTTATCCGTGGCGACGCAGGGAAGCATCTTCACCTTGGGGTCGAGTTTCAGCGCGATGCGCAGGTCATCCACCTCCCAGGCGTCATCCAGGTCCTGCTTATTGGCCGCTACGACATAGGGTGTGGGCGCATAGGCCCTAAACGTTTGGAGAATGCCTCGCGCCTCGCGGAAGGTCTCGGGGCGGGCACTGTCGACCATGACGACGAAGCCGAGCATGCCCTCGGAGAGGATCTCCCACATGAAATCAAAGCGCTTCTGGCCGGGCGTCCCGAAGAGGTAAAGCACAAGGTCATCATCCACCGTGATGCGTCCGAAATCCATCGCAACCGTGGTTGTCTCCTTAATCCGCTCGGCCTCCGAGCTGATCTTGCGCTCGGTGGAGACAACGTCGATCTCGCTGACGGACTGAATGAAGGCGGTCTTTCCGGAGTTGAACGGACCGGTTACAACCATCTTGACAGTCTGCATAGGGCACTTTCCCTTAGAGCGATCGGATGCGATCGATCAGGCGATTTACTAGCGAGGTCTGTTTCTTCCGGTCCACCGGCGGGAGGGCGCGCGCCTGTGGCGGCAAAGGCATGCCCTCGGGCCGGACGATCTCCACCAGACCTGCTTGCAGCAATCCGTACACGATGCGGCGGATCTCAAGCTCGTTCATCTTGTTGGCCTTGGCGATCTGCCGGATGGTGTTCTTGGGATTGATATACGAGACGACCTTCCACTCCTCAACCGTGAGTTGCACATCGCGGATATTTGCGCCCGGTCGGTCGACGAAGTTGAGCGCCATTTCGAGGCTGGGGATTTCCTCCTTAAGCATCTCGAATTCCTGGAGGTGGCGCGTGCCCTCCATAATGATGTTTTCCAGATCCAGCCGGATGGTGATGGCATCGTCGGGCGGCAAGACGTCGGCGTCGAAGCGGAAGAGCCCTTCCACCCAGGTAAAGAGCTTGTAGACGATGGAGAGGACGTGCTCGCGAATGCTGGCAAGGATATCCTGCTGGGTGAGATAGCCGGCGTTGATGAGCAGCAAGCCGAGCTCCTTGTCGCTCTTGTCGGTAGCGTGCTGCCGGATGACCTGGGCCTGCTTGGACGTGATCTTGCCGGCGCGTGTCAGGATGCCGGTGAGCGAGCCGTCCTCGTTCCCCATTTGGGCATAGATAAGCTTGCCCTGCCGGAACGACACCCATGCAATGGCATCGGGGCCCTCCAGTGTGAGCGTCCCTGTCTTTTGGGCAAGATTAATGAGGTTCAAGAGCTGCGTGACGGTGAAGTCACGCAGGTTGCCCTTTATCGCCATGGGGTCCTTTTGGCCGAATCACGCCAGGCTGGAACCAGATCCGGGCGCGGAACGCGCCTCCATGTGTCACGCAAGCATCCAGCCAGGTGGCGGGATTATACCTTTAGGGTAGGTGCCATGCAAACATAACGGTCTTCCTACTGCCTGGAACGCAAATCCGAAGATGGCGGCGCGCAGAGGAAGGATGCAGGATTATGCGCGCCATCCGCCGCCAAGCGGACGGACATGGAGGGCGGTTATGAAGGCCTCTGGGTCCTGAGCGAGGATGGCGCGCCGGACGCGTGGGACCTCGCGCCTTGGCACATAGCAGTAGATGACGCTCACCATTCCTTCGCGGCCTCTGGCGGGCAGCTCTGTGGCCCCCCAGTCGTGGGATCGCAAAGCCTCGGCAATCGCGGTTCCGAGATGGGTGCTGGAAATGCGGAGAAGGCTATGGCCGGGAGCGAGCAGGCTCTCGAGGGTCATGCCGACAACATTGCCGGTCGCAAAGCCACCAGCGAAGGCCGCCAGGTTCCAGGGGTTGCGCAGGTTGGCGAGCGTGCCGGTGAATACCGTCACATAGAGGAGCGATTGAACAAAGGCGAGTAACCAGGCAGACAGCCGGCGGCCGCGCACGACTATAAGCATGCGCAGGGTGGCGAGGCTGATGCCAGCGGTGCGCAGCAGGAAGATCAGCACCGGAAGCCAGGCCTGAGGGACCTGGACCGGGAAAGGTGGCTCGGGCAGGAGCATGGCAATCCAATGAGTGAATAGGCCAGGGAGGTGGGCCAAGGCTTCCATGCTCAGGCGATGCTCAGGAGCGCCAATAGCCACGGTGAATCGGGCGGATGTCCTCCACGGTGATGAATGCTTCGGGGTCCACGTTGTGAGTGTGGGAGCGCACGCGCTCGACGTCCTTGCGGCGCACGCTGCAGCTGATGAGGCTCACCGTGCCGTCGCGGCCGCGCGCCGGCACTTCGGTCACGGCGTATCCATCCCCGCGCAATGCCTCGGCGATGGCGCTACCCCGCCGGGAGCTGATGATTTGCAAATGGCTGTGGCCGATGGCGAGGCGCTCCTCGATGGACATGCCCACCACATTGCCGGTAGCGAAACCTGACGCGTAGGCGAGGACGTTCCAGGGGTTATCGAGGGTGCTGAGGACGCTGGTGATGGCCACCACCCAAAGGCTGGATTGAAAGAACCCCAGAATCCACGCCAGAGGCTTGCGGCCACGTATTACGAAGAGCACCCGCAGCGTATCGAGTGACATGTCGGCCACACGCAGCAGGAAGATCAAGGCCGTAATCAAGAGAGCCGGCAGTTCCAGGAAGCTAAGCATCTTTGCCCTCGCAGGCTGGCGTAGCTAGGCCCGGGATCGAGCTTGGCGCAGCGCGAATCCAGGGCCACAGAGCGGCGCAATCTTACCACTCTTTGACATTATCGGATCCCCTCAAAGAGGTCTCGCTCGCGCACCCGTTCATCCGCAGACGGATAGGCCCGCATGAAGGTCTCGTTCCCAGAAAGGGTGCGCAACAGAAACCCCAGCAGCCCGCCCGATCCGCCGCCCTGCTGGCTCTGATGACAGGCGGAGGCCTGCTGTTTCAAGTGAGCCACATGGCGGTAGCGGATACGCGCATGGACCGGGACTTCGAAGGAGGCGATCTCGACCAGGTCGATGTCCTGATTGACGCCGAATCGGCGCGGATCGCGTCCGACGAGCGGCATCAGCCGCGCCAGCAGCCGGAGCCAGCGTTTGGGAAGCGTATGGTAATAGAGTTTCTGGGGGCGGTATCCCTGATGGCTGTCTTCAAGCAGGCTGTTGAAGGCCAGGAGCGTGGCCTTATGGATGGCCACGTGATCGGGGTGGCAATAGCCGCCGTAGGGGTCGAAAGTGATGACTACCTGAGGCTGGATCTTAAGCATCCACTCTCGCACTTTCGAGGCAACCTCCTCAACGGGCGCGGCGGCGAGCGCTGCGGCATGATGATTGGATTCGCTGCCTGGCATGCCTGAATCCCGGTAGTCCAGGAAGTGGACTGCCCGCAAGCCGAGCAGGCGTGCGGCGCAACGCAACTCATCCTCCCGGAGCTTGGCCACCTGCTCTTCGGAGAGTTGCCCGCCTTCGGGGACTTCCCCAACCTCGCCTCGGGTCGCGCAGATGAGGTCGACCGCGACCCCTTCCTGAGCATAGCGGGCCAGCGTCCCGCCTGGCCCGAAGCTCTCATCATCCGGGTGGGCGAGCACCGCCAGCAACACACGCCTTCCCGAGTTGTCAGGGGGAGCGTTCATCGGAGCTCTTCCCGATCCGCTTCCCCGACGATTTGAACGATTAGACGCCGCCGCCGGGCACGCACATCAAAGTCTAAGAATACGATCTGCTGCCATGTACCCAGCGTCAGCTGACCTTCCACAATGGGGATGGAGAACGAGGGCTTCACCAGGGCTGAGCGCAGGTGGGCGTGGCCATTGCCGTCTCCCCAGCGGAGGTTATGGCGGTAGTCGGCATCGGGCGGCGCCAGTTCGTCCAGCGCCCTGCGGAGGTCATCCAAAGCACCGCCCTCGTATTCCATAGTCGTGATGGCGCTCGTTGAGGAGGGCGCAAAGACCGTCGCCAGGCCCTGGCGGATGCCGGATCCGGCCACGGCCTCCTGCACGCCCTGAGTGATGTCGTGGATATCGGTATGACCCCGCGTGGAAAACTCCAGGAAATGTGTATACACCATCCTTTGCTCTCCTCACCCAGCGGGTTGGTCTAGTTATCGCTGGAAGACTCGGTCTGATTGAAGAGTGGTAGCTGGCTGATATCGAGCTGGGAGCGGATCTGACCGCGCCCTGCCGATTTGGCCTGGTATTGAATATCATCGGCGCGGGCCAGCAAATCGTCGAAGCTTTCGTCCTCGGGGCGCATCTGTGCGACCCCGGCGGAGAAGGTCAGGATGGGCACTGCGGTGCCGAGGTTGGCGCTGAAGGCGGTCAGGGCCCGCCGCAGTTTGTTAGCAACGCCCATCGCGCCCTTTATGGTTGTCTCGGGAAGCAGGACTGCGAATTCATCGCCGCCGATGCGCGCCAGCAGGTCTGTTGAGCGCAGAACCGAGCGCATGGAGACCGCCGCGTTGCGCAGGATCTCATCCCCGAACAGATGCCCGAAATGGTCGTTGATGGCTTTGAAGCCATCCAGGTCGAGGTAGAGCAGGGAGAGCGGACGCTGGTAGCGGCGGGCGCGGATGAATTCGCGCTCCAGTTGCTCGATCATGTGCCGGCGGTTCGCCAGACCTGTAAGCGGGTCTGTATGGGCCATCTCGGCCAGCTTCTCGGTCTGGCGTCGCAATCGTTCGATGCTCAACTCATTATGGCGCGAAAACCCATAGAGCAGGACCGCCATGATTTGGTGTAATGCGATCTGGCCGAGCACGAAAAGCAGGGGGGCTGGGATGGCAGAACCAGGGAGCAATGCTTCCCCCGCGGGGCTGGCAAGGTACCAGGCAGCGAGTAGCGACAGGGAGGCCAGCGCGGAGACAATGAAAGTGGCCGGCCCACCGACGGCGCTACCTACGATCAGAATCGGCAGGAAGAGCAGGGGCGTGACGGGCAGAAGCCAGGCCGGGAAGAACAGGAAGGTGAACCAGGTGAGGATCAGCAGCGAGCCTGCCAGGATGTACGCGGCGCGGGGCACATTTCCCCAGCGCCGGGTGCGCTCGGCCAAGGCGAGTGCGGCGCCGAGGAAGGCGATGAGGAGAATGTCGAGATAGTTGCTGCTGCCGGGTTGGCGGACCCCCTGCATCCAAGAGATGCCGTCAATCGCAATCCACAGCACCAGCAGAAAGGCCACGCCGAGAATGGCCCGGCCGGCGACTTTGGATCGGTAGGAACGCAATTCAGGGTCGACGCGGAAGAGAGAGCCGCCGCGCAATCGGGAAAACACGCCTGCCCTTTCTGTCTTCGGGTGTCAGGATCCACCCTAGTCGAGGTCTAGCGGGATCCCCAAGATATTGTAACCCGAGTCCACAAAGAGGATTTCGCCTGTCACCTTGCTGGCCATCGGCGAGCAGAGCCAGACGGCAGCGTTGCCAACATCCTCGATGGTGATATTCTCCCCCAAGGGTGTCCGGGCGGCGAATTGGCGGTACATGCGCTTAAAGCCGCTCACGCCGGCGGCCGAGAGCGTCCGAACGGGTCCGGCGGATATGGCGTTCACCCGTAGGCCCTGCCTGCCTAGGTCGGCGGCCAGGTAGCGGGTCGTCGATTCGAGCGCGGCCTTGGCGATGCCCATGACGTTGTAGTTGGGGACCACTTTCTGGCCGCCGTAATACGTCAGCGTCAACAGGGCACCGCCCGCTTTCATGTGTGGCAGTGCGGCGCGGGCCAGGGCGATGAATGAGTAGACACTGACGTTCATGGCGATTTGAAAGCCGGCGCGGCTGGTTTGGTGGAAATCGCCCTGAAGATCCGAGCGCTCGGCGTATGCGATGGCATGGACCAAAATGTCGAGCGGTGCGAAGCGCTCGCCCACCTTGTTGAAGAGCGCCTCGATCTGCTCATCCTGGGTCACGTCACAGGGTTCGACGAAGGTCGAGCCCACCGATTCGGCCAGCGGCCGCACGCGGCGCTCTAGGGCCTCCCCGGCGTATGAAAAAGCGAGTTGCGCGCCCTGGTCATGCATGGCCTTGGCGATGCCCCATGCAATCGAATGGTCATTGGCAACGCCAAAGATCAAGGCGCGTTTGTCCTCGAGAAGTCCCATGCGGTTCCCTCCTTTGGCCATCAACGGCTGATTTGAGCCCTGAAGCGCCACGGCATGCTCTTCCATGGCTCATCCACCTGGTTTAAACCCACGCGCGGCCCGATTGTCACGGCTGAATCCGAGATGGCCAGACCTTGCTCCAGGAAGAGCGCGGCTTCTGGGGAGCAGAGATCGGAGCCATTGAAGCTGCGGTCGATCCCGAGTGCCTGACAGAGTTTGGCAGGGCCATCGGTCAGGGATAGGAGCGGCCGCTCTCCGCGCCTTGCCTGCATGGTCTCGAGACCTTCCTCCGGCAGCAGGGCGCGGATGAGGACCGCGGCGGGGAACCCTTCTGCTTCGGTCACGACATTGAACATCCAATGCATCCCATAGATGAAGTAGACGTAGGCAAAGCCGGGCTGACCCCACATGGGGGCGTTGCGTGGTGTGAGCCCCACGGAGGCATGCGACCCCTTATCATAAATGCCGATGTAGGCTTCGGTTTCGGTGATCAAGCCCGCTGTGCGAAGCCCGCCGGGCTCCAGGCGCACGATACGCTGCCCGAGCAGCTGGCGGGCCACGGCAAGGGTGGGCTGGGCGTAGAACTCGCGAGGCAGACGCGGGACTTGGCTCATCTCGGCCGAAGGGCTGTTGTCGGGTTGAGGTAATTGCAGGCGGGTGTGAGTGAGGGTTGCATCTGGCGGGAAGCGAGCTAACCGTTGGCGGGTTGGAAGCGCGCATCTTGCTGGATCATGCGCTTCAGTCCATCCTGAAGGCGGAAGCGCGGCGAGTAGCCGAGTTTCTCCTTCGCCCGCTGGATATCAGCGCACATCCGTGAGGGGCCCGGATCCTGATCTTCCTTGAAGATCCACTCCGCCTGTATGCCTAGCGCTTCCATTGCGTATTGACCCAGGTCGCGAATGCTGGTCTCTTCGCCGCTTCCGATGTTGATAACCAGGCGGTCGACGGTAGGTGCAGTGGCAGCCGCGACCATGGCTTCAACCACGTCATCGAAATAGACGAAATCGCGGGTCTGCTCGCCGCGGCCGTGGATAACAATCGTCCCGCCCCGGGCGATCTGGCGCAGGAAATGGGGGATCACGGGGGGATGGGCTACCGAAAGCGGCTGCCCAGGCCCATAGGCGTTAAAGACCCGTAGCGAGACGGTCTCGATGCCCCAAAGGGTGCCGATAGTGCGGACGTAATGCTCGGCTGCCAGCTTGGAGACGGCATACGGCGAGCCGGGATTGGGAGGCGTGTCCTCCCTGAGTGGCTGCGCTGCCTGGTCGCCATAGATAGCGCCCGAGGAGATGAAGACGACCCGCCGCACGCCCACGTCGCGCATGGCCTCCATAACGCTCACCGTTCCGCCGACGTTGATGATGTTGTACTCCCGGGGGTATAGCACCGATTCTGGGACAGAGACTTTCGCCGCCAAGTGGTACACGCAGTCGATATCCTGCAGCAAGGTCCAGAGTTTGGGTCGATCGGTGACATCACCGCGAGTGAAGAGCACATCCGGACTGAGGCGCTCTGGATCGCCGGCTGAGAGGTCATCCAGCGCACGTACCTGATGCCCCTCGCGGGCGAGACGATTAGCGAGGGCGGATCCCAGGAAGCCGGCTGCACCGGTGACGAGGAAGTTCATGGTTTCAGGTGAGGTCTCGGCCAAATCTACGCGGCCGGATGAGGTCGCGATTATAACATAGTGGCATTGACACGAATTGGCCGCTTGGTATGATGCCCCCATGTTCCGATCGACGCCGCCGCTTAGGCTCCTTGCCCGTATCGGGAGCGTGATCTTCGCGCTGGCGCTGACGCTCGCCTTGGGCGGCAGCACGCTGGCGGTCCAAACGCTTGTTGACCGCATCGAGCGGTTGACTTTTCCGGTCGAATTCGATTTTCTCACCTGGACGGTCGCGGCCCTGGCTGAAAAGACAGGCGCGGCCGGACTAAGGGCGACGGATTACCTCGCGGATGCCGACCGACGGCGAGCGGTCCTGGAGTACCTGGACATGCTCGCGAGCGTGCATCAGTTGCGCGCCGACCTGGAATCCACTCTGGCAGATCCCACACGTGAGAACCACGAAGAGGACGCGGCCGATATCCGCATCCGGCTTGGGCGGGAGGCGCGGCGACTGGACCGGCTGCGGCCGCTGGCGGAGAGCGTGCTCCAGGAGCAGGTGGCGCTGGCCTTGGGAGACTCGGGTCTCGGACTGGCAGGCGTGCCTTTCCCTCCTGTGGTCTTTGCCTTCGCGCCGCTGCCTTCCTCGCTCATCGTCTCGCCCAGAGAAATCATCCGCCAGGAGGCGAGCATTTCCCTGAAGGTCGATCTGACCCTGGAGCAGAAGATCCAGCTCGAGCGCAGGGTTGAGCAGGCGCTCAATGTCTCCGCGCTTGTGGTTCCCGTTGGAGGGCTTGGTACCTATCCCACGATGGTGCAGGAGAGCGCGGATTTGCGCTGGATTGCCGAAGTAGTCGCCCATGAATGGACTCATAATTACTTGGCGCTGCGCCCGCTTGGCTGGCGGTACGGGGCCAGCCCCGAGATGCGGACCATCAATGAGACGGTGGCCTCGTTGATCGGGGAGGCCATTGCCCGCCGAGTGTTGGAGACCTACTATCCAGAACGGCTGCCGCCGCCTCCTGCGCCGGTCTCGCCGGCAGGACCCCCGACGCAAGAGGAGCCAGCCACCTTCGACTTCCGGGCTGAGATGCGGGAGACGCGGCTTCGCGTGGACGCGCTGCTGGCGGAGGGGAAGATCGAGGAGGCGGAACGCTACATGGAAGCCAGGCGGCTGGTCTTCTGGGAGCATGGCTATCACATCCGCAGGCTCAATCAGGCCTACTTCGCCTTTCATGGCGCCTATGCGGATGAGCCCGGAGGTCCGGCAGGGGATGATCCTGTAGGGGAGGCTGTACGTCAGCTTTGGGCTCGCATCGCCTCCCCGGCCGAATTCCTGCGCCTGGTATCAAGGGTCCGCAGCTTCGAGGAATTGCAGGGTCTGCTGATTAACCTTCCGTGAGCAGCGCTGCCAGCAAGGCCGCCCGCTCGGCGAGTGACCTTGCCAGCACGCGTTCTCCCGGGGAATGCGGCCCCTCTCCCACCCCACCCAAGCCATCCAGGACCGGCACGCCCAAGGGCGCAACGAAATTGGCGTCCGAGGCACCCCCTGTGCCGCCTTCTCCCAGGGGGAGGCCGAGCGAGGCTGCCAAGGCCTTGGCCTTCTCATAGCTTGCGGCAATTTGGGGGGTGCGTTCCATGGGCGGTCGGTTCCAGGCTGCCTCAACCCTGAGCTCGGCCCCTGGCAGGATGGGTTTAAGCGCCTTCAAGCTGCGGATCAGGCGGTCTCCTTCGGCGATGGTCTTAGCGCGGCCATCCACGAGCAGGGTGCAATGCTCCGGAACAACATTGGTGCGCGTCCCACCCCGGATAACCCCCAGGTTGAGAGTGGTGCCTAGCCCCAGGGCTGCCTGCTCGAGGACCAGCGGGATTTGGTGAGCCATCTCGGCGATGGCGTTTACGCCGCGATCCGGGTCGGCGCCGGCGTGGGCCGAGACGCCCCTGGCTTCCAAGCGGAAATCGAGGGTGCCTTTCCGCCAGGTCTTCAGCGAGCCGTCGGGCAAGGCGGGTTCGAGACACAATACCAGGCTCCGGCCAGCGGCGAGACTTTCGATCAGAGCCCGGGAGGTGTGACTGCCGGTCTCCTCATCCGAGGTGCAAAGCAGGGATATCCGTGTCGTGGGCATCCTTCCCGAGGCGCGCAGGTGGCGGATCGCGGTGAGGGCGATGGCGATACCCGCCTTCATGTCGAGCACGCCTGGCCCATACAGGAACCCCGCCTCCTCGCGCCACGGCATGGTCTCCAGAGTTCCCAGAGGGTAGACGGTATCCATGTGGGCCAGGAGCAAGAGGCCACCGGTTCCCTCTCCCCAATCACCAAGCCAATGGTCCCCCGCTTCGGTCTGGGGATATCGCCGGACCTCCGCTCCCAGAGATCTCATTTCTCCGGCGATCAACGCGCCGAGTGTGTCCACGGCCGACTTCTCTGTGGTGGGTGACTCCTGCTCTACGAGCTTGCGCAGGAGGCGGATGATCTCCGGGAGATCATTCTCAAATCGGGCGACGGGCAAAGGTGGCATGGTTACTCTCCATCGTGCCGCGAGCTTGGGATGCAAGGCCGCTTAAGGTTACTCGAGATCCAAGGGGAGGCATAGGTCCTGGGAGGTGTAGATCCGGTTGGCATACCCGTAATCTAGCGGCTCGAGGATTTCAGCCGCATGGGCAGCGGCGAAAATCTCCGAGGCCTGGCAGGCTGCAGCCCGCCCGCCACCCTCTTGAAAGGCCTCCCATACCCGCATGGCAAGAGCGGCGTAAGCACTTCCAGGCGAGCCTGCGGGATGGGCGTTTTGCAGAAACTTCAGCGTTTCGCCGGCTGTGGCGGGATCGGACCGCCATAGATGCACCAGCATCTGGCGGTAGAGGGAATAGGCCGCCAGCCGCTGGTGGCCTTCTGGACCGTAGATCCAATCGTCCAGGTCCTGCTCGATGACGGCCTGATATAGGGAAATGGCCTGCTCGTAATGCCCCTTCTCGGCTGCTTGATCGGCGTCATGCACCCAGTGAATTCGATAGACGGGGGGCTCGAGAAATTCCTCGACCGGGAGGAACCGGCCCTGACTAGGTTCCCAGGCCCAGATGCGTGTCCTTGGACGGTAGGGGCCGGCACCGACCGAGGCGATGCCGGTGCCGGTGATGGCGATGCGCCTGGGCCCAGGACGATCGGCATCCAGGATTTGAACCTCCGGCGAGGGCAGGTCATCCGTCCGGCCTTGGAGCAGCTGGACAAATTCCGAATGGGCCCAGGAGAGAAGCTGAAGGCGGGCGAAGCAGGTATGGGCGCCGCAGGATCGGTTGACCACGAGCAGATCGGGAAGGCCGTCGCCTGTGAGATCCTGGATGGTGAGAATGGAAGGTGTCTCCCCCTCCTTTTCGGGGCGGGCGGCGTAGGCCAGCCGGTATTCATCCGAATCGCATCGGAAGATGAGCACGGTGGCCGAAGTCAGTTCCGTCTGATCATCCCAGGCAATCCATGAGATGATGATATCGAGCAAGCCATCGCCGGTGAGGTCGGCTAAGTCTAGGCTAGGCGCAGCTCCGTTCGCGGAGGCGGCAGAGAGGTGGGTCTCCAGGAGTTCGAGATCGCCGCCGGCGTTGAGGTACTCGAGGATTTCGGCGGCCCAGCTCCCTGGATTGGCCAGAGTGGGGAAAGGCGGTTCCCCAGGTGGCACAGGGCAAGCCTGAAGTGGCGGCGTCGGCGGGGGCGATGGTACGGCTGTGGCCGTGGCGGAGGGGATGGCCTTAGGGGTTTGCATGGGCGGCGTCACGGTCGCCATTTGCAGGGGGGTGGCGGCGCTCGGCGGCGTGCAAGCCATGAGCATGCTGAGAAGGCCGGCAAACACAAGTCCTCCCTGAACCTTGCGCCATCCGCAAGCTTTCCTTTTCGGTCTCATGGTGGAGAGTCTAAGCCAGGGGTGTGGCCAGGGCAATCCCCAGGGCCGAACCTGCAAACGAAGGGATGGAGACCCTGACGGCGAGGCACTTGACGTATACTCATGATGTGATGGATATTCCACTACCCGTTGGACACTCCCGCGTGCAGGATGCGCCGCTCCAGCGGTTCTTGCCGCCCGTGGATGAGGGGGTGATCGATTGCATTCTGCGCGAATACGGACTGCCGGACGGTCCTTTCCTTGATCCATTCGGCGCCTCGCCCCGCGTGGCCTTGGAAGCTGCCCGGGCGGGAGCGGCAATCCTGGTCGTCGCTAACAATCCCATCAATCGCTTCGTTCTCGAACGGACCCTGCAGCCCTTACGCAAGGATGAGCTCAGGAGTGCGCTGGCGCATCTGGGGGCCATGCCTAAGGATGGAACCCGCATGGAGCGCTTCTTGCTGGACCTCTATGCCAGCCATTGTGCTCGCTGTGGGGAGCGGGTTTCGGTCGATTATTTCGTTTGGGACCGCGACCTGGGCGGTCCCTCTCATAAGGTCTATACATGCGACCGCTGTGCCTACGCCGGGGAGGCGGCGGCCACAGATGCTGATTGGGAGCGGGCGCTCAACTACTCGCGCCGTGGCCTGCACCACGCGATGGCCCTCGAGCAGGTCGCCCCGGCAGGCGACCCGGACCGGCGGCACGCCGAGGCGGCGCTCTCGGTCTATCCTGGCCGGGCGCTTTATGCCTTGACTACTTTGCTGAACAAGGTGGCGCAGCTTCGCATCGAGCCAGGCCTGAGGCCGGCGATCGACGCGCTACTGCTTTCGGCCTTAGATGCCGCCAATGCCCTCTGGAGCTACCCCGAAGGGCGTGCGCGCCCCCGGCTTCTGAGCGCCTCCCCGCGATTCCGTGAACACAATGTCTGGCGGGCAATGGAGCGCGCCGTCGCCTCCTGGGCCTTGGAGGATCCGGAGGTGGAGTTGCTGGACTGGGAGGAGGATCAGCGCCTGGAGCCCGGAGGGGTGACGCTCTATGCAGGATCTCTGCGGCGTTTGCGGGAGGCGCTGGGGGATTCACGGCTGCCGGCCATCCTGACCGTGCCTCCCCGACCCAATCAGGCCTATTGGACTCTATCGGCCTTGTGGACCGCCTGGCTATGGGGCCGGGAGACGGCCGTCAATGTCAAGGTGGCGCTCCGCAGGCGGCGTTATGATTGGGCCTGGCATGCCGGTGCGCTGCGGACGGTCTTGCAGAATGCGAGCCCACTGGTCGAAGCTGGCGCGCCCGCGGCGGCCTATCTGCCGGAAGCGGAGCCCGGATTCGTGGCAGCGGCGCTGCTGGGGTTTGGAGGCGCGGGTTTCAAGATATGCGGCAGGGCTCTGCGGGCTCATGAGAAGCAAGGCTTCATCCTCTGGGAGTTGTCCGAGGATCAGCCTCGGACAGCCAGCGACGCGCGGATGAAGGCGGACATGCGGGAAGCTGCGATTAGCGTCTTGCACGCCCGCAATGAGCCCACACCCTATGGAATGCTCCATGCCAGCATCTGGTTCATGCTGGCGGAACGGGGGTGGTTGGCCCCAGCATGGGAAACTCTGGGGAAAGCGACTTTGCAGACAATTGGGGAGCGCGTGGCGGATGTGGTCGGGGATGAGAAAGTCTTTGTCCGCCTGGGTGGTGGGGCCGATCCAGAAAGCGGGCTCTATTGGCTTTGCGCGCCGCCGGAGCAGGGAGAGAGCCTCTCGGATCGAGTGGAGAAACTGGTCGTGGCAACCCTACGAGAACAAGAGACGATCAGAGTCGATGCGCTGGATCGGATTGCCTGCCGAGAGCTCCTCGGTCTGCTGACACCGGACCAGCGCTTCCTAAGGGCTTGCCTATCCTCCTACGCAGAAGGCCCCGACCCTGAGGGTAAGTGGCGGCTCCGGGACGAGGATAGGCCGGAAGCCCGGAGTCGCGATTGCGCCGAGATGCGTTCGTTGCTCACCGAGTTGGGCCATTCACTGGGATGGGAAGTCGAGGGTGAAAACCCGCTGCTCTGGGTGGACGGTCAGGGCGAGGTCCGCTTTGGCTTTCGAATCCTTGAGACGTCTGTGTGGGGGCCTTCTCCATGGGATGCAGACTCGAGGGTGCTCTGGGTGCTGCCTGGCGGGCGGGCCGGCCTGATCGCAGAAAAGGCCCGCCGGGATCCGCGGCTACGGGATTGGCTGGAGAGCGGCGTGCGGGTGGTCAAGTTCAGGCATGTGCGCAGGCTGGCGGCCGAGAGGGGCCTCACGAGGGAGCAGCTCCCGTCGCGCCTGGCGATCGATCCGCCCGAGAGGCAGGATCCACAGCTCCCGCTCTTATGAGGAAGGAGGCGGCCGCTGGGGGCCAATATTGAGTCGGATTTGCTGTGGGCGCTGGGAATCGGGGCCTTGGCCTACCTGCTGGGCTCGGTGCCCTTTGCGGTGCTGGTCACGCGCTGGAGGGCCGGCGTGGATGTGCGCCAGGTCGGGTCCGGGCATGCCGGCGCGACAAACACCATGCGGGCCGCCGGCTGGGGGGCCGGGATTCTGGTGCTGCTGCTAGATGCTGCCAAGGGTGCACTGGCGGTGGCGATCCCGAGGCACGTGGGAGCGCCCGGCTGGGTCATGGCATTCGCCGCAGCCGGGGTGGTCATCGGGCATTGCTGGCCGGTGTTTGCGGGCCTGCGTGGGGGCATGGGGATGGCGAGCGGAGCGGCAGCGCTGTTGGTGATTTGGCCCTTTGGGCTCGTCCTCGCGCTGGGCCTGGGCGCGGGGCTGCAGTTGCTGCTGCGGCATTCGGCGCGCGCCAATGCGCTGACCGGGCTGCTGGTGGCGCCATTGTGGCTGCTCGCGGGCGCAGGATGGGAAGCGGCCCTGGCGGCCGCGTTGGTGGGGGTGATCATTGCCGTGCGGGCCTTCAGCGATTGGCGTCGCGTCTATCGGGAACTCTGGTGGGACCGTGAGGACGCTGCGCCCAGACCTCCAGAAACGGATTAGGTGAGCTTGATCGGGCCTACTCGGTGGGCGAGGGGCTAGGCGTCGTGGAGGGGATCGGCGTCAGCGTGACCGTGGGCGTTGGCGTCGCCGTGGGCGTGAGAGTCTGAGTCGGCGTTGCGGTTGGCGTGGGCGTGGGCGTGGGAAGCAGGATATTCAGGTGCAGGTCGACCGAGGCCTTGCCGCCACGCTCGCTGCGCACGGTAAGCCGCAAGGTCACCTGGCCATTCGGAACTTCCTGCAGGTCCCAATCGAGGAGCTTGCCCGGCTGACGGAGGGGATCCCGGCCGCTGGCGATATCAGGCCAATGCCGGGGCTGCGATCCGGTCCCTAATTCTAGAATCCAATCTTTGAATTCAGAGGTGGCCGCCGCGCGGGCGAAGATCGCCACTGGACTGGTGGTGATCGTCGCGCCCTCTGGCGGGCTTGTGAAGGCCAAAATGGGGCGGGGGCTATCGGCGTTGCAGGTGGCCTTGGGGATGAAGAAGAGCGGATCTTCATCGAATCCCATCTCCTCCGCCCAGGCCTTGCCGGCAGGGTCCTCCCGGAGCCATCTTCGGGCCCAGGGGTCATCAACATTGAGGCCCAGTTTCTCCACCGCATACTCTGAGCATTCCGTGGACGCCAACTCCAGGGCGAAGCTATCCACCCAGACCTTCTTCCACAGGTCTTGCTCCTTGGGGAGAGGTGGCTGATCGCTGGCGAAGATCTCGGTCTTCTGCCGGGGGCACCATTCGGATGGCTCCGTGCCGGAGATGGCACAGATAATGCGGTCGACGACGCCCGCCGGGCGCACCGTGGGGCTGGGAATGCCCCCGGTGAGCCGATCCTGCGCGAATTGCATGAACTGATTCCAGATGGGCGCAGCGCCAGTCAGGCCCGAGGTGTTGACCATGGGCGTGTAATCCGCGTTGCCCACCCAGACGCCCACGGCGACGTCGGGCGTATAGCCCAGGGTCCAGTTATCGCGGAAGTCGTTGGTGGTCCCAGTCTTGGCAGCGGCCTTGAAGGGCAGCCGCAGCGCCGAATTGGGCCCGAAAGCCGGGGTGCGGGCCTCGTTATCGCTGAGGATGTCGGTGATGAGGTAGGCGTGTTCGGGCCGGATGACTTGCTCGCCCTGGGCCTCATGCTCGTAGACAATTGCGCCCTCGCGATCCTCGATGCGCAGGATGCCTGTGGGGGCAACCCGAAGACCGTTATTCGCCAGGGTTGCATAGACGGAGGTCAATTCCAGGAGGGTCACGTCTCCGCCGCCGAGGGTGAGAGAGAGCCCGTAGTCCTGGCGGTCCAGGGTGGTGATGCCCACGCGGCGGGCAAAGGGGATCAGGCCCTCCTCGGCGGGCGTCAGCGGGTCATCGTAAATGCCCACATAGGCCAGGGCTTTCACGGCGGGCACGTTGTAAGAATTGGCCAGCGCCGACCGCACCGTCACGGGACCGTGGAAACGGTTATCGTAATTGACGGGCTTATAGGGCGGCCGGAGGTCACTGGGATCCCCCGAGGGCGGGAATTCGGAGGGCACATCCCAGATCAAGGTGGCAGGCGTCCAGCCCTTCTCGAACGCGGCGGTGTAGGTGAGGGGCTTGATGGAGGAGCCAGGCTGCCGGGGCCGGATGGCCATGTTTACCTGGCCATCGATGGCTTCGTTGTAGAAATCCGCCGAGCCCACCATGGCGAGAATCTCGCCTGTAGAGGGCCGGATGGCGACCAGCGCGCCGTTTGTGGCTCTCTTCTCGGCCAGCGCATCCACCTGCTGGCGCACGATTTCCTGGGCCTGCTGCTGCAGGACGGGGTCCAGACTTGTGTGGACGGTGAAACCGGAGCGATAGATCGTCTGGGGGTCGAACAGGCTTTCGAGCTCGGCGCGAATGAAGTGGACCCAGTGCGGGAAGCGGATCTGGATATCCGGAGTCTGGAATTCATAGGCGGCGATTTCCGCTGCGGCCATGCCAGCTTCTTCAGCCGAAATGCAAATCGGCTGTTGGGCGTTGCTGACGTAGATGCAGCCCTGCTCCCGGCTGGTCTCAACCATCAAGGTCAGCACCTGCCGGTGACGGGCGAGCGTGGCCTGGCGGTTGGTGTAGATGTCGTAGACCGAGGGTGCCTGGACGAGCCCGGCCAGGAAGGAAGCCTGGGCGAGGGTCAGCTTATCGGCGGTGGTGTTGAAGTAGGTCTCCGCGGCGGCCTCCACGCCGTAGGCGAGATTGCCGAAGTAGCTCTGGTTCAGGTAGAGCTCGAGGATCTCGTCCTTCGAGTAGCGACGTGTGATCTCCGCCGCCAGAAGGACCTCGCGGGTCTTGCGCCGCGCCGTACGGCGAGCGCGCTCCTCGGGCGAGAAGAGCAGATTGCGGGCGATCTGCTGGGTGATGGTGGAGGCTCCAGAGACGACATCCCCCTGGGTGTAGTTCTGCCACACGGCGCGCAGGATGGCCAGCAAGTCAAACCCCGGGTGACTGTAAAACTGGGAGTCCTCGGTGGCCAGGATGGCGGCCACCATGTACGGCGAGATGCGATCCAGCGGAACGTAGGTTCTGCGGCCGGCGTTGGGGTCGAGAATCTCGTAGAGCAAGTTCCCCTGCCGGTCCAGGATGCGTGTGGTTTCAAACTGGGCGGCATGCTGCTGGAGGTCTTCCACGGGAGGAAGCGTGGCCGCCAGCGCGTAATACTGGTAGATGCCAAATGTGATAACGCCGATCAGCAGTGCGGCGGACAGAAACAAGCCCAGGATCCCCATACGGAGCAGGCAGCCCCCGCAGCCGCTCCAGGTCGAAGGGCGCAGGATTTGCATGCCTTCCAGGGACCTGGGGATATGGAAGGCTGCAGGCACCACCCGGGTGCCGTCCAGGTCGTTCTCCGGGACGGGCCGGGGCAACTCCCGATCCACGGGCGGCTCGGAAGGGGGCGCGGGCTGGGGTTGAGAGTGATCGGTCTTAGACGGTCGTTTCGCGGATGTTTGTAGAGGCTCAGGATGTTCTTGGGTGCCGGAATCCAGCGGGAGGGTATGATCCTCAGCCCTGAGAAGGCGCCGGAGCCGCTCCTTGGGGTCCAGCGCGGGCTCCCCCGGGCCGCGGGTGCCTTCCGGACGCTCCCCGCTCTCCGGCTGTTCGGGATCGAAAGCCCCGCCCAGGGGTCGATCGTCGGCCGATTGGCTCATGGTTCGGCATTATAGCATGCAGGATCACGGCCGGCTTTGTACCAGGACGCTCCAGCGGCCCTTCATGACCGTCTCATCGTCTTGATTGCGTACATCCACAGCCAGCAATAGAGATCCGCCACCCAGGCGGGGGAGGGCCTTTGTTTCCTCCACTTCGATGATGACGTGAATCGTATCGCCCAGGAAAACAGGCCGGCTGAATTTCCAGGAAAGGATTTCCCGGAATGCCAGGATGGTGCCCTCCATGATCCCGGTCCGGACCGCCAGTCCGGAGGCGAGGGCCAGGCCCAGCAGGCCATGGGCTACGCGCGCGCCGAAGGGGGTCGTTGCGGCATATTCCGCATCGGTGTGGATGGTGTTGAAATCGCCTGAGAGGCCTGCAAACAAGACCACATCAGCCTCGGTCACCGTTCGGCCGGGGCTGCGGATGGTTTGCCCGACCTCGAACTCCTCAAAGTACATGCCACGATATCGCTGTTCCATGATTTCTCTCCTCGGACGGCGCCGCCATTCTAGCACGCTGGACCGCTGGGGACCCCAAGACGGTTGTGCTGTACAATCACGGCATGCGACGCTGGAATCTCTCGTTAGATGAACCCCTATCGCTGCGAATCGCCGCGGATGCCCGCTGGACGCAAATCGAGCCGGGATACGATCAAATCTGGGAGTTGGCACCCGGCGAGGAGCAGCCACGGGCCATGTCGCTGCGCACGACCTATGGCCAGCGTGTGTCCCTCATGCACATTTTCCCTGGCTTTCGGTTGGGAGATCAACTCGTTCTGGATCCAGAAAGGTTTTTCCGGCTCCCGCGAATTCATACCTTGCTGCCCGACTACATCGAGTGGAGCGCGGAGCCCTTCGAGGGCCTCTGGGTTGTGAGTGAGGCCTGGGCCTCCGCGGCGCAGGTTCTCGAGGGCGCGTACAGTGTTCTGAACACCACGGACGAGCCACTCGATACCGGCTTGCGGCTTCATGCCGTCCTCCAGCCCGTGGGCGGTCAAGCCGCGATGGGGGAAAGAGAGATGGATGGCGTTACGGTGCTGGTGGGGCGGGCTAGCGATCTGGAGCCTGTGCTTTTCCTGAGTGGAGGAGGCGTGCTGGCTGCAACGCCCTATCCAGCGCTGTCTGTGCAGGCTCGCCTTCAGCCGGGCCTTTCGCGCAGGTGGCGCTGGGTGCATTGCGGTGGGCGTGAAGCAGCCCAATGCTTTGCGGTTTGCCGTGAGCGCGTGCAGGTGGCATGGGAGCCACAAATCGCCCGCCTGAAGTTGAGGAATAGCACCCTGATCGATATTCGTACCGGGGATGATCGGCGGGACGTGGCGCTCTGGCTTGCCCAGCGCGATACGCTGCAGTGCCTGGCAAGCCCCGCGCGGCATGCCCGCAAGCTCTGGGCCAGGCCTCACCGCACCATCAGGGATGGCCACGCCGAACATCGACGCCCCAGGCCGTTTGATTCGCCAGTCGAAGCCCGCGCACAGGTCTACGCCGCTTTGCAATTCCTTCCAGGCCAACCTGAGCTCGCCCAGGGAATCCTTGAGAACCTACTCGCAAATCAGGGCGCATCAGCCGGCCGCGACTCACAGGCAAGCGGGTTGGAGACCGGGCCAATCGGCCCGCCCTATCTCTGCTACCTGGCACGAGTCCTCTACGAGCGCACCGAAGATGAACACTTCCTGCAGCTGCTTTTCCCCAAGCTCCGGGATTGTCTCGAGTCCTGGTTCGGCCCGCGACGAGATCGAGATGGCGATGGGATTCCTGAGTGGGATCATGTTCTTCAGGCTGGCTTTGAAGATTGGCCGACCTTCTCCCCCTTCTTTGCATGGACGCAGGGCTACGAGATATCCAAGGCCGAGACCATCGATCTGGCCGCTGCGCTCTACCGTGAGTGCAAGGACCTCTTGGCGTTGGCCGAGGTGGTTGGGGAATCGAAGGCATGCAAGCAGTTCGAAGCCCGGGCCGAGAGGCTGAAGGAGATGGTAGAGGCTTCTTGGTCTCCTCGGAAGGCCTCTTTTCAGCATCGGGATCGTGATCTGCATAGCACTCCAAAAGGTGGCCTGCTTGCGCGGGGCCGGGGATCCTTCCGCAAAGAAGTGGGGCGGGAATTCGAAGTGCCCGTGCGCGCCCTGCTTCGGATCCTGGGTCCGGATGGTGCGATCCCAAAATTCCGGATCCGGGTGGGTTCGAGGGGCTTGAAGGGCCGCGCCCGGGTCGAACGCTACACCGAGCGACACTTTCGATGGTTCTGGGGCGTCGGCAGCCTGACCAGCGAGAAGCCCAGCAAAGCGATCGAATACATCGAGGTGGATGGGTTGCCTGCTGGATTCCGGGTCGAATTACATGCCGGAGATCTGGCACGCGAGGATGTCACAACCTTGCTTCCGCTGTGGGCCGGCATGATGGATAGCCATAGGGCGGAGACACTCGTCCAGAGGACCCTGCTGGATGAGAAACGCTTTTGGCGGCGCAGCGGCATTCCCAGTTGCTCGGCTCGAGATAGGGCCTACGCGCCGGACGGCGAAGGGGGAAGCGGGCCTGTGGATATGTTCTGGAATGCACTGCTGGGGGAGGGCCTGCTCGCCTGCGAGGCGCGCGGGGAGGCGGCTGAGCTCGCGGATCGGCTGATTCAGGCTGGGATGGGTGCCCTGCAAGAAGAGGGCGGTTTCTGCGCCCGTTACCATGCGGACGAACCCCTGGGAGTGGGGGAGGTTGGGTCTCTCACCGGCTCGCCGCCCCTGAAGCTCTTCCTGGATGTCCTGGGCGTGGAGCTGATGAGTCCCCGAAAAGTGCGCCTGCTGCCCGGCAACCCTTTTCCCTATCCGGTTCGACTGATATGGCGCGGACTCGAGGTACGCAGCGAGGCGGACCTTGTTTGGATTCGATTCCCCGACGGGGAGGAAGTCGAGATTTCTAAGAGGGGCAGGCATATCGTGGAGCAGATTGGATAATTCCATCCTGCTATAATCTGATTCACTCATCCATGGGTCCGTCTCCCTTGGGGCCGCGAAGCCCTGAACCTGCCTATAAATGAGCGTCGACAACCATGATGACTTTCCTGGCAGTCGAACCCTCCTCGAATCTTCTCCCGCTGTTATTGCTTCTTGCAATCCTGCTCGTGGCTGCCAAGCTCTTGGGGGCCTTGTCCGTGCGGCTGGGCCAGCCGGCGGTGCTGGGAGAGTTGCTCGCAGGGTTGCTTCTGGGCCCTAGCCTCATCGATGTGCTGACGCTGCCGGTCTTGCGTTCGCCGGGACTCTCGGAATCGCTGCGGGCTTTCGCGGATATCGGAGTGCTTTGCCTGATGTTCGCGGCCGGACTGGAGACCGAACTAGACGACCTGCGCCGCGCCGGTCGGCCGGCTTTGCTGGGGGGAATCCTGGGCGTGGCGGCCCCGATCCTCTTGGGCGGGGCTGCAGGCTGGGCATTCGGGCAGGCTCCAGAGCAGGCGCTCTTCCTGGGGATCGTGCTCAGCGCTACCAGCGTGAGCATCTCGGCACAGACGCTGTTGGAACTCGGACGTCTGCGCTCACGCGAAGGGGTGGCCCTGCTGGGTGCGGCCGTTATCGATGACATCCTGGTCATCATGATCCTCTCTGGTTTCGTCGTGGCTGTTGACCGATCAGGGTCATTTGGGCTGGTCCTGCTTCAGTTGGGCCGAATGTTCTTGGTCCTGGCGGTCTCGTTTGGTGCGGCAATCTACCTGCTGCCTTATGTGATCGGATGGACCTCGCGTTTGCGAGTTAGCGAGGGCATGTTGGCGATTTCGCTGGCGCTCATGCTACTCTTTGCCTGGGCGTCGGAGCATCTCGGAAGCGTGGCGGCCATCACGGGCGCCTTCATTACAGGCTTGGGCATGCGGCGCAGCCGACATCGGGAGGAGCTCGAAGAAGGTCTGCATCGGATCAGCTATGGCTTTTTCGTGCCCCTATTCTTGGTCAACATCGGATTGGGGGCGGACGTGGGGGCCTTGGCGCCGCGAGAGGCGATCTTCGCGCTCATCATCATCGCTGTGGCGGTGCTTTCGAAGATGATTGGAAGCGGGTTGGGGGCCTGGTTGGGCGGATTCGATCGGGACGCGGCGTTGCGTATGGGGCTGGGGATGATCTCTCGGGGAGAGGTGGGCCTGATCGTGGCCGGGATCGGCCTGGCTGAAGGCTTGATCTCCAGAGAACTGTTCGCGGGGATTGTGCTCATGGTCCTAGCTACGACGCTTCTGACCCCGATCCTGCTCCGGCGGGCCTACGCTCATCTGGAGGTTTGAAATGGCGCAAATGGTGATCCTGGTTATCCACAACCCAGGTAAAGTGGATGCAGTCGTGAGCCGCTGGGTAGAGATGGGCGTTTCCGGGCTGACGATTCTGGACAGCAGCGGCTGGACCCAGCAGGCAGGGCGGCGAGAGATACGCGATGACTTGCCGCTCTTTCCCTCGCTGCGCAAGGTCCTGCGTACGGTCGAAGAACGTAATCGGACGATCTTCAGCGTCGTCCCGGACGACTATGACCTGGACTCGCTGGTCACGGCAACCGAGACTATCCTGGGCAGGCTGGATGACCCGGCCACGGGCATTCTGTTCACCTTGCCAGTCACACGCAGCCATGGGCTGCGTCCCAAGGGGTCCCCGGGAGAGATGAGTTCATGAGCGCTTCCATTGCCTTCGTGAGGAACCGGTATGAGTGAGTTGCTCCAAGCAGAATCCCTGATACTGGAACTCTTTCTAATCGTGGCCCTTGTCGCTATCGTGGTCCGCAGGTTCCAGTTCCCGTACACGGTCGCTCTGGTGCTCGCCGGCCTGGCGCTTTCTTTCCGGTCCGGTCTAGAGATCGAACTCACCTCCGAGCTGATCCTATTCCTGCTGCTGCCACCGCTGATATTCGAGGCTGCCTTCCATCTAAATCTGCGGCAACTGCGGGACAATCTGGCCACGATCGGCCTGCTGGCCATCCCGGGGGTGATCCTCAACATGCTAGTGGTGGGGGGCATCCTGTCCTACGGTGCCGGCCTGTCGCTGGCAGTTGCGCTGGTCTTTGGCGCGCTGATCGCGGCGACGGATCCGGTCTCGGTCATCGCAATCTTTCGCAGGCTTGGTGCACCCAAGCGGCTCGAGGTGCTGCTCGAGGCAGAAAGCCTGTTCAACGATGGCACGGCGGTGGTGATCTTCGGCCTGGCGCTCGAAGTGTTGCAGCTGGGCAAGTTCAACTTCAGCGAAGCGCTGGTGGAATTCGTACGAACAGCCGGCGGGGGCCTGATCGTGGGAATTGTGCTGGGATGGCTGGTTTCATGGCTGATCGGCCGCATCGATGATCACCTGATCGAGACCATGCTCACCACCGTCCTGGCCTTTGGATCTTATCTCGTGGCCGAGCAGTTCCATTTCAGCGGGGTGTTGGCGGTGGTGGCCGCCGGGCTGATGAGCGGCAATATGGGCGAGCGGGCGATGTCGCCCACAACCCGCATCGCGCTTGTGAACCTCTGGGAATATTTCGCCTTTCTGGCGAATTCGGCGGTCTTCCTCATGATCGGGCTGGATGTCGAGGTGATCTCGCTGGTTTCAAAATGGCGGCTGGTTCTTTGGGCCATCGGCGCAGTGCTCGTGAGCCGGGCTTTGAGCATCTATGGCCTCGCCCGGCTGGGAAATCCGATCCCTGGCAGATGGCGCCACGTGCTCTTTTGGGGAGGGTTGCGGGGCGCGATCGCGCTCGCTTTGGCCCTGAGCCTGCCGAACGATTTCGGCCCGGACCGTCGCACACTGATCGAAATGACCTATGGGGTGGTGCTCTTCAGTCTCGTTGTGCAAGGGCTCTCGATGAACGGCCTCCTGAACCGCTTGGGGATAACCGAGAAGTCCGAGGAGCAAATAGAGTATGAGCGCCGGCACGCGCGCGCAATGGCCGTCCGCGCCGGCGTGGAGCACATCCGCCGCCTAAGCGAGGAGGGCCTGATCTCGGCCCACAGCTGGCGCCGCATCGAGCCCATGCTGCAGCAAAGGGTCGAGGGCCTGATTGGCGCCGTTCAGGAGGTGTTGCACGAATCGCCCTACCTGGAGGTCGAGGAGATGGTCGCCGCTCGGCGGGAGATGCTCCGGGCGCAACGGAGCATGCTCAGCAATATGCGGACCAGCGGCGCCCTCTCCCAAGAGATTTACGAGGAATTGGTTGCGGAGGTTGATACCGCCCTCAGAAGTGATGAGGAGGCCTGGGCGCCTTATGCTCGGCAGACGGGCGAGGGGGAGGACATTTGTCATCTCCTGATGGCCGTTGTCCAGGCCCGCGATCTCGAATCGGCCTCGAATGCCCTCGCCATTCGGGGGGTGCGGGTGACTCGCATCGAGAGCCGAGGGGGCTTCTTGCGCACGCGCAATCACGTGTTGCTGATGGGCATCCCCCGCGGCCGGTTGCCGGCGACGCTTGAGGCGCTCGAAAGCTCCTGCCGGCAGCGGGTGGAATACCTGCCGCTCCCTGCGGGCGAAGAGGGAAAGGAGGCGCTGGAGGCGCGCGGCGTGGAGCTCAACGCGGCCGTGACCTTCGCCTTCGACGTGGAACGTTGTGAGGTGATCTGATCATGAAGCTCTTGCTGACCATCATTCGCGCCAAGGATACCGAGGCCGTCATGGACCACCTCGTCGAGAACGATTTCCGGGTGACCCATATCGCCTCGACCGGGGGGTTCTTGCGCAAAGGGAACTCGACGCTGCTGATTGGGACGGATGAGGCGCGGGTTGAAGAAGCCCTGGAGGTCATTCGCACGGCCACAAGCCCGGCCGAGGAGGGGGAACGCAGGGCGACTGTGTTTGTCTTGAACGTCGATCAGTTCTCGGCTCTTTAGGGTGCCGGAGGATCTGGAGGCGCACTCTCGCTTTGCGCGAGGTATTCCTGGCGCAGCAGGCCATAGATTTCCAGATCCTCGAACTGGCCCCACTTCTGAATATGATGCCTCAGATGGCCCTCATGTCTCATGCCGAGCTTCTGCATAACGCGACCGGAGGCCGGATTGCGTGAGAAGTGCTGGGCATAGATGCGCTCAAGGCCCAGGGTTCGGAATCCATATTCCAACAGGGCGCGAGCGGCTTCGGTGCAGTAGCCCTGGCCCCAATAGGCTTTCCCCACCCAATAGCCGAGCTCTCCCCGTCTATGCTCGGGGGAGAGCACCAACCCGCAGGCGCCAAGCAAGGCCCCGTCCTCTTTCCGGACGACCGCCAGCACGACTTCCCTGCGTTGCGCAAAGTTCTCAGCGTGGGTACCTATCCACGCCAGGGCATCCGCCAGTGTGTAGGGATGCGGGATGTTGAGCGTGGTATAGGCGACCGCTGCATCCCCGGCAAGGTTGGCAATGGCCTGGGCGTCCCCGGCTTCGAAGGGGCGCAAGAGCAGGCGCCTGGTTTCGAGTGTGGGCCGGTTGGTCATTGGTGGGCCTTTCGGATCAATCTCATTCCGCTCCCTGGCCGGCAACTTCTTCATAGGCTGTGTAGAGAATGCGATCTGGGTCGCCCTGAAGCAGAGGCGCAAGGAAATCCTCTTCCCAGACGCGCCAGTTCGGTGGGTAGGCCTCGGGACCGAAGGGGCGATCTGGGGGACCCCATAGCGCTTCCCAGGCTTGCCGGGAGGGGTAGACCCAGACGGCTGCTGCCCGGCCACTCCGGGCCCCCTTCAAGCCCACGAGAAGTGAATAGCGCTCCAATCCTGGAAGCCTAAACAGCCCTGCGGCCTCGGCCTGCCGAAAGGCTTCGATGAGCATTTGGAGGGTGGTGCCCTCCCTGAGCTCATATTCATGGATCGAAATGATGCGTGCCATGGTTTCGGGCTCCTGGTTGTCGCCTCGCAGAAGCAATCCTGAGGTCAGGCAGAAGGGGATTGCTGATCTGGCTCGCGGTGGAAGCTCTCGACTTGATAGGTATAGATCTCGACATCGCCCTGCTTCCAGGCGCCAGCGGGGAGGTATGCCTTCTGGCAGAGCAGGTCGAGGAACTGGCGGGGGTCCGGTATCTTTTCCCACACCTGTGGGAGGAAAGTGCCGCGGTTCAGCCCGCGCGCAAGGATGACTCCGTCGATGCCCGGGCGCAGGAGTGAAGGGATCTGCTCAGGTGTTTCATATTCCAGGGGATCGGGCTGAGTGAGGACCGAGACTTCTACGGTCGTGTAGGGAACTTCCTCAGGCCTCAGCGGCGGGAAGCGGGGATCCTCCCTGGCTGCCGCCATCGCCCGCAGGACGACATCTTGCGCCAGAGGGAGCTGCAGTTTGATGGTGCCGATGCAGCCTCGGAGGACCCCATTCTGGGTGAGGGTCACGAAGCTCGCACCCGGTTCGCGGAGCCGCTGCGTGAGTTGGCTGAGATCAGGTTCAGGAGCGGGCTGGTTCTGGGCGGCTGCCTGAACAGCCGCGCAGGCCAGGTCGAGCAGGACGCGCTTCTCTTCTTCCGTCAAGGTTGACATCTCTCGAACCTGGTGGGTGCGGATCTGCCTGGAGCTAGTATAGCAAAGCCTGGGCTGCGGAGCGCAAATGCGCGAGGTCGGTCGGACTGGTTGCTTTGGGCCTCAGCCAAAGAGAACACGAAGAACAGAGGTGGAAAAGTCTGTGAGATCCCGGAGGTCCTTTGCAAAGATTCGCCGGAGACTCTTCGGGCCGATCAGCAGGGCCGGCACAGGGTTCTCGGTGTGTCCGCGCCGCGAGAGGTCTTCCAGATTTCCATGGTCGGAAGTGATCACGATCAGGTCGCGCCGGCGTCCCCAGGCCTCGACCAGTGCGGCGAGCACAGCATCCAGAGTTTCGAGGAGACGGAGGGCCTCCGGCATCTTGCCGCGGTGACCGACGTAATCGCTGGGCCAATAGTCAAACCACGCCAGTTGGTAGCGCCTGGCCAGCTCTGCCAATAGGCGTCCAGCATCCAGCGGTGTGTACACCGGCGCGGGCGGGAACTGGGGTTGTGCCGCCCAGCCTTCTCCGGTGAAATCGGCGGAGAGTGCGCTTCCCTCTTGGAGGTCCGCGGCGGTCATGAGCGGCAATCCGGCGGTGTGGGCGGCGAGCGGGATGGCGGAGTAAAGCCGGCGGCCGGAGAGGATCGAGTCGAAGTAGCGGGGCGGATAGGCGTTGAGCAGAGCCGCGGTTCCCCCTCTTTGCAGAGTCTCCTGGAAGAGATTGCCTTCCCGCAGGATGCTTGCGATCAGGCCATTGGGCTTGGGGCCGTAGTGGGAGCCGATTCTCGCCGGGACGTTTTCTCCTGTAAGGAGAGCCGCCTGCCCCGAAGCCGATTGGGGTCGTCCGGCCACGCCCAGTGCGGCATCCAGCGCAAGCAGTGTGGCGTGCGGACCTTCGAAGGGAGCCGCGCCGGCGGCCAGCGGTTGCCCATTCAGCAGATGTGCCAGGCCAGGCATCCGGGCGCGAACGAAGGGGTTCCGCTCCGGATCGGGCTCTCCCAGCCCCACCCCGTCGAGGAAGAGAACCAAGATGCGGGTCACCTGTTCTCAACCCTCCAGTGGTACCAGGCCGAGGTCCGGCCCCGATCCTCGCCTTGTGTGACCTGAACGAGTTGCATGTGCGCTGAGAATAGTGCCCGAATCGCATACTCGGTGGGTGCACCTGACGGGTCGCCGGGTCGGGCCCGTACCTTGGTGTAGAGAAGGTAATCGGCGCCGGGATGCAGCCGGGTTAGAAGGCAGGCTACGTAGCGTGATTGCGCAACCGGGGCCAGGGCGTGGAAGCAACCGATGTCCAGCGCGAAATCGAAGGGTCCCTCGATGCTTGGCAGACGGCTCACATCGGCCCGCTTGAACACCGCCGCCAAGCCTGCGCGGCGAGTCTTCTGGCGCGCCATCAGGATAGCCAGAAGCGATATATCCACTCCCACCGCGCGCCAGCCATAGCGCGCCATCGTGAGGGTGTTGGTGCCTGTGCCGCAACCTAGATCGATGGCGGAGGCGGGTTCGCGCTCCTCAAGGAAGGCGGTCAATTCGGGGGGAGAGATGCCGGTATCCCACGGCGCGTGCCGTGTGAGGTAGCGCCACTCAAAGATGACCCTCCGCATCAGGGGCCCTCATCCAGGCTTGCGGCGACCTCTCGCGGATCCACCGCTCCCACGGTCCGCCACAGCTCCTGGCCCTGGCCATCGATGAAGATGAAGGTAGGCGTATATTGGAAAGGATAACGCTCCATCCAGGGCTGGCTTGCGGGGTCTTGCACGTTCAGCCGCAGCACCGTCAGCTCACCCGCGTGGTCTCTCTCGATTCCATCCACGATGGGTTTCATCGCCATGCAGCCCAGTCAATAAGGGCTCTGGAACTCGAGCAGGACAGGCTTTCCGCCGCCCACGATTTGTGCGACTTGGTCGGCTCTCGCAGTGGCGCTGCGGCCGGGGCTGAACAGAAAATAGGTGAGGCTCAGGCCCAGTAGCAATGCAGCCAGCGCCAGCGCCTTACCTAGGTCCAGACCCCCGCGGCGTAGGAATGCCAGCAGGACTAGAAGAAGCGCGCCGGCGGCGATCGTGAAGGAATTCTGGTTGATGAATATCATGGCACCTCATCTGTGCGCTATTTGCATTCTATCACCCAGCCCCCCATGGAGATGGATCGAGGCCCCTCCGCGGGGCTTCGTCTTTACAAGACCTTGATACTCCTTTAGAATTCCCATGCTTAAACCGAACCCTATGCTGGAAGGATCCCCTGATCGATGAAAGAATATCCCACCGACAAGCTCCGCAATATCGCCCTGGTTTCACATAGCGGTGGCGGAAAGACCATCCTGGGTGAGGCCATGTTGTTTGTGACCGGTGCCATCACCCGCATGGGCAAGATCGAGGAGGGCAATACGGTCTCCGACTTCGAGGAGGAGGAGATCCGTCGCAATTTGTCGCTGTCAACCGCCATCCTTCCAGTCGAATTCAAGGACCACAAGCTTAATCTGCTGGACACGCCCGGCTACACCGATTTCATCGGCGAGGCCATCTCGGCGTTGAGCATCGCTGATGCAGCCGTAGTGCTTGTGGATTCGGTCGCAGGCGTGGAAGTGGGCACCGAAATCCTCTGGGACTACAGCAACCGCTTTGCGCTTCCGCGCTTCATCGTGATCAGCAAGATGGATCGCGAGAATGCTAATTTTCAGGCTGCGCTGGCATCTGTGCAAAATCTACCCACCGAAGCCACCTTCATCCCGGTGCAATTGCCCTGGGGTGAGAAGCAGGACTTCCAGGGGGTCATCGACCTGTTCACCATGAAGGCCCGTCCAGGAGAAGGGAAGGACGAGCAGGAAATCCCCGCCGAGCTTCAAGATCAGGCCGAAGAAGCCCGGCTTGCACTGGTAGAAGCCGCCGCAGAGGGCGACGACGCCTTGCTTGAGAAGTACCTGGAGGGCGGGGAGCTCAGCGCCGAGGAGGTGATGCGCGGCTTCAAGCAGGCGATCCTGGCCGGCCGCTTCGTGCCGGTTTTCGTCACCGCCGGCGGCAAGGCCCATGGGGTCTACCCGCTCATGGAAGCCATGGTGGACTTGTTACCCGCACCCACAGAAATGAAGCCGAGGGTGGGGCAGGGGCCGCAGGGCGAGGTCGAGATCCAGGCCTCCGACGCGGGGCCATTGGTGGCCTATGTGTGGAAGACCACGGCAGATCCCTTCGTTGGCAAGCTGACCTATTTGCGGGTGTTCTCTGGTGTGCTCGAGTCGGACAGCCGTGTCTGGAACCACGCCAAGGAGGCTGAAGAGCGGCTGGGGACGTTGTATGTGATGCGCGGCAAGGAGCAATTTGGTGTTTCGAAGCTGCACGCAGGGGATATCGGCACCGTGGCTAAACTGGGCGAGGTAGCGACCGGCGATACGCTGGGTGACAAGGCGGCCGCCATCCAGGTGCTGATGCCGGAATATCCCAGCGCGTTGTACGCCGTGGCAGTCAAGCCCAAGACCCAGGCTGATTCGACCAAGATCAGCCCCACTTTGACGCGCCTCTGCGAGGAGGATCCGACTCTATCCTGGCATCAGGAAGGCAGCACCAATCAGACCATCCTCCAGGGCATGGGCGATCAGCATATTGACGTGGCCATCCGCAAGGCAGAGGCCAAATTCCAGGTGGGGCTCAAGACCGAGATCCCCAAGGTACCCTACCGGGAGACGATCACCAAGGTCGGGCACTCGCAATACCGCCACAAGAAGCAAACTGGCGGGGCGGGCCAATTCGCCGAAGTGCACATGCGAATCGAGCCGCTGGAGCAGGAAGAGTTCGAGTTCGTGAACGAGGTCTTCGGCGGGGCCATCTCATCCGGTTTCATGCCGGCCATCGAAAAGGGCGTGCGGGGGGTGATGAAATCTGGGGTGATTGCGGGCTACCCGATCGAGAAAGTCAAGGTGGCCGTCGTGGACGGCAAGGAGCACCCAGTGGACTCGAAGGCCGTGGCGTTCGAGATCGCGGGACGGGAGGCATTTAAGCTGGCATTCCGTGACGCGGGGCCTGTGCTACTCGAGCCCATTATGAACGTCCGCATCACCGTGCCTGAAGCCAACATGGGCGACGTTTTGGGCGACCTGAACACGCGCCGGGCGCGCGTCCAAGGCATGGAGACAGAGCACGGCCGCAGCGTGGTGACGGCTCAGGTTCCGCTGGCGGAGATCCAGCGCTATACGACTGACCTGCGTTCGATCACTGGCGGCCGTGGCGTGTTCTCCATGGAGCTGAGCCACTATGAGGTGGTTCCGCCCCACGTCGCCGAGGAGATCGTTGCAGCACGCCAGCGTGAGCTGAGCAAGGAAGAAGCCGGCTAGGGCGAAGGGTGGAGAAAGCGGCTGGAGAGCTGACGCACTGGGCTGTATGGGCTGAGATGCAGAATTTCCTTTCGCGGCGCATGATCTTGACCCTTGTGGCCACGCTCCTGGGAGCGTGGCTGTCGTTTTCGGGGCTCCAGCTACGTATCCTCGGGGGCCTGCTCCCGCTTCCGGTCTGGTTGACGCCCCTAGGTGCCAACCCACACGCGCTGCTGCCGGGGTTCGTGCCGGCGAACTGGAAGGATCTGACGGCCCTCGCCTGGCCAATGGTCGTCTTGGGCACTTCCTGGGCGGGTGCACTCAGCGGAATCTGGCTCGGTCAAAGGTGGGGCCACCGCGCCGCCGTCCTGCTGGCCGCTCTATGCCTGCCTTTCTTCTACCTAGGGTCATTATTGGGCCTGATCAGTCTCGGCCTTTTGATCATGCCACCCTTGCGAACAGCGCCAGACGTCCAACTCTCTGCCAATGAACCCTGAGTGGGAGCCGCTGGCCTTCGTGGGCGAGGAGATCGAGGTCAGCTTCCGCCAATCCCCACAACTTGAGAAAAAGCCGCCTGCGCCGGATGCGTTCCGCTGGAGGGGCCAGGTGTTCCATGTGGAAGAATGCCTTCTGGCGTGGCAGGATTTATCGCGCCGCGGCAAGATGGCGAAGAACATGCGGCCAGCGAATCGGCGCAAGGCTGAGAGAAGGGGATCGTGGGGCGTTGGTCGCTTCTATTACCGAGTGCGCGTCACGGCGGGCCGGTTCTTTGACATCTACTTCGATCGCGCCCCACAGGAGGCCGGCGACCGTAAGGGTCATTGGTTCATGTGGCGGGAGATGGGGCGAGCCGATCCCGATTGAGCCGATCCACGGGCCCTAGGATTCCTGCTTTCGCTCGATGATCGCCAGCAAGACGGCGGCGGCCAAGGCCAGCCGCGGGTCGAGCCCGCACCCTGGCTTCAAATCGATCTCCATCTCATATCGGAAGAGGTGAAAGCGCTGGCGGTAGGTAGCCGCCAGCCCACCCAAACCCACGAAGAGATCGTATCTCTGCGGCAGCAGCGAACCGAGCAGGAAGCGTCGCATCAAAGCCAGCCCCTGGCTCTCCTCTTGGAGGACGCCAATCTGCGCCTCGGTCGAATCGAGGATCTCCCAGGTGTCCCGAAGCATCGAGCGCCATCCCCGCCGTCGCAGGATCCCGACCGGCGTGCCGCTGAGCGTGTCGGACACGTCATACGCGGCAGAAAAATCGAGAATCTGCCGGGCATGAATGCCTAGCACCTGGCGCTGCTTGGCCTCATCCTCATAGACGCGGATATCCTCGCGCAGGCGGAACATCTTCTGTTCAGAGTAGAGCACGAGCTGACCGGCTGGATCGAAGATGCGCACTTTGCCGGTTAGCGCCAGCACCTGCCGCTTGAGGAGATATCGTGAATGGGAAAACGCTGGATGCATGATGCCAATCTCCTGGGTGAGTGTTCAGCTTCGAGAACGGCTGAGCCGCAGCGCGGCGAACAGTCGCGGGGCTAGGTACGCGACCCACAGGCCCACTGCCGCATAGCGGATATAACGGAGTGCCAGGGAGAGTGGGTCCTCCCCGGAGGGAAAGATGGCTCTCAGCCCGAGATAGATCGCCAGCAGGCCCAAGAGCCCCAGCAGATAGCGGGCGGCATACTGACCGAGGCTGCCCCGGGTGTTGAACCCGCCCCAGGCATACAGCAAGGCCGCGCCGGCACACAATCCGAAGAGGGTTCCGGAGGTTGTAAGGATGCCCTTAGGGCTGAGGGGCGCAATCGGCTCGCTGCCGGGCGCGGCGCGGGCCGCTTGTTCGATCCACGCCCCTGGCAGCGGCCTGGCGGGCGAGTTGGCCCAGGCGAGCAGGCCAAGCGCGAGCAGCAAGAGTGAGACGCCAAAGGAGAGCAGGATGAGCTGGCCCGTCTTCATTCGTCGCAGCCGCAAAGCGACGGGACGCTCCAGGCCCAGGAAGGCGGCCAGCAAGAGCCCGCCCACGAGCCAGCCCGCAAGCGTATCTGCGGGGAAGTGGACCCCCAAATACGGGCGAGAGATGGAGATGAGTAGGATGAGCAGGCCCAGGGTGATCGTGACCCAGCCTCTGCGGGTCCAGGCGGCCAGCCGGCCCCAGATGGCCAGGGAGGTCTGGGCATGCCCGGATGGCAGCCCGAAGGATGTGTCCGCGCTAAGCGCCCGGATCTTGTTGTTGACCCAATACGGGCGGGGAAGTCCGAAGGCCATCTTTAAGGCCTCATTCAGGCCTCCACTCACCAAGAGGATTAGCCCGATGCGGATACCAAGTCCCACATCCAAGCACCACAGGAATAACGGCAGAACCAGCAGGTAGAAATTCTCGGTTCCCAGGAAGGTAAAGAACTTCATCAGAGGCGTCAGGCCATCACCGAGGCCCTGGAGCCAGGCGATGATCGGGATTCCCCAATCGAGCAAGGTATGCATGCTGTCACCTCCTCATCGCGGGCCGGGAGCGTGCTCGATCTGCCGCTGGACGAATGCCGAGGCCAGGGCGAATACCTGCTGCCGGGCGGCATCGCAGGTGATGATGTGATTGCTGCCGTCCACCCAGGCCAACTGCTTTTCGCTGCTTCCCAAATGGGCCAGGATCCGCTCGGGATGGCTGGGCGGGATGAAGCCATCCTGCCGGGAGTGGATCAGAAGAACGGGCACATGGATCTCGGGGAGGGCGCGCTCGAATCGTCGCGCCAAGAGAGCGAACTCAGGCACGGCCCGCAAGGGGTAGGCGCCGTAGGCGACGCGGGCTGCCCCGGCTTGCGGCTCGTACCAATCGGGGGGGCCTTTGGGGTAAGATGGGAACAGCAGGCTGAGCGGCCGCAGAAAGGGCGCGAGCAGCCGCACGGCGGGCAGGGGGGGCAGCTCGATGGGCGTGGCCATGGACACAACGCCTGCCAGCTCTTGGGTGCGTGACAGCAGCAGGCTCAAAACTCCGCCGGTTGAGAGGCCCATAGCAAAGATCGTTTCGCAAGTCCCCCGCAGCCAGTGGTAGCCATCCTCCACCGAAGCCATCCAATCTTGCCACCGAGACCGGGCCATATCCTCCAGCCGTGTGCCGTGGCCTGCAAGCCGTACGCCGAGGACGGAGTGTCCCCGATCGGCGAGGTGTTCGCCGAGCTCCCGAACCTCCTGTGGGCTGGCGGTGAAGCCATGGGTGAGCAGGCAGCCCACAGGGCCGCCGGGCAGGTAGAAGGGTTCTGCGCCAGGCATGAGCCGGCTCATGCGGTCCCCTCCTCGACATGGCGCGCAAATCCGGCGACCAGGTTGAACACCTGCTCGCGTTCGGCGTCACGCGGCAGGTTATGGCCGCTGTGCTCGAGGAGCACGAGTTCCTTTCGCTCGCTGCCTATCTGCTCAAGGATGATGTTCCCCTGTTCGAAGGGGACCACGCCGTCCCCCTTGGAGTAGATCAACAAGGCAGGGGCTTGGATCTTAGGCAGCGATGCGCGCATGCAGGCGATGAGATCGTGCACTTCGGCGATGGCCCTCACAGGCTGCACCGGGTAGTGGACATTCAGCGCCTCGGCTTCCTTGTCCTGCCAATCGGAGGGCTCAGTCGGAACCCGGTATCGCCAGACGAGGCTCAGAGCGGGCAGGATCGGACGCAGGCGTTCGGCCAGGCTGGGCAGCCGGTAGGGGGCCGCCATCGCCACCACGCCCGCCACCGGCAGGCAGCTTGCCATGGTGAGCGCCAGCGTGCCGCCCAGCGATAGGCCGACGAGGATAACCCGCTCGCAGGCGCCTCGCAGGATATGGTAGCCATCCTCGACATCGGCCATCCAATCCCGCTTGCGAGCCCGGATCAGATCCTTGGGGTGAGTGGCGTGGCCGAACAGGCGGATGCCGAGGGCCGTGAAGCCTTGGCGGCCCAGGTGGCTTCCCAGCCAGCGCATCTCCTCGGGCGCGCCCGGGAAACCATGGATTAGCAGGCAGCCGGTCTCGCCGCCCGGGATCAAGAAGGGCTCGCCGCGTTCCACCAGGATCTTCATGCGATCGGCTTCAGTTCGCGCTCGAGCACGCTCAGGCATTCATGTCCCTCCGGCGTGATAACCACATCATCCTCGATGCGGACGCCGCCCAACTCTTGGAGGTAGATTCCGGGCTCAACGGTGAAGGCCATGCCTGGGTCCAGGGCCTGCGTGTTGCCCTGGACAATGTAGGGCGCCTCGTGAGCTTCCATGCCGATCCCGTGGCCGGTGCGGTGGGTGAAGTGCGGGCCGTAGCCCGCCGCTTCGATGATGCTTCGGGCTGCCTTGTCGACCGACTCGCAAGTGGCCCCGGGCTGGCTGGCCTCCCGGCCGGCTTGGTTTGCGCGCAAGACGATCCCGTGGATCTCTTGGAGTTTCGCGTCGACCTCGCCCAGCGCGAAGACACGCGTCAAGTCGGAAACATACCCCTCCCAACGGGCACCCCAGTCGATCAATAGCAAATCCCCGGCTTGGAGCGGCCGCTCGGAAGGGACCGCGTGGGGCAGGGCGCTGTTGGGACCGGCGGCGACGATGGGCTCAAAGGGTAGCTCCCCCTGCGAGCCTGCACGCAGCAATTGGACCATCAACTCGGAGGCCAGCTCACGCTCGGTCATCCCGATTCTCACTAGGGGTAGCGTCTCCAGGAGAGCCTTCTCGGCGATCCTCACGGCCCGGCGCATCGCGGCGATCTCCACTTCTTCTTTTCGGACCCGCAGGCTCGAAAGAACAGCGGAGGCGTCCCGGAACTGACCTTCCGGGGCGGCTTCTAGAAGGAGCTGGGATTCATAGAAGCGCATCCCTAAAGGTTCGACGCCGATCCGGCCGCGCTCGAGGCTCAAGGCCTTGATGGCTGCGCGCAGGGCGGGCAGCCGCTCCTGATCTTGCTCGCCATAGGTATGCAGATGGAGCATCAGTGGGCATTCGTCGGCCTTGGAGCGCTCGAAATCTGGCAGGACCAAATGCGCTGCGCCCTTGGCACTGAAAAGCCCAATCATCGGCCGCTCCATCAGGTGGAATTGAAGGGCCGTGAGGTAGGTCAGGGTGGGGCCTGGGATCAGAGCGACGGCGTCGAGGCCCTCGGCCTGGAGAGCTTGCCCCAGACGAGTGATACGGTCATCAAGCATGCAGGCCTCCGTTAGCTTGAACGCATTATAGCCATGCCCCGGGGAGCGGCACAATCTGGAAACACATCGATGCCAGCCTTCCTACCGCTGTGGTAGGCGGAAAATAGCGGTGCGCTATCTGCGGTTAGCTGGGTCTGGCGACTGCGGCGCCTGCGGACTTGATCGCTGCTGGAAGCGAGCCGCAAAGAACATGGCACAAGCTATGAGGATCAAGCTGGCTGGGTAGGGAAGCGCTGGATGGCGCTGGAAGAGCAAGCCCGCAACGGGAGGCGCCAGGACCAATGAGAGCGCCCCGGCGGTTTCCATCAAGCCGTAGGCCGCACCCAACCGGTCCGGTGGAGCAACCTGTTCCGAGAGAGCCAGGATGAGGTTGCGGGCCACACGGAACCCTCCCGCCAGGAAATATCCCATGCCGAACCAGACCGCCGCCGAGCCCTGCCAGAGCGCCAGGATCGAGGCGGCGACAAGAAGCTGGGATGCAAGCAAGCCGGACAGCGCGTTGGCCCCGCCGAGTGTCAAATTCAAGATCACCATACCCAGCGCATTCAGGGCGCCAAAGAGGCCAATCTGGGTCAAGGGCACTTGGTGCACCTGACGGAGGTAGTTGGGCGTCAGAGGCCAACTCAGGTACAGTGCAAACATAGAGAAGAAGGCCAGGCCAGCCACGCGGCTGAATGCGGACGATCGAAGCAGGCCGAGCGCGGGCCGGCGCGACTGGTTTTCTTGAAGCGGGTGCTCGCGTGTGAGGAGAACCATCAGGCTGGAGAACAAGAAGGCAAGGCTGGCGAGTCCGAAGTTAGCGCGAGTTCCCAGGTGTTCGGCGATCAGCCCGCCTGCCGCGGCGCCAATCACGCCGCCCAAGTTGAACATAGCGCTCACAGAGGTAAGGGCGCGGGCGGTGCTCCAATGCTGCCGTGCGGCGGTGATGTAGCGGTTCAGCGGTGCCATCACGAAACTTGTGAAATGGTAAAGCAGGAGCCCGCCCACGAATGGCACCAGGCTTCGGGAGACGAACATCAGGACTGCAGCCAGCAAGCCTGAAGCCCAGCCCGCAATCATTAGTTTCCTGCTGCCTAGTCGGTCTGCCAAGGCCCCCGCGGGGATATGCGTCAGCATCATCGCCAGCCCGGCCAGGCCTAAGATACCGCCGATCCAGGCGGGATCCGCGCCCAACTCGGCCAAATAGAGCGGGATCAGGTAGAAGAAGAGTGCTTCGCCGAACCCCCAGGCGAGAAGTGAGATGGAAACCAGACGGAGATCGCGGCTCATGGCAGCGGCACCTCCGCGCATCGCCGGCCAAGCTGGGCCCCGGATGGTTTGCGGGCAGGTGGGCGAGGGGCAGGTGTCGCAGTCATTGTGGAGCTCCCGTCGCGGTGCAGCGGTATGGGTGCCGTCGCAACCTGCATCTAAGGATAATGGAGAAACCCTCATTCGCACAGAGTAGCCATGGGCACCCGCTCACCTTGACACCATTCATCGCCATTGGGTACAATGCGTCCACCCTGCGGGGGCCTGTGGCGCAGTTGGGAGCGCGCATCAATCGCACTGATGAGGTCGCGGGTTCGAATCCCGCCAGGTCCACTCGAGCAAGGGCCCATGGCGCAGCTGGGAGCGCGTCTCAATGGCATTGAGAAGGTCGTGGGTTCGAATCCCACTGGGTCCACCAAAGACAACCGCATATGCGGCCAGGGCAGGAGTAGTAGGCCAACCGTCAGCGAGCCGGGGAGGGTGAGAGCCCGGCGAGGTGCCCACGGTGCACTGCAACCCGGCCGGGGTGCAACGCGGCTGAACTCGCCTGCCGTCCTTATATGAGGACAGGCCCCCTCGGTGAATCCAGTAGCCGGGGGCGGGATCGCCCGTTAGCGCGCCGAGCGGTCTGGTGGATACCAGACAAGCAGGGTGGTACCGCGGAGCCCCCTTCGTCCCTGTGAAGGCGAGGGGGGTTTTGAGTTCAGACGATCGGGCGCGGGATGGCTGGCTGAGCGCGCATCTGGGAGGTGTGTGATGACGAATCAAGGGCGCAAGGAGGGGACTGCCGGGGCGCCGCGATATGACCCGGCGGAGATAGAGCCCAAGTGGCAGGCTCGATGGGAGTCCGATGGGCTGTATCATGCCGACATCGATCCCTCCCGCCCCAAGCACTATGCGCTGACGATGCTTCCCTATCCCTCGGGTGATCTGCATATCGGCCATTGGTACGCGATGACGCCCTCGGATGCGCGCGCCCGCTTCATGCGCATGCGGGGTTTCAACGTGATGTTCCCCATGGGCTTCGACGCCTTCGGGTTGCCGGCGGAAAACGCCGCCATCCAGCGCAATATCCATCCCATGGAATGGACCTACGCCAACATCGCTCACATGCGCGAGCAACTCAAGAGCATGGGCGCCATGTTCGATTGGCGCCGGGAGGCCATCTCCTCTGATCCCTCCTACTACCGCTGGACGCAGTGGTTCTTCCTCAAGCTCTATGAGCATGGCCTCGCCTATCGCAAGAAGGCTGCAGTTGATTGGTGCCCGAGCTGCAACACCACGCTGGCGCGTGAGCAGGTCGTGGGTGAGAACCGGCTCTGCGAGCGCTGCGGCACGCCGGTCACGAAAAAGAGCCTGGAGCAATGGTTCTTCCGCACCACGGCGTACGCCGAGGAGTTGCTCGATTTCTCCCACATCGATTGGCCCGAGCGTGTGGTCGCCTTGCAGACCAATTGGATTGGCCGCTCCGAAGGCGCCCGAGTGACCTTCCACACAGAAGACGGCGATCCGATGGAAGTCTTCACCACCCGACCGGATACGCTCTGGGGCGCGACCTTCATGGTCCTGGCGCCGGAGCATCCGCTGGTCGAAAAGATCACCACTCCAGATCAGGCCGAGGCCGTGCACGCCTACATAGCACAGGCCATACGCCAGACGGATATCCAGCGCGAGGCCGTTGACAAGGAAAAGACAGGTGTTTTCACGGGCGGGTACGCTGTGAACCCTGTGAATGGCGCCCGCATCCCGATTTGGATCGCCGATTATGTGCTCATGTCTTATGGCACGGGCGCCATCATGGGCGTGCCCGCCCATGATGAGCGCGACTTCGCCTTTGCGCTCAAGTATGGGCTGGTCATCCTGCCGGTGATCGAGCACCCGGCAGGTGTGGCGAAGTCTGTGACCCGCGAGGGCAAATGGGTGCGGGAGGGCTTCGGAAAGGCGCTGGAGGGCGAGGGAATCCCCTTTGAGCGCAAGGGCGACAAGTTATTGATCACCATTCCTCCCGAAAAGCTTGAGCGTTACGTGGACCTCAGCCGGTCTTATCTGAAGCCCGGCAACTGGAGCGAAGTGATTGGTCTGGGATGGGCCTTCATCTTCTCAGACGAGATCATCGCCTGGGACTCGATCGGGGCGGAGGCCGAAATCCTTAAGAGGATCCATGCGCTCGAGCCCAAGCTATCTGAGAATCGTACTGTGATGGAGGCCCTCTGGCGCGTGGAGTTCTATCGGGATCTACTCTATCACGATGCCTACGGCACCATGATCCATTCCGGCCCTTTGAGCGGCACCCCCGGTGAACACGCGGTTGAGAAGACGACGGCGTACTTGGAGCAGAAAGGCATCGGGGAGGCTGCCGTTAACTACCGCCTGAGGGATTGGCTGATCTCGCGTCAGCGTTACTGGGGCGCGCCCATCCCCATGGTTTACTGTGACGAATGCGGCATCGTGCCGGTCCCGGAGGACCAGTTGCCGGTGAAGCTGCCGGAGGATGTGGAGTGGCGCCCGACGGGGGAAAGCCCGCTGAAGTTCCATCCCACTTGGAAGCACACCACCTGCCCCTCCTGCGGGGGTCCGGCCGTGCGCGAAACCGATACGATGGACACCTTCATGTGCTCCTCCTGGTACCATCTGCGCTATCTGAGCCCTCGTTACGAGGAGGGACCCTTTGATCCCCGCGAGTATGACTATTGGATGCCGGTGGACACATATACGGGCGGAGTCGAGCATGCCACCATGCACCTGATCTACACGCGCTTCTTCCATAAGGCCTGCCGGGACATGGGCATCACCCAAGGGCCTGAGCCCATGCTCCAGCTGCGGAACCAAGGTCAGATTCTGGGACCGGATGGCCAGCGGATGAGCAAATCGCGAGGCAATGTCATCGACCCAGATGAGCAGGTGCGCACGTATGGCGCCGACACTGTCCGAGCCTATCTGATGTTCGGCTACCGCTGGTCGGAGGGCGGTCCCTGGGACCCCGACAACATCCAGGGCGTTGTCCGCTGGCTGCATCGGGTGTGGTCGTTGATGACCGAACAGGCGCCGCGTGGAGAGGCCTCCGAGGAGGTGCGCCGCAATCTCAAGCGCAAGTTGCATCAAACCATCCAGCGGGTGACGCATGACTATGAGACCTTCGAGTTCAACACGATCATCGCAGCCCTCATGGAGCTGTTGAACGAGATGGTGGCTGCTCGCGAACGGGGCGCCGGAGGCACGCCGGAGTGGGAGGAGGCCGTTGATGCCTACTTGCGGATGATGGCGCCGATCGCCCCCCATATCGCCGAAGAGCTGTGGACCGAGTACTTAGGCAAGCCCTACTCGGTGCATCTCCAATCCTGGCCGGAGTACGATCCTGAGGCTGCGTCTGAGGAGGAGATCACGCTTGTGATTCAGGTGAATGGAAAAGTGCGCGACCGTGTCAAGGTGCCTGCGGGTATCAGCGAGGAGCGCGCCCGGGAAGTGGCTCTGGCCAGCGAGCCCGCCCGGCGCTTCATGGAGGGCAAGGAGCCGCGCGAGGTGATTGTGGTCCCTGGAAGACTGGTCAATATCGTGGTCTGATCGCGCACGCGCCAAGGAGGGATCGGAGCGCGCGCAGGGAAATGGCATCCAATCCGCCTGCCCAAGTAGTCTAAGGGGCAGGCGGATTTGCATACGCTCGCGGGGCGCGCGTGCTGATGCGCTCGGATGCTTTTGCATCCCGTCCCATGCCCGCTTACAATCAGAGCATCTCGACGAACGGAGGTGAGCGCAATGGAAAGACGCACGGCTGTTGCCACTGACCAGGCCCCTGGAGCGATCGGCCCTTACTCGCAGGCAATTCGGGCAGGAGGATTCATCTTCGCCTCGGGATCGCTTGGTATCGATCCCGCCAGCGGCGATCTGGTCGAAGGAGGCGTGGAGGCGCAGACCCGTCAGGCTCTTGCCAACCTAGCGAGCATCTTAGAGGCGGCGGGGAGCGGACTCACACAGGTAGTCAAGACGACGGTCTTTCTCCAAAGCATCCAGGACTTTGCGCGCATGAATGCGGTGTATGCCGAGTTCTTCCCAGAGGCACCTCCGGCCCGCTCGGCAGTCGAGGTGGCGGCGTTGCCGCGAGGCGCGGCGGTGGAGATCGAGGCAATCGCGCTGGTGGCCGAGGCGGTATGACCTGAATGGGCGGGCCACACAGGCGTTTCGGAGGTGCACGTGGGCGGTGAGCTGATCCTGATCGTGGATGATGAACAGAACATCGTAGACCTGGCCCGCCTATATCTGGAGCGCGAGGGCTTTAGGGTGGAATCGGCCGCGGATGGTGAGCATGCACTCGAGCGCATTAAGAGCCTTTCCCCTGCCCTAGTTGTACTGGACATCATGCTCCCCAAGCTGGACGGTTTCGAGGTTTGCCGTCGTGTTCGGGGCGAAAGCGACGTCCCCATTCTGATGCTCACGGCGCGCGATGAGGACGTGGATAAGATCGTGGGCCTGGAATTGGGAGCAGACGACTACCTGACCAAGCCCTTCAACCCGCGCGAGCTGGTGGCGCGGGTCAAGGCGATCCTGCGGAGAGCCGACCGCCCCTCAAAGGCCGAGGCCCCGCTGCACATCGGCGATGTGACCATTGACCCAGCCAAGCGGGAGGTTGTCATCGCCGGCGAGCCGGTCCAACTGCGCGCCAAGGAGTTTGATTTGCTCGAAGCGATGGCGGCGAACCGGGGAATTGTGCTCACCCGGGAGCAACTCCTGGATCAAGTCTGGGGGTACGATTTCTATGGCCAAACCCGCACGGTGGACGTGCATGTCGCCCATCTGCGCAAGCATCTCGCCCGCAGCGCCAGCGTGCGGATCGAGACTGTGACGGGCGTAGGTTACAAGCTTGTGAGTTCGTGAGGGGACCTTGTTTCGAAAGCTGGCTTCGAGGCTCTTTCTGACGCACTTTCTGGTGGCGGGCATCGCGTTGATGCTCGTCTCCCTCAGTTTGCTCCTCATTCTTCTGCGAGGACCCTGGGCGGACCAGCGCACCCTGGCCCAACTGGAACGCAGCATCCCGCTGGTGCTGCGCGGCCGGGGCCAGGTGCTGCTCGACCTTCCCGCGCCGCAGCTGGAGGCAGCGGTCGGCCGCCTGGACCAGGTATCTGGGGTGCGGGTTGTGCTGCTTGATCCCCGGGGCCGTGTACTGGCGGATAGCCGGGAAGGGGAGGGCGAGATCCCCCTGCCCACGCGCCAGGCAATCGTCCAGGGCGGAGCGCCGCCTCAGGGACGCTTCCGGGGTGGGGGTGAAGGCCTATGGCTTTACGTTGCCGAGCCGCTCGTGGGGGGTCACTGGCTCTTGCTGGCGTCGCCGCGACCGGCCTTGCGGACGCTGCAAGTCTGGGGAGAGCACATGCTGCGGCCGCTGATGCTGGCCGGTGCCATCGCTTTGGCTCTCTCGATAGTGCTTTCATGGATGGTCTCGCGCTGGGTCGCCAGCCCGCTGAAGCGCGTCGCCGAGGCGGCCCGCGCCGTGGCGGCAGGCGAGTTCAATGGCGAGTTGCAACTGGAAGGTCCGGAAGAAGCGCGCGAACTGGCACAAGCCTTTAATGAGATGGTTCATCAGGTACGAAGCAGCCAGCAATCGCAGCGCGATTTCGTCGCCAACATCTCGCACGAGCTGAGGACCCCGTTGACCTCGATCCAGGGGTTTGCCCAAGCCATCCTGGATGGTGCTGCTGCGGCCCCGGAGGATCAGCGCCATGCCGCGCAGGTCATCTATGATGAGAGCGACCGGTTGGTGCGGCTGGTGGAAGATTTGCTCGATTTGGCTCGCCTGGATGCGGGCCAGATGGATTTCCGGTTTGGGCGCGTCGATCTGCAAGCCGTGGTGCGGGCCGTGGCCGAGCGGCTGAGCGTGCGCGCCGCCGAGGCGGAGGTGCGGGTGCAACTGAAGTTGCCTGCCCTGCCCCCTATTATGGGCGATGGCGACCGGCTGGCCCAGGTGTTTACAAATCTCGTGGATAACGCCATCAAGTATACGCCCGCAGGCAGCGAGGTCCGGATCTGGGGTGAAGCCTCCGAGGGCTGGGTCACGGTCTATGTGGACGATAATGGGCCGGGGATCCCACCCGAGGAAATCAGCCGCATCTTCGAGCGTTTCTACCAATTGGATAAATCCCGCGCCGGTGGCAAGGGGCGAGGCACTGGATTGGGGTTGCCCATCTCGCAAGAGATCGTGCGAGCACATGGCGGCAGGATCGTGGCTCAGAGCAGGCCCGGCCGTGGAAGCCGCTTCGCGGTGCAATTGCCGATTGTGCGAAGTCAAGACGCCACACTCATCTCGCCGCGCGATTCCCGAGGCTAGCTACTCGAACAGGAACCGGCGACAGGCTCGGCTATAATTCGCGGGATTCCTTCCAGGAGGCGTGCGATGACAAATGGGGAAAGCTCCCGCATCAAATGGTTCGTGCTGGCCTTTGCTGGCATGATGGCGCTATGCTTGGTATGCGCCGCAGGATCGGTGTTCGCGCTGCGCTTCATCTCCTCCTGGATGCAGACGGCCACGCCGGCCGCTCTGCCGACGACGACGGTCGAGGCCACGGCGACGTCGGCGATCGCGCCCACCGAGCCGGCGCGGGATCCCGATCGGGCGCGTGAGATGCTGGAGACGCTGGCTCAAACGGTCGTTCCCATCAACGAGCCCATCGAGCTGGCCGAGCGTCTGAGGGGGCTGCCCAACGTCCCCAGGGTGCTCGCGACCGAGGCCGAACCCATCCCCTTGGGGACGATTGAGACGTTCTGGGTGGGGAACGTGGATACTATTGAGAACTTTCAGGTCCAGGCTGACCTCGTATATGCGACCGATCACGTCTACTTCTGGGTTGAGCAGGGCGTGAAGTACGACCTCGAGGATGTCAAGGCGCTGGTCGATGACTTCGAAACGCATGCCTACCCTACCAACCGGGCATTCTTCGGGTCCGAATGGTCGCCGGGTGTGGACGGGGATCCCCACCTCTACATCCTTTACGCACGCAATCTGGGCGCTTCCGTGGCCGGGTACTTCTCGGCCGCCGATGAACTCTCGCCGCTGGCCCATGAATATTCGAACGGCCATGAAATGTTTTACCTCTCAGCCGATAATGTCGAGCTTTGGGAGGAATTTACCTATAGCGTTCTGGCACATGAATTCCAGCACATGATCCACTGGAGCCTGGACCGGAATGAGGAGTCCTGGCTCAATGAGGGCTTCTCGGAACTTGCGTCGTTCCTGAACGGCTACGATGTCGGCGGCTGGGATTTTGCTTACGCTTCCGACCCGGATTTGACGCTAACCTATTGGCCGACCAATGGGGGCCCCCATTATGGCCAGTCATTTCTATTTGTAGCGTATATGCTCGAGCGCTTCGGCCCTGAGGTGACCCAAGCCGTCGTGGCCCACCCGAACAACGGGTTGGATTCGATCGACCAGACGTTGGCCGAACTGGGGATCGAGGATCCCTTATCCGGGGCACCCGTCCGCGCGGACGACCTGCATCGCGATTGGGCAGTCGCGTTGTTGCTGCAGGACCCCACGGTGGCGGATGGCCGCTATGCTTTCGAAAGCTATGTTGCTCCGCAAGTGCAAGTTGCCGACCGTTTCGACGAGTGCCCTTTTGGCCCGCAGGAGCGGCAGGTGAGTCAATACGGTATTGACTACATTCGTGTTGATTGTGCCGGTGAGTACACACTCCTTTTCGACGGGGCCTCGGAGGTGCAGGTTCTGCCAGCAGAGCCGCTTTCAGGGGAGTATGCCTTCTGGTCCAATCGCGGCGATGAATCGGATATGACACTGACACGTAGTTTCGACCTCCAAGAAGTGAGCGGCCCAATTGAGCTGCGATACTGGACCTGGTATGACATCGAAGAAGGCTGGGATTACCTCTACCTGGAGATCTCGGCGGATGGAGGGGAGACCTGGCAGATTCTCGAAACGCCCTCCGGGACAGCTGAAGACTCCTCCGGGAACTCCTACGGTTGGGGGTACACCGGATACAGTGGCGGAGGGAGTCAGCCAGCATGGATTCAGGAGAAAGTGGATCTCTCAGCCTTCGCCGGGCAGGAGATACTGCTGCGGTTTGAATACATCACGGATGCGGCGGTAAACGGCGATGGCTTCCTACTCGACGACATCCGCATTGATGCCCTAGGTTACTTCGAAGATTTCGAAGCTGGCGATGGTGGCTGGCGGGCGGAGGGCTTCGTACGCCTTTATAATCGCCTTCCGCAGACCTATCAGGTGATCCTGGTCGAGCATGGGGATGAGATCCGCGTCCGCCCGGTCGCGCTGGATGCGGAGAACAGCGCCGAGATCGAGTTCCAAGCAGGGGATGGCATCGACTATATCACATTGATTGTAAGCGGGACGGCTCGGCACACCTGGCAGCCAGCGCCCTATCGGTTTGAGCTGAGACCCTAGAGCGAGAAGCGAAGAATGCGGATGTGGCCCCAAGAAGGCGTGGGCACGCTGTGGCGTGCCCACTGTATATTGCCCCTATGGCAGCGGAGGCCAGCTCACCCTGCGGGCGCGCGGCCCCGCAGCCGTTCGAGCTCCGCCTCCAATTGTGCGACCCGGGCCGCATAGGCTTCGCGGACCTCATCCCGAAAGGCATCCGTGCGCTGGCGCAACTGGCTGCGTAATTCCTCCCCTGAGGCTGGGGCATAGATCAGCGCCAGAACGGAACCCACCAATGCGCCACAAAAGGCCCCGGCGACGAAACTCATGAATCGGCGCATCCTACACCTCCTGCGACAATGTCCATGCCTCATTATGGCACAGGTTCTCGCATGAATAAAGGTATGCGATGAAGTGCTCGGCTTGCCGATTGAGGGATCTCGCCGAGGAACAATATTATGGCCGGTGCCCTATTGCGGGGTATACTTCGGTGCGTTGTGCGCCGCCAAGCGCTCTTCCCTTTGAGGATGAACGGTGGCGAGCTTCTTCACAAGGAGGAAATGTGGTATGGCTGATATCAGCATCGAATATTGTGCGGTTTGACATTATACTGATAGGGCCATCGGTGCGATGGCGGAAATCTTGAAGACCTTCGAGCGGCGGATTGCTTCGGTTACACTGATCCCCTCCGATTCGGGCCGGTTTGAGGTTAAGGTTGACGATCAGCTGATCTATTCGAAGCTTCAAACCGGGCGGCATGTGGAAGAGGGCGAACTCATCGAGCTGATCGAGAAGGCATTTTAGCCGCCCTATCCTTCTGATCCGGCAAGATTGGGGTGATGACGATGCGAGCCGTCCTGCAACGGGTGCGCCGCGCCGCGGTGGTTGTCGATGGGCAGCGTATCGCGGAGATCGGACCCGGCCTGTTGATCCTCCTGGGAGTGGGCCTGGGAGATACCCACACAGAAGCCGTCTGGCTGGCAGATAAGTGCGTCGCGCTGCGCATCTTCGAGGATCAAAATGGCAAGACCAATCTCTCGGTGCAAGATGTGGCTGGCGAGGCGCTGGTGGTTTCGCAATTCACCCTCTACGCCAACACGAAGAAGGGCCGCCGCCCAAGCTTCGTCGAGGCCGCGCCTCCGGAGGTCGCCGCGCCCCTGGTAGATGCCTTCACAGAAAGGCTGGCAAGCCACGAAGTTCCCGTGCAACAGGGGCGCTTCGGGGCGCACATGCTGGTTGAGATCGAGAACGATGGACCTGTGACGATCCTGCTGGAGCGCAAGCCTGAGGATCGATGATCCCCCAAGACGTCTCCCTCTCCATTTCCTTTCCTACAGAATCGATCGAAAGCGCGTCGCTGACAGCAACACCGCCGTGCCGCAGTTCTACTGCACATGCCGCCGATGTATGGCCAGACGGGAGCCTGATGTCAGGCCGGCGTCGGTCGGTGGAAAGGCCTGCGTGATAGAATTCCTCCGCCTGATGCAAACGGCTTCGGGCGCAGGCATGAGCCAAATCTTAAGGAGGAGTTCATGAACGTGGCAGTGGGACTATCGGCCCTATCGACGCTCGCTTGGGTTGCAGCGCTGGCGGCTGTGGTCCTTGCGATCGTACGGGCGGCCCGAGGGCACCCCTTGAGGGCCTCGATGGGTATCATTCTGGGACTGGTCGTTCTTGCACTGGTCCTGACAACGGCCAGCGCGGGGCTGGTCTTTATCCAGCCCACCGAGCGAGGGGTGGTCATCTCGGCGCTCACCGAGGGCGTGCGGCCGGAACCGCTTCAGCCCGGGCTGAATTGGGTGGTGCCGTTCCTGGAGAATGTGATCACCTATCCCATCACCCGCCAGACCTACACCATGTCGATTGCGCCGGAGGAGGGTGCCATCCGCGGGGACGATTCCGTGGAAGCCCGGACGGCGGACGGGCAGATTGTGAAGGTCGACGCATCGGTGATTTTCTCGATCAACCCTGACCTGGTCGTCGATGCGCACATCAAATGGGCCAATAGCTATATCGATAACCTCGTGCGCCCGGTCTCGCGTGGCATCATCCGCGATGGGGTATCCCAGTTCAGCATCGATGAGGTCGTCAGTTCGAGACGTTTTGATCTGACGGATTACATAACCCGTGAGCTCACGGAGGCCTTCGATGAGGGTGCGCTCATCATGCATGACTTCGTGCTGCGTAACATCGCCTTCTCGGAAGAGTATGCGGCCTCGGTGGAGCAGAAGCAGATCGCCGAGCAGCGCGCTCAGGAGGCTGCCTTTGTCGTACAGCAGCGGGAGCAAGAGGCCGAGCAGGCTCGCCAGGTGGCCAAGGGGCAGGCGGATGCAGCCGTGATCGAGGCTCAGGGGCGCGCTGAAGCCCGGTTGATCGAAGCCGAAGCGGAGGCCCAGGCTTTGCAGATGATCGCCGAGGCGCTTCAAGACAACCCGGATTTGATCACCTTCGAGTATATCCAGAAGCTCTCGCCGGGCATCCAGGTCATGCTCGTGCCCAGCGATAATCCTTTCCTGTTGCCTCTGCCTTCGCTGCAGGGGACGCCCACCCCAGCGCCTTCGACGCCGTAACACGATCCGATGAGCGATCGACGACACCGCCCCTGGCACATAGGGGCGGTGTCGCTTTTTGGCGGGGTGAGTTGCAGCGGGGCCTTAATCGAGGCGCGAGGCCAGCAAGGGAACCAACATCTCGTCTGGAGAGAGCCCACCGTGGCGCCCAAGCAGCGGGTTTTCTTTCTGTGCCCACCACAGATAGGCTTCTCCGTGGCTGACCAGGATCATCTCCCCGAGGCGGTCTGCGGCAACGGCTGCCGGTTCGCCAGGGCCGAAGAGGCCCTGTTCCAGCGCGCTTGGAGCCTGCAAGGGGGTGAAGGCTCCCGGCCAAGCCTGGTTGAGATAGGCGCGAATGTCACCGGCGCGCTGGGGTTTGGGATAGAGATAGGCCAGGCGGTTCTCGCCGGTGGGGTACATATAGAGCAGTCTCAGGAAATCCGGATGATTGCGAAGCTCCATGTGGGCATTCAGGGGGGTGGCCACCTGACCATGATCCGAGAGCAGGAGCAACACCGTTTCCCTGGCGACGATGGCGGGCAGCTGATCCAGGCATTCGTGCACCATGGCCTGGGCAAAGGCTGCGAAGGCCACTTCGGCCTGCTCCGAATCAGGGCCGTGCCGGTGCGAGAGCCCATCCACGCCACCGTAATAGACCCAGACCAGGCGCGGCCTAGCGATAGGGGTGGCCAGAAGATGGCGCACGCCCACCCACAAATCGGGGACTCCGGCGAATGTGTGAAGGCTCACGTCGGCGTAATGCATGCGGGAAAGCCCCGAGCCGCTGATGCTGTAGTGGAGAAAGCCATGCGTCTCGATCCCGGCGGCCCGAAACCGCGGCCCCAGGGTCGGGACCGGCAGAAACCGCTCGGGGTCGAATCCGGCCGTGTAGAGCAGGCCGGCGCGGCCGTCGAAGACCGCCGGCGCATGCGTGATCATGTTGGTGATGATCCCCCATTCCTTGAGGAAGATCTCATAGCCGAGCACGCCGTGCTCCGCAGGGCTCCGTCCGGTCCAGAAGCTGGTGAGCGCGGCGCTGGTTGTGGAAGGGACCACGGAGGTCAGGGCCGCCAGATGGCCATGGCTGAGCAAGGGGTTCAAGCTTGCTGCGCGGCCATCTATCCAGCGCTGAAATCGGCGCAGGCCCACAGCATCGACGAGGACGACGAGGACCTGCCTGGCGCCTTCCACGAGATCGTCTAGGACGGGCAAATCGAGGGGGCTGTGCGCGAGAGGTTCGGCGCCCAGCCAGCGGCATAGGCTGGCGGGAACGTTGAGCAGTGAGAGCCCATGATATGCAGGGCGAATGCTGTCTGCTCCTAGATCCAAGGAATCCGGGGGCTGGGCCTGAATGCGCTGCAGGCATTCGGCGGTGAGATCGGCCATGGGTCTTTTATCCTTCTTCTGGATGACAAGTGTTCATTGGTGCCTCGCGAGGTGCTGGCCTATAATTTTACCCGACATCCCCGGTGGGCCCTGAGATGGAGGAGGATCCTTGCAGTTTGCAGCCCCTAAGGGGGGAAGAAAGCCTTTAGGGTCACTCGCCGAACGCGGGTTTCGCGCCCTGCGGAGTCGGCGCGGCCGCCGCCTCCGGGAATACCTCACCGCCTACTTGATGATCCTCCCGGCGACGCTGCTGATCTTCGTCTTCGGGATTTTCCCTGTTGGATTCGCTCTCTTCGTAAGTCTGCATAAGTGGCGTCTTAAGCGCGGTGGCTACATCGGGCTGGAAAATTATGTGCGCGCTGTGGACAACCTGGTTTATGTGGCGCTCTTCCTTCTGGCCGTCGGCGCCCTCGTTGCAGCCACCCTCTGGCTGCGTTCCTGGCGGCGCGAGGCCCGCGATGCCGGATTGCGTCCCTGGGTCTTGCTCCTGCCCGGAGGGTTGCACGCCGCCGCGGCCGTGGCCTTTGTCCGCTGGACGGTTCTCCTACTGCCTGAGATCCTGGATATCGCCGACAAGATCATCGGGGTGGAGAGAACCCGGGCGCTGTTCATGCGCTTGTTAGGCGAAGCCCTGCGAGCCCCGACTGTGTGGGAAGCCTTCGGGCACCTGGGCTTGCTCCTGATGCTCAGTCTCCTGAGCGCGGTTCTCTTCGCGCGCCTCTGGCGCCGGCCGGAGAACATCCTCTATCAGATCCGCTTTGCGCTGGCGTGGCTGGCATTGGGCATGGGGGCATTCCTGCTCCGGTTTACCTACACCGAGGTGGCGAAGGCCTATCAAGCGGCACTCGAAGGAGGCCAATCGCCCGCGATTTGGTCTCAAATCGTTACGATCACGAGCGGCGTGATCCTGCTGGGTCTGGCGTGGGTAGTCTGGCGGGGTGCGGAGCGCCAGGAGACGGACCGGGCCTTCTGGTTGCGCATCTTCGCGGCGATCGCCTTGCTGGTGGGCGGCTGGCTGCTCATCGGGGAGATCCCGGTCATCGTCGCCGCGGGCGACGATGATCTCTGGTCGGGGTTGAAGGTAACTATCTTCTACTCCCTGGGAACGGTGCCATTCCAGTTGGCGATCTCGCTATTCCTGGCGGTGCTGCTCTTCCAGCAATTGGCTGGATCCGAGCTCTTTCGCATGCTCTATTTCTTGCCCTACGTCACGCCCTTCGTCGCAAGCGCGGCGGTCTTCAGGCAGATGTTCTCAATCCGGCCACAAGCGCCTGTGAACCAGTTTCTGCATTTCCTGGGGCTTGAGCCGCTGCGATGGACCCAGGAACCGCGGGGGATCTTCCATCTTCTGGGGGAACGGGCGGGACTGGCGATCCCCGAGTGGGCTGGCGGCCCCAGCCTGGCGCTGGTCGTCATCATGCTGTATTCCATTTGGGTCTATGTGGGCTATGACACGGTCATCTATCTTGCCGGCCTGGGCAACATCCCCAAGGAAGTAGTCGAAGTGGCACAAATCGATGGCGCCGGTCGCTGGCAGGTCTTCCGGCATGTCATATTCCCACTGCTTTCTCCCACCACCTACTTTCTCTCGCTGATTGCCATCATCGGCACTTTCAAGGCTTTCAGTCACATCTGGGTCATGCGGCATGAGCTGGCGCTGGGCACGACGGATACCTTCTCCGTCACCATCTTCCTGGAATTCTTCGATAAGGTGCGCTATGGTTATGCTTCGGCGCTGGCCTTTGTGCTTTTCGCCATCATCCTGGGCCTGACGGTGTTAAACAACCGCATCCAGGGATCGAGGGTCTTCTATGGCTGAGCGGCCCACGTATGCCCCGAATTCCGAGAGTCTTGCTTGGGGCAAGTCACTGCAGCATCTCGGCACCTATTTCGTCTTGATCACCGGGGCGATCATCGCAGTAATACCTTTCATATGGATGCTCTCCACTTCGGTGATGTCCCTGGGGGAGGCCCAGGGTGTGCGCTTCTTCCCCTCGCAGATCCACCTCGAGAATTACGCTGCCGCGTGGAAGGAGGCGCAATTTGCCGAGTACTTCTTGAACAGCCTGCAGATCACGTTCATCACCCTCGCCGGGCAACTCACCTTCAGCGTGCTGGCGGCCTACGCCTTCGCCCGCATCGAGTTTCCCGGGCGGGATGCTATCTTCGGTGTGCTGCTCAGCACGATGATGATCCCGGCCATGGTTCTGATCATTCCCAACTTCCTGACCGTCACCTGGCTTGGGAGAATTGGGCCGATCAAGTGGATCAACAACTGGCCGGCGCTTACGGTGCCTTTCATGGGAAGCGTGTTCTCGATCTTCCTGCTGCGGCAATTCTTCGCACAGGTGCCAGATGAGCTCTTCGATGCGGCGCAGATTGATGGCGCGGGCCACCTGCGATTCCTGATCTCCGTCGTGCTGCCACTCGCACGGGCACCCCTGATGGTGATCCTCGTGCTCTCGTTCATGGGCTCCTGGAATGCCCTCGCCTGGCCGCTGCTCGTGACCAATTCACCCGAGTGGAGGCCGATCGCAGTGGGGCTGCTGAATTTCGTTGAAGAGGCTGGGCAGCAACTACATCTGATGATGGCGGGGGCGGTGATCACGATCATTCCCGTCCTTATCCTTTACTTCATCACGCAGCGGCAGTTTACGGAGTCGATTGCCCGGAGCGGCCTGAAAGGCTGACCCGGCAGGGGAGGGAGGTGGCAGCGATAGGGATCTGCGCAGTTCTCATCGAAGAACGAGATTCAATATCGATTGTGAGGAGGAAAAAGATGTCCAAGAGAGGATTCGCCTGGTTGCTCATTCTGGCCTTGCTGGTGCCGATGGCGCTTGCGGCCTGCGGGGCCCCCACCGCGGAACCGCAGCCGGCAGAACCAGCCCAGACCGAGGCCCCGCCCGAACCAGAGCCCACCGAGGCTGAGGAGCCAGAATCAGCCGCGCCGGCGGTTGACCCCAGCGGGCAGACCGTGGTCTTCTGGCATGTCTGGGGGACCGGCACGGTTGGCGAGGGCATGCAGGCACTGGTGGAGGAGTTCAACGCCACCAATGAGTGGGGGATCACGGTCGAGGCAGTGGACCAGGGGCGCTATCGCGATGCCGAGGACGCCATGAACGCCGCCATCCAGTCCGGCGATCTTCCCAACATTATCGTGGGCTATACCAACGCTCTCGATACCTGGTATTCGGTGGGCGTGCTGGCGGATATCAACACCTACATCCAGGATCCCGACTGGGGGCTCTCGGAGGAGGAGATCGCCGACTTCTATGAGGGCGCCTGGATGAACGGCATCAACGCCGAGGGGGCGCGGGTGGGCTTCCCGCATGGGCAGTCGGCCAATGTGCTCTTCTACAACCACACATGGGCCCAGGAGCTTGGATTCGACGGCCCGCCGACTACGCCTGAGGAGTTCAAGGCCCAAGCCTGCGCAGCTGCTCAGGCCAACGCCAGCGACGAGGATCCCGATAACGATGGAACCGGCGGGCTGGTGCTTTACACCGGCGCCTCAAATGTCGCTTCCTGGGTCTTCGCCTGGGGCGATGACCTCTATAACGAGGACGGCACCGGCTACGATTTCACCAAGCCCGCGGTGGAGGAAGTGGCGTACTTCCTGAAGGAACTCTGGGATGAGGGCTGTGCCTTCGCGACCGAAAGCTACCCCAACCCCGAATTCGCCACCCGCAAGGCGCTCTTCACCATGAGCTCCACGGCCGGCCTGCCCTATCAGGTTTCGGCCTTCGAGGCCGAGGATGCCACGGATGACGAGTGGGGCTTCATCCCCTTCCCGGGGCCGGGCGGCAACCTGGCCGTGAACTCCTTCGCCCAAAACTCGGCCATTGTGAAGTCCAACCCCGAGCAGGAGCTGGCCTCCTGGCTCTTCATTAAGTGGTTCACAAGCCCTGAGACGATGGCGAAGTGGATCGAGGCCAGCGCCTACCATCCCACTCGCCTGAGTACGGTGGACTTCCTCGGAGACTACATCGCCGCAAACCCGCTCTGGGCCGAGGGCCTCGAACTGGTCCCGCTTGGCAAAGCGGAGCCCGGCTGGTCGTCCTGGGGCACCGTCCGCAGGGAGGTGCAGGATACCTTTGCGGCCATCCTGCAGAGCGACCCCTCGGAGATTCCGGCGCTGCTGGCAGAGCTGGACGCTGCGGCCGCCGAGGCCCTGGAAGAGACTTCCTAGGCCTATCTGGTGGGCGAAGCAGTTGGCATTGCGGGGGCTGCCCAATCCGGGCAGCCCCTTTAAATGCCCGATCCCCGGAAAGGGTTCTGGGAGAATGGGAGTCCTTGTCTCCCTGGCGATAGAGCCCGTTTGCCAGCCTCAGGCTTCGGACTACAATCCATCAAGCCGGATGGATCGGGCGGGAAGGGGATGGGAGCGATGGGAGAGCAAGATCGATGGCGCAAGCTTCGCGACCGCCAGATTGAGTTGCGTGACCCCCAGAAGAAGGAGCGCAAGCTGCAGAGGAGCATCGCGCACAAACGCCGGAGCCGCCGCGAATGGTTTTCCATGCGGGGGATCTTCGCCGATGTCCCCAAGGTGATCACCGGTGCGCTGATTGGCCTGGCGCTCGGAGTGGCGCTCCTTCTGGTGCTGCCCTACCTTATACAGGCATCATGGGTCAATCTCGCCGGCATAGCGGGCCTGGTCATCTTCAGCTTCTTCGGGATGGCCTTCGGACAGGCCATCGACGGCCGGGATCGGCTGCGGGATATCTAGACGCACTTTGCTCGAGTAGAGAGCTAAGGTATCGGTCGAGGCGACCGATACCTCAGTCCGCAAGCATGAATTCGGCGATCAAGGGATCATGATCAGATTTGCGCAGCGCGGTCGTGTCATCCGGCGAAGGCAGACCATAATCCGCATCCAAGTGCAGTACGGTCGCATCCACGAGCTGGTCGAAGAGCCCAGGTGTTACCAGAATGTGGTCGAGCGCTTGCGAAACGCCCCGATAAACATATGTATACCGGTCCTCAGGGGCCAGGCGTTCGAAGACATGCCGTAGCCCGGCATCCCGCAACACCTCCAGAGGCCCAGAGTCATAGAAAGAGTTGAGATCGCCCAGCACGATCACATGCGCGTGATCGTCCTTGCTCAGAATGCGCTCCAAGATCTCCACATTCCAGGCAGCCTGCTCAATCCGGCGTGGTTCGGTCGCCTCTTCTCCGCCCGACATCGAAGTGAAGTGATTGTTGAGCAGGTAGAGGGTGGTTTTGCCTTGTGTGGTTTGAACCCGGACCCGGATCATCAGCGGCGGTCGGCTGGTCAGCCCCTCGGGCGCCGGGAAGGCTCGCGCCTCCAGGATTTGGGCCCGATCACCGCGAACGAGATAGCCCACATCGATTCCCCGGCCATCGGTCCCCTCAATCAGGATAGGCTGATAGTCATACGGCAGGAGGCCGGGAAGCGCGGCGAGATCCTCGAGGATGCCGATGTGCTCCACCTCCTGCAATCCCACCAGTGTGGGGGCGCCAGCGGCGAGGATCGTGTCGGCCACCTTGGAAAGATCGCGCTCGTATTCGGACTTGCGGGGCAAGGGAGGCGAGGCTGGATGAGGGGCCAGGATATCGAACAGGTTCTCCACATTCCAGGTCATCACCCGGAATACATCCGGGGGCTCTGCCTTTAGCCAGGGTAGCGAGATTGGGGCCTTCTCGACCCTGGGGGCTTCCAGCGTTTCGATCTTGTAGCTGCCATAGGTATAGGCCAATGGCCCCATCAGGTCGGTCATCTGGTCGCCGTTGGATAGAGAATAGGGAAGAGTTGATTGGTCTTCGTGAGCTTCGGAGGAGCCATCATCGACAGTGATGAGCAGACCCGTGTCCCCACCGCGCCAGAAGCGTGTGCGACCATGTTTGGCGAGAGTGACAACGGTCTCGCCAAAACGATTGGTGGGGCCTACGACAACCGCGCGGTCGTAGACGCCGACGAGCATGCCTTCCAGCGTTTCATAATAGGCAGCCGAGGATTCGGGTGATGCCGGCGGATCGAGCGGGACGGGTGTCGGCGTGGCGGCCGCGACTTCCAGGATGTGAACATCGGCCACGGAGGCGGGGTGCAGTTCAGTCTGGGAGGAGATTTCCCGCACTTGCCCCCGCACTTCCACAGCCTGCCCGGGTGATAGATCCTCTGGCACAGGATCGAGGGCGACGAATAGCCCTTCTGACGTCGCCGGGTTGCCATCGGATTCGAGGCTCTGGATCCAGAAGCCGCCGAGATCGGGAAAGACCCCAGTTATGACTCCGCGGGTTGTGAGCGGCTTCAACCGGTATGGAGAGCGCTCGCCAGGCCCCTGGATGGCAGAGATAGGGACCGTGGCGCCGATATGTGTGGGGGTGGCCGGCTCGACTTGATAATCGACGTCTTGCTTCAAGCGCAGGCCGAAATCACTCAGGGATGCGGTGGAGGCGCCGGGCGAGGGCTGGAGGCGCAGGTGCACTTCGGCTGCTGAGCCGCCAGGCTCCAGAGCCGCGATTTGCCAGCGTATCTCCCCCATCGAAGTAATGCCCCCATCCAACACCTGCAGAATTCGAGATCCCGCCGGTTGAGCATCGACCCAGATCTCCAGGTCGTGCACCGGAGAATCTGTGTAGTTGATCGCCCGAAGGGTCAGGTCGAAGGGTGTACCTGGCAAGACGTTGGTGGGAGCGTCCACTTCAAGGATCACAGCCGCGGGGTGGATCTCCCGCAGGTCGGCCGCCTGGCGGGGGTAGAGCTGGATCAGGCCATCCCTGACCTCCAGGATCCCGGAGGCCTGATAGGCACGTCCTTCTTCGAATGGCTCAACGCTGATGCCTGTCTTCTTGTCGATGTAGAGCGTGAGTATCGCACCGGTTTCATCGGCCAGATCCATCTCGTAGCTGTAGCTGAATTCCTCGATGCGGGTAGCCGTGCCCTGGACGGTCACCAGCCTTCCAGGCAGGTTTTCCATGTCGGTAGCGGCTTGCCCGAGCGGCACTGAGAGGGGTACAGGCGGTTCACCCTCTTGCAAGAGCTCCACATCCTCGGGAGAGCCGGGGATAAGCTCGGCCGCGCCGCGGTAAAGATCCATCAGGCCGCGGACACGAATCTTGTCGCCGATGGAGACGGCCAGTTCCCCTTCGCCGGACGGCACCCATACTTGAACGCCCCCGCTCGGGTCCTCCACGTAGAATTTCACATTTCCAGAGCCGGCGAAGTAGCCGCCCGTGTACATTGTGGCTGTGCCCTCGACGGTTACTTCCGAGCCCACCAGCGAGCGCGCAATCGACACCGGGATTGCACCTTCGCGGATTTCGATCCAGAGAGTCTCGGAAAATGCGTAGGAAGTCGGCGGTTCGAGGACCGCCATGATGTTCCGGATGGGGGCCTGCAGGTAGGTCCATGGGGCAACCAGAGCCACCTGCCGGGTAAGCACGCCGCCTGGCTCGAGAGCTCCGGGTGTCCACACTGCTCGGCCCTCGCTCAGGGTCAGCCTCTCCTGGAGGGGGCGAAGCTCCACACCCTCTGGGAGGTCAAAGGATACCGATGACACTGAGAGAGGATCGTCCGCCAGGTTCTCGAGCAGGAGAGTCAGATGGAAGGTCTCGCCGGGTTTGGGTTGCGCCTCGATGGTGGCCTTAAGGCGCAGGGGCGTGGATACGCTCGCGGTGGCGACGTTCTGCGGATCCGGCGTATTGACCAACAGGAAATCCTGGGCGTGATTGGGTGGCTCGAGTTTCCCCAGAGCCTCCTGGCGGCGCTGAAGAGAGCAGCCAGCCTCGATGGCTGGCGCAGGTTCACCCTGCCGGTAGGCCTCAGGCGCTTTGCCCCAGGCGAGGCGGTCTTGAGTTTGATTCTGCGGGTTGCGCAGAAGCAAACCGCCCCCTGATGTATTCAGGCTCTGCTCGAAGCGTGCGTCGGGTGTTCGCCCAATCTCTTCCCCAGATCGGACAAGCAGGTAGAAGCCCCGGGGAGGGATCAACGCCGGACGGGTCCATTCATAGACGGGCAGGTCCTCTTCACTCGTGGCCAGCCGGTACCAGAGCGACCATCCCTGCAAATCGATCGGTTGATCGGATGGGTTATGAAGCTCGATGAATTCGAAATTGTTGTTCCCGGGCGTACCCGCCATCACCTCGCTGATTATCGGGGAGGAGGGGGCAAATCCAGGAGCGGGCGTGCTGGGGCCAGTTGCTGGGACGCACGACACCAAGACGACGAGCGCGAGGGCAACGGGAAGGGCATGATGGGTTCGATGCATGTTGCTAGTCCTTTGAACAATCATGATGGGGGCGGAGATCCTCTACGACTCTTGCGCAGGATCTCCCGGAAGCGCGGGCGCAGCGCAGCAATAATAGGGGAGGGCTGCGGGGGCTGCCAGCCGCGGGTAGCCTCCTCCACAGGCTCCGGCCAGGTTTCCGGGCTGTGCACGATAGTCCCGGGCTCTTCAGCCTGCTCAAGCAATCCGAGGGCCTGGCTGAGCACTCGCAGATGCATCTCGGCATCCCTCGGCTGGCCGAGCGGATGGCCGAAGGGAAATTCTACGCCCAGCGTGCGGGGAGTGCCTATGCGTTCGGCCCAGTAGGGCATCATGGAGATGACAACGGTAGCCAGTCCAGCAGCTTCGAGCGTGCGTGCCAACACGGGCACGTTGATGGCGCAGTCTGGTCAAGCCGGAGTGAGAATCACGCAATCCACCCCAGCATGCACGAAACGGTCGGCCACCTCCGGGCCATAGGTCTTCTCCCAGGCCGTGGTATCTGGGGGGAAGCCCTGAAAGCCCATGAAGGAGAAATGTTCCGGGGCCACGGCCCCGATGACGCCGCCCTCGGCCAATCTATTCAGAGGTTCGATGGGCAACAGAATGTTGAAATCAGCCTCGGCGTCACGTGCGTTGTAATGCAAGTGGCCCACCCCCAAATCAGCCGGGTGGACATTGGTCGGGATAGGCCGGTATGTCGGGTCTCCCCAAGTGGGCTGCTGTTTCTCGCGCTCGAGGTCAAACGGGGGCTGAGAATCACGCAGGTAAAGGCCTCCGGAGGTGACCAATCCGATGGTGCACTCGGACAGCGGGCGGGGAAGCGGTGTCCAGGGGATGGGGAGTCGCCGCTCGACATCGGCCATTCGATAGTAAGTGGCGATTATGCGGGGCAGGAACTTGAAGCTATCAACCGTCATCGGCACTCCTGAGTTGTTGCAGGTCAAGGAACCCTGTGTGCTAGGCGCTGGACACCCGGCCCAGCGCCTTGCAGGTGAGCCCGGGATCATCGCTCAGCACCGCATCGCATCCCAGGAAACGATAATACCAGAGGCGGGGTTCGGGGGTGGGGTCGAGCGGGCAGAGCAGCTGCCCGAGCGCGTGAGCCCACAGCACGTAGAGTGGGTTGGCAAGCAGCAGGGGCCAGAAGGGCCCGACCATCTCGAAACCTCGCGCCGGCCAGGGGTGGGAGGCGGTGATCCATCCGGTCGGCAGTTCGGGAGCTGCTTTACGGACCGCCGCCAGCCGTGCGCGGCTGAAGGAAAGGACGACAGTGCGATCGATCAGATCGTGATGGTCGAGCAGGTCCCGCAGGCGGTGATTGACCTTCGGTTCGAGGAAGCGGTCGCTCTTCAGTTCGAGCGCCAAGGCGCGGTCGGGCGGGACCAAGGCTGCTAATTCGTCAAGGGTGGGGATAGGTTCGGGTCCACGATCCGGACGTCCCGCCGCGGCGTCCAGCCGTTTGAGCTCCGAGAGGGTCATTTCGGCCACGGCGCCCTGGCCGTTCGTGGTCCGGTCCACGGTTGGGTCATGAATGCAGATGAAGACTCCATCCCGGGATAGGTGCAGGTCCGTCTCGAGGATGTCAGCGCCGTCCAAAATTGCCTGGCGAAAGGCTGAGAGCGTGTTCTCGGGAAAGGCAACCCGGTTGCCCCGGTGGGCCATGACATAGGGCTTCTTGCGATCGGGGAGGGCAAGCATTCGGCCGGGGGACTTGGGCGGCTTCATCGATCAGAGTATATCCTCAAGGGAGAGGCCATGGTTCTTGGCGCGCGCCTGCCTCCAAGCCATCAGGTCGGGCGGTGGCGGCGCGATTTCGGCTTCGGGGAGAGGGATGAGCGCCAGCGCGCCCTCCGGGCAGTGGACGGAACAGACGCCGCAGCCGGTGCAGCGGGCCGCGTCCACGGAGGCGAGGCCTTCGCAGCTTAGGGCGCCAAAGGGGCAATACCCCACGCATAGCTCACAGCCAACACAGAGATCATCATCCACATGATTGACGTACGAGGAACGGGCCACCACATTCGAGACGCCCATCTCGGCCAGGCCACGAAGGATCCCACAGGAGCAGGTACAGCAATTGCAGAGATACCAGTGCCCTGTCTGGCTGTTGCTCACCGAATGAACCAACCCGGCCTCGGCGGCGCGCTCAAGGGTAGCGATGGCCTCTTCGTGGGTAAGGCTGCGGATGGTGGAGCTGCGATCAAAGGCGCCTGGGGTGGCGCTGAAGACCATGCATACATCCATCGGATGGTCACAACCCTCGCCGATGAGGGCCTTCTGTTTGCGGCAGATGCAATCGGTCACGCCCCAGGCGCGTGCCTCATCGAGGATCTGCCGCACACTGTCATAGGGCCGGATCTCGCTGTTCATGGCGATGCTCTCGCCCACCGGGACCACACGGTGGACTGGGGGCTGCATGGCGATGGCCTCGTGGAAGGCGGCCTGGTAGTAGGCCTCGAAAAGCTCGGCGAGCTCGCGGTCGATGCGTCCCGATTGCATCTCATAGATGCCCACCACGAACGGCATCAGCCCATATCCCACGCCCTGGTCGGTCTTGCCGGCGGCAATCAGGCCTTTCCTGGCCATTTGCTTCAGCATCTGACGCAGAGCCTGAGGGTCGCGCTCCAGGCGCTCTGCGATCTGCTCCGGGGTTTCAAGCGTGAGGCGGAGATGGGCAGCGAGTTCAGCTTCTGGCTCGAGAAATAGATAGCGCAGCAGGCGCAATTCATGGCCTTCAGCCGTGCGAGGGAAGCCATCAGGAAGTGCATTGAGCCGGGAAGCCAGCTGTTCATGGGGGTCCGGAGCCATGGACGCGATCCTCCACTAGGGGAACGGGCTGGGAAGGCAGCCGTGATTGTGTGCGGTGGACTAGGTTTGAGCGAGAGCCCCCCTGGAAAGCGGGCCCAAGCACGCCTCGCAGCCGGATTGTATCTCTCCCAGGAGGTTAAGCAAGCGGCATGATCCTTGCAGCCTGAAGACTGCCTCGCTGCCTGGGTGAGCCGATTCGGGCGGGAGGGATGCCCGGTCGGCTCACCCTGCAAGGGGCCAGCTTGGAGGGCGAGGGATATGGCGGAGGATGCAAGACGCTTTCAGTGGCTCGTGCTGGCGCGGCGGCTGAGAACGCCCGGCCTGCTTGAAACCATGAGCGATCAGGTGCCCGAGGTTCGTGCGGCGTTCCGCGATCTCGAGGCGCAGGTGAACGAGCGCATGGTGGGCCTCGCCCAGGAAGGCTGGCGGCCTGTATCCCACGCGCAGGATATCGATAACGGCATTCTCTACGTAAGCGTGCTCCTCGAGCGCTAGCCCCTGTCGGCCTTCTCAGTCCTATTGGCCTGGACCTCCCGGGCTAGTTGCTCAAGCATCTCTACATAGCCATCCATGGTGGCAAAGGTCGCTTCCACCGGATCGGGCTGTTCCAAATCCACACCTGCCACGCGCAAGGCCTCCAATGGGTAGCGAGAGCTTCCGAGTTTCAGGAAGCTGAGATAGTCCTCGGGCGCCTGGGGTTCGCCCTCGAGGACCCGGCGGGCGAGGGCGTGGGCCCCGGAGATGCCGGTTGCGTACTGGAAGACATAGAAGTCCACATAGAGATGTCCGAATGTCGCCCAGGTCATGCCGGCCAGATGACGATCCAGCTGGACCCCCGGCCCATAGCTCTCTTTGAGGATCCCGTGCATAAGCTCGATCATAAAATCGGCGTTGAGGCCTTCCCCGGCCTCTATACGCTGGTGGATTTCGTATTCGAAAAGGGCCAAGGTTGGCATCTGGAAGAAGTAACGATAGAAGTTCGACATGGCCTCTTCGAGCACGGCGATGCGGAAAACCGGCTCATCGCTGCGGTTCAGTAGGTGTGCCCGAACCATTGCCTGGTGAAAATTAGAGGCCACCTCAGCGATGAATAGGCTGTGATCGCTATAGACCAGCGGTTGCTCCTTCCATGAGAGATAGGAATGCATCGAGTGTCCCAGCTCATGGGCCAGGGTGCTGAGAGAGAGGAGTGTGTCACCGAAGTGCATCATGATGTACGGGCGGGTTCCGGGCACGCCGGTGGAGAAGGCGCCCTGCCGTTTCCCCTGATTGGGATATACATCTACCCAGCGCTCATCCAGGCAGCCGCGCCGCACAGCCTCCACGTAGTCGGGGCCCATCGGTGATAACCCTTCGCAGATCCATTCGACGGCCTCTTCGTAAGATACCTGCGGCCGCTCCTTGGTAAGCGGCGCCCACATATCGTAGGGCTGCAGGGAAGCGACGCCCAAGATGCGCTTGCGGATCTCGAAATAGCGATGCCAGATCGGCAGATTTGCCTTGAACACATCGATCAAGTTGTGGAAGACCGCGGTTGGGATATTGTCCTCGGAGAGGGCAGCCTCAAGCGTGGAGGTGTGGTGGCGTGCGCGGGCCAGGAAGACGCTCTGCTTAATGGAAGTCTCCAGGCCGCTTGCCAGCGTGTTCCGGAATCGGAAAAAGAGGTCGTGATAGCTCTCCCAGGCATTTCTTCGGAGCTGCCGATCGGGCGATTGCATCAAGCGCATATAGGTGCCATGGGAGAGATGCGCTTGCTCTCCGTTTGCATCCTCCGCGGGGGCAAATTGGAAATCCGCGTCGGTGAGCATCCGGACCGTCGAGCGCAGGCCCGAAAATGGGTTTTGGACTTGCCGCAGCAAGCTCTCGACCTCCGCTGAGCGGACGTGCTGCTGCCGACGGAAGAGATCCTCGAAGTAATGCTCGTAAACGGCCAGGCCGGGCTCCTCGGACATCCATTGGCTCAGCGTGTCTTTCTCCACTTCGAGCAATGCGGGCTCGAGGAAGGCCACTGCGCTGCGGGCACGGCTGAGCAGACCCCGTGCCTGGGAGTTTCGCTGCGCGGCCTCAGGGTCGGCGGCATCGACGCTGGCAGCCATCCCGGCCCAGAGCACGATCCTCTCGGCCCGGTTCTGCAACCTGAAGGCCGCCTCCAGCGTTTCAAGAAGACGGGAGGGACCCTGCGAATAGTCGGCGTAGCGCTGTGGGAAGCCGTCGGTCTGGGAAGCCACTTCCCTATATTCGGCCTCCCACGCTTCAAGGCTGTCAAACACAGCGGCCTGATCCCAGGTGCGCTCCTCGGGTATTTCATCACGGGATGGAAGTTGCATGGACAGCATGGCCAAACCTTTCTCCGGGCAGGTGATGCTGATTATACGCGGATAGCAAAGGCTACTTGCCCGCGTTCCCTCGCGAGGTTTGCACCCAGAGGCGCAGGCCATCGGTGACGATCTCGATATCCCCGTGAAGGTCCGTTTGCAGGATAGTTCGCCTCTGGAGCGCGCTCTCCCCATCGGTGGATAGCCCCGTTTCGCCGGTGCCTCCCGAGCAGGAGAGCAACAGCAACCCAGGATTGGACCAGTCAATCCATCCTGGCGGATTGAGGGCTGGATGGCCACAGGCGGGGAGCAGTAGGGCGGTCAAGGCGTGCATCTCTGAGTGCTTTCTGAGCAGCGGCAAGGTGTCTGGATCTGCCCCAACGGGCAGCAGGAGCCGGCCCCGGCCGGCTTGAAGGAGGAATGTGGCACCTTGATCGCCAATCACCATCACTTCGAGCCATTGCCCTTCCCCAAGGTCCAGCCGCTGGCCGATCCGCCCCTGGTCTATGGGCGTGCCCTGCTCTCTCCACCCCTGGATCATGCGCTCACTGGTTTTCGATGCAAGCGGTGCGGCGACGAGTACATGATCAACTGCCATCCTCCCCTGCACCGCCTCCAGACCGGCGATTTGACTTTTATCAGCGCTGGCCAGGACCACCCATGCGAGGCGACGGCGCTCAAGCGGCAGGCGGGAGCCGAGCGCCTCAGAGAGTGCCCGGCGGCTGGGCCCGCCGTTGATGAGCACAGCCTCTCCCTGCGGTGTCTGGATCAAGACCGCATCCCCGCCGCCGACGTCCAAGATTGTGAGGTGGAGGCGGCCATCCGGCGCCCCGGACCATGCGCGCCAGACCAGCCCCGCCGCGACTGCAAGCGTTGGGAGAGCCCACCGGGCGGGCGAGGGCAATAGTATCGGCATGGCGCCGAGTCTGGGCCGCTTCTCTTCGGGCATGAAGGCCCAGGCTGTGGCTCCAAAGAGGATGGCGTAGTAAAGAGTGATCGAAGTGAAACCGCTAGCACCCAGCGGCAGAGTGCTGCCCGGAACCTGCGCCAGGATGCGCACGGCGCGGATGGTTAGAGCAGGGAACGGCCAGGCCAGCAAAGCCAGCGGCCTTCCCAACGGCAGCCAGAGTCCTCCGCTCAGCGCGGCCAGGCCCCCGAGGATCATCAGTCCAGGCTGGAGCGGGAGGATGATGGGGTTGGCCACCAAGGAGATCAGCGAGAGCCTGCCGGTGGCGGCCGCCAGGATTGGCAGCGTTGTAATTTGTGCCGCCACGGTAAACAGCAAGAATTCGGAGAGGGGGTTCGAAAGGCGCTCGGCCGTCACCTGATCCACGAAATGCGATAAGGCAGCAATGGAGCCTTTCTGCAGAGGTTTGGCGTACAGGACAAGGCCGAGGGTGGCCGCGAACGAGAGTTGGAAGCCAAGATCCCAGAGCATGCGTGGATTGAGGGCGGTCATGATCAGGGCAGCGGCGGCGAGGGAGTTCAACCCGTGCGACTGGCGCCCCAGAAACCGGGCCGAGAGCACCAGGAGGGTCATGATGGCGGCCCGCATGACGGCCGCATCGGCACCCACCAATAACGCGTAGAGCACGACCCCGAAAGCTGCGGGCAGGAGGCCGCGAAGGTTGCCCAGCCAGCGTCGGAAGAGATGGATGAAGAGGCCTGCGATGAGCGTCAGGTTGAAGCCGGAGATGGCGATAATATGGGTTGTGCCTGTGCGGTCGAAGTCATCCCGCACCTCAGGCGTGATCCCGGTTTCGATGCCCAGCAGGATACCTGCAAGCAAGGAGGCCTCAGGATCCGGAAATAGGTTATAGAGGGTGCCAAGCAGCCGCTGACGCATGCCATAAATGGCTCTGAGCAAGGGGTTGCCGTTTCCCCGACCTAGAAGGCGAACATGCGCGACCGGCATCATGCTGAAAATGCGTCTGCGCGCCAGATAGTCGCGATAAGAGAAATCTTCACCATGCTCAGGTGTTTCCAGGTAACCCTCGGCCCGCACCCAGTCTCCATATGCCCAATGATGGTCCAGGCTCGCTCGGACGAGGGCGCGGCCTTCGACGGGGCGCGCCAATGCCAGGGGAGTGGAGCGGACCCGCTCTGCGGCAAGCGTGAGCTCGACATAGCCGTCGAAAACCTTGGGATCCTCGACCACCACGCCTGTGATGGTCAGTTGCTGGCGCAAGTCATTGTAGAAGGCGATGTGCCCAGGATGAATGCGGGGTTCGGACAGGTGGAACCGGCATGCGCCCAAGGACAGGGCGGCGCAGAGTGCGAATGTCCAGCGGTCTCGTCGCACGCGCCGGAAAAGGGCGGCAAGGATGCTAGAGGTGGCAGCCAGGAGCCCCCATTGCCATCCCTGCAACGGCAGGTTGGAGCCGGCTGCGATGCCGGCCAACCAGGCCAGGGCGAACCAGACGAGCGGCATGGAGCCCCCTTTGCCCCCTTCGTCTGACCAATCGCGGTCGGGCAGAACCCGGCCGCGCGCATCGGCTCTCGTGCGGCCTAACTAAGAAGAAGCGCCCGGTGGATTGCCGCCTGGATTGGGGATATCCTCTTTTGGCAGCAGGGCGATTCCGTCCACCATGCGGCGGTTAAAGAGAATCGCAGGGCTCTCAGCGCGAACATTCGGGAAGAGGATGGCGGTGAGTTCGGCGTTGTACATCGGCACGAAATACCGATCGCTGTCGAACATGAGCGAGCCGAAATCGAACTTCCCGGGTGTCTCAACCACGCCCCTCAACTCGTAGCCGCCCATCACGACACGCACCCAATGCGGCACAGAGGTGGTGTATCCGCGCCGTGCGAAACCGGTCGGGCCGATCTCGCCCCGGCTGCTCAAGAGCACGCAAACCATCTCGCTCTTGACCAGCCAGATGTGGGGATAGCGGGCGACCAGCTTGCCGGGTTGGTGCAGGCGCATGAGATGCGCGCCCTCGACCTCCAGGTACGATGTGGTGGGGATATTGAGGTAGCTGAACAACCCGCTGGCGGTGGGTGTCACGCGCCCCAGAACGCGGTGGCTGGTGGTATAGACTTCGACAGATATTGATCTAGCGGCCATCATGCGGCGCTCCTCAGTGGGTGGGGAGTGCGAATGTAATTGAGGTGCTCGCAGGGGTGTGCTCGTACCACATCACGCCACCCATACTCTCCACGATCAGACGTATCTCTCCCATCGAAAGCCCGGGTCCCATCTTCCCTTCCTGGGGATTGGTCTCGGGCGCGGTGATAGCGCGGATGGTATCGGGCGAAAGACCCGGGCTGGAGTCGGACACCCGCACAGCCGCCCAGTTGCCATCAGGCATATCCACCTGCACGGTGAGGGGGAATTCTTGGCTGTGTGATTTTTCTATCTCGAAGGTATGTGCCTCGAGCACGACACGTCCGCGCTTGGTGCGCCGGATGGCAGCCGAGATGAGCGCTTCCAGGACCTGGCGCACGCGCTCGCGCTCGCCCTTAAATAGAGGGATGGGATTCCCGCGCTCGGCGATCAGCTCGAGGCCGCGCTTGCGGGCTTCCGGCCGCATTTTCTCCACGACCTTCTTGATCAGGCCGTGCAAATCCACCAATTCGCGTGTCTGCTGAGGATCGAGGCGGATGACGGGCGCTTCCTGGAGTGATTCCAGGCGGTGCAGAATATCCTCCAGAGCGGATTGCCGCTCATCCTCACCGGCCTTAGGGCTCCGAAGCAGCCTGCGCAATTGATCCACCGCCTCCTGCACACCCATAGCCAGGTCGGGCGTGGCGGCGGAGATGGGCTGTTCCGGTTCGCGTTCCGGTTGGCTCGGCGGGGCCTCGGGTGCCCGCTTGAGGGCCGCCTTTTCCAGCGCCACTCCGGCCCAGTCTGCGAGCGCCATGAGCAGTGTCGTGTGGTGCTCATTGAAGGTTCGCGGGGCGAGCCGGTTGTACACGCCCAAGACGCCCACAACTCGCTTGCCTACCCTGAGCGGGACATTGACCGTGGATTGGACCAGGAAACCGGTTTGGACTTTGACCGGGCCGGTTTGCATGGATGGCTGGCGCAGCACCGGCTGGCCTGTGTGGTAGACCTGGCCCACGAGGGTATCGTTCACCCGCAGGCGTTGTAGGGTGGCGCGCCGCTCGCCAGCCTGCTTGCTGGCGCGCAAGACCAATTCCCGGCTGTGGGGATCGGCGAGATAGATGGCTGACTCCTCCGCGTCGGTCACGAAGGCGGCAGCCTCGCACACGCTGCGCAAGATCGCGCTCAGATCATCCAAGCTGGCCACTACCCGGCCAATTTGGCTGAGCATGCGGATCTCGTCGGTTCTGCGGCGTAACTGCTCACGCAAATGCTCGAAGCGGCTGGCAAGTTCCTCGTGCTCCGAACGGGACGAGCGGGCCTCCGCCAAATCGGCGATCGCCTGGCACAGTTCAGAAGGACGATATGGCTTGAGCAGGAAGTCGCCGACCCCTAGCTGGAAGAGCTCACGCATGCGGGAAAGCGGGAAATGGGCGGCGAGCAGGATCGCGGGGGCCTCCGAGCCTGTCGAACGGTAATTCCGCAAACTGGCTAGGGGGTCGCCCCGCAATTGGGTGATGTCGACGACCAGCACATCGGGCTCAGGGGCCTGCTCCCCACGAACCCAGGCATGGAAGCCGGAGGGCTTCAGTATGCGCTCGACGATCGCCTGGGCGTTCGAGTCGACATCTGCAACTACGATGACCCGAGGAGATTGGGGATCGGGGGGCACGTCCATCATAGTGGGGGTGGCCTAGGCTAGCCGGCGGATCACGGCCGCCGGGGCGGATCGGGTTTTGCGGGAGCGGTCTTTCCATCGGCATCGGTGCGCAGCGCGCGCTGCGCTCTGCCGATAGGCCGGGAGGACCAGAGCATCGCGTGAAGGTTAGCGAGCGCCTGCGGATCGTACTCGCGGTAGCCGCAGAAGTCGCAGATCCGGGCGGGAAAATCAGGGATACACACAGGTTGACCGCGCACCTGGGTGAAATAGAAGGCCCGGCGCCCGCGCAAGGTGCCAAATTGGCATTCTGGGCACGGATATGTGGGTTCGCTCGGCATCAGCCTCTTCTCAAGAACGCCGGAGATGCATCGCAGGGCTTCGCGATCGACCTTCCAGCCTATGGTAGCGCAAAACTAGGCCCGGCGACAAGAGGTCTGAGGGTGGAGGAGCACCGCGCTGGGCCAAGGGGCCCGCGGGAACTATTCCTCCGCCGCCAGGACCAGGTCGTAGTGAGGGATCAGCCCTACCTCGGAGGGTGGCCAGTAGACGAAGATGGCCTTGCCGATGATCGAGTCCAGCGGCAGCGCCCCCCAATTCTGTGAATCGGAAGAGTTATTGCGGTTATCACCGAGGACGAAGACTTCCTCAGGACCAAGTTGCCATTGCCCGGTATAACGGGGGGCGGTGGAGAGGTAGGGCTCGTGAAGCGGCAGTCCATTGATGAGCACCTGCCCCCCTCGGACGGCGACGTGCTCCCCCGGCAGGCCGATCACTCGTTTGATGAAGCGGCGATCCGGATTGAGCGGGAAATGGAAGACTACGATATCGCCTCTCTCGGGCTGCTTCCAGCGGTAGGCCAGCCTGCTGACAACCACGAATTGACCCTCATGCAGGCTCGGCTCCATGCTGATGCCTTCCACGCGAATTCGGGCGGTCACCAGATTAACGGCCACAAACAACAGCGCCGCAATGGCCAGGGTTTGAAAGACCTCGGTGAAGAAATCGCGGATCCGCTGCCCAATCGAGGGGGACGCAGGCGCGCCCCACTCAGGGGGCGCAGGCTCCTTCAAGGGGATATCGGACATGATGCAGGATTATAACATGCAGGCACCCCCTGGCTGCGGCCCCGACGACTCAGCCGGCAGCCTTTCCCCGCTTGCGGAAGGAGAGCCGGATGGGCGTTCCCAGGAAGCCATATTCCGACCGAATCTGGTTTTCCAGGAAGCGCTTATAGGTGAAATGCACCCGCTCCGGATCGTTGACATGGAACAGGAAAGTGGGAGGCGCGGTGCCTACCTGGCTGGCGTAGTAGATCCGCAGGCGCTTTCCTTTGCGGGCAGGAGGCGGGTGGAGATCGAGGGCCTTCCGCAGCAGGCGATTAAGCTCGCCCGTGGGAATCCGCCGCAGGCGCTCCTCCTGAACTTGCAGCGCCAAAGGGAGGATCTTCCCTACCCGCAGACCGGTCTTGGCCGAGATGAAAAGCAGGGGGACGTAATCGAGGAATTTAAGCGCTTCGCGCACGTGCAGGCTATATTCGTCCAGGGCGTAGGCATCCTTGGGTATCAGATCCCACTTGTTCACCAGCGTGATCACACTCTTAGACTTCTCGAGGATCATTCCGGCGACATGCGCGTCCTGATTGGTGACGCCTTCGGTGGCATCGATCATGAGCAACACGATCTCGGCGCGCTCCATCGCCTTCAGGGCCCGCAAGACAGAATATTTCTCCACGCCCGGCTCGATGCGGCCGCGGCGGCGGATGCCGGCCGTATCGATGAGGGTGACGGGGACACCCTCGTATGCCAAATAGGTGTCCACGGCGTCACGAGTGGTGCCCGGGATGGGGGAGACGATCACCCGCTCCTCGCCTAGCAGGCGATTGAGCAGGCTCGACTTGCCCACGTTGGGTCTGCCAACAATGGCGACCCGCAGCCCTGGCTCTTCTTCCTGGATTTTGGCTGAGGGGATTCCCTCCGGCGGATGCGGAAGGCGCTGGACGAGTGCGTCGAGCAGGTCGCCGGTGCCCCTGCCGTGCAAGGCCGAGATGGGGAAGGGATCGCCCATGCCCAGTTCGTGGAAGATCTGCGCCTGGTCCCGGCGTTGGGGATTGTCACAGCGGTTCACCGCCAGAACGATGGGTGGCCGGCGTTCACCCTCGACGTGACGCTGCAACCTGCGTAAGAGCCCGGCCACCTCCTGGTCGGCGGGCGTGATCCCGCTCTCGACATCCACCAAGAAGATGATGGCGTCGGCCTCGCGGACGGCGATCTCAGCCTGGCCGCGAATGTGGGCGATGTACTCGGCGGATCCGACGGAGAGCGGCTCGCCCCGGCTCAAGGCACTGGGGTCGATGCCCCCAGTGTCGACGATGTCGAAGGAAACCCCGCGCCACTCGACCTCGGCAACGAGGCGGTCGCGCGTGGTGCCGGGCACCTCGTCAACCACCGCCAGGCGCTCTCCAGCCAGCCGGTTGAAGAGGGTCGATTTGCCGACATTTGGGCGGCCGATGATGGCGACCAGCGGGCGGGTCATGCGGGCTCAGGGGGAGGACGTGGGCGTGCTCGTCGGACGCTCCACAAAGGTCAAAACGACCTCGATGGTCGCAGGCGTGGGCGCCTCATACGTCACGCCCTCCGGAACATCCAGGATCTGGGGTTCGAGCACGTGGGTTCCGACCGACAAGGTGGATACATCCACGACCACGCGCACTTGCTCGGGCGTGAGGGTGTCCAGCACCGCGGCAGGGCCGGAGAGGATCAGTCCCACTTGCTCGGGGGAGGGATAAGCATAGAGACCAAAGCCCAACCCCTCAATTTCGACCGATCTGCTGATCGCACTGGTGGTAATGATGGGCTCGATCTCAACCGTCACCTTGATGCTTTGCACGCCGATGAGCGAAAAGCCCCGCGGAAGATCCAAGGGCACCCAGCGCTCCAGGGTTCCCGTGGCGTTCGACACGTCAATCGGCAAAGTCTGCACGTAGCCAGGCAGCGCCTCCAAGGCCTCAGGATCCTCGGAGAAAACAGCCACCTCGAGGGGATCATGGATGATTCGGACCAGGCGGTACCAGCCCTCTGCCTCCAACTCCTCACGGCCCTCGATGATGGGCACCACGACCAGGCGCCGGATGTTTTCTCGCTTGGTGATTTGCAGGCTTACGCGGACCGACTCGGCGCTCAGTGTGACGCCCTCCACTGGCTGACCCTCGAAATCCACAGGGATGATCGGCAGCTGCTGATCGATCGGACGTTGGCGGTTGGTCAGATCAAGATGGACCTCGGCTGCATCGACGCGATCGACCAGGCTCGTCGGCCCGCTTACGGTCACTTCCTGGAGGTCCAAGGATGGCTCTTCGGCCTTGTAGTCAGGGGCGGGCTCCCCCGTGATCTCCAATCTCAACTCCACGGTCTTGGAGGCGCGAGGCTCCAGAGTGATCTCTATCATGGCCGGGTCCAACGCGGTCACCCGCACGGCCCGCCGCTGCAGCAGAACTTTGAGCTTAATGGGGTGGCGGCCGGACCCCAACCCCTCGAGGTCCGCCACCACTTGGATGTCGGAAGGCTCCAGGGATTCCCATACAGTAAGCGGTGCGCGCAGGACCACTTCGGCCTGCTTAGGCACTTCCCCTGTGAGCAGGAGGTTCTCCTGAAGCCCACGATATTGAATCGGCAGGGGCTCAGGGTAGGACTGCTCCTGTATAGGGTCGCGAGCACTGATAGCCGCCACCCAGGCGGCAATGGCCAGGAGGAAGGAAAGGGTGAGGGCACCGAAGTTCTCGCGCAACCAGTGGATCATGGGCGGCAATCCCTAATCCTGGCCGCGAGCCCGGCGGCGGCGCTGTATGAGCAAGCGCTCGAGCCAGAAAGGCATCCAGGTCGTGGGCCGGGGACGGAAGAACGCCATGAGGATGTTGCGCAGGCGGGCCTGGTCGAGACGGCGGATGATGCGGCCATTGTGCGTGACCGAGATTCCGCCGGTCTCCTCGGAAACGACGATTGAAACGGCGTCGCTGACTTCGCTGATGCCCAGCGCGGCGCGGTGCCGCAGCCCCATTTGGCGTTCGGGCGAGCGCGTGAGTGTTCCGCTAGCCGAGAGCGGCATGACACAGGCCGCAGCGGCGATCCGCCCTTCGTGGATGATCACGGCTCCATCGTGCAGCGGGGTGTTGATGTGAAATATCTGCAGCAGGAGTTCCGGGCTCAGCCTGGCGTCGAGTGCTACGCCAGTCTCTTTGTATTCATCCAATGGGACTTCACGCTCGATGACAATCAGGGCGCCATACCTGCGGTCGGATAGCCGCTGGGCTGTCGAGCAGATGATTTCGATCAGTTGTTCCACCTGGTCGGGCTCGCTGGTGAAGGCGAACGCACCGCCCGTCCTCCCCAGCCGCTCCAAGCCCCGGCGGATCTCGGGGGCGAAGATCACCGGGATAGCCACGAGCAGGGCAGGCAGGGCGTTGGCGAGCAGCCATGAGAAGGCCGGCAGGTTGAGCAGGCTGGAGAGCAGCGCGATGGTGATGACGAGGACGATGACGCCCCGCAGCAAGACCACAGCCTGAGTGCCGCGGATCAGGCGCAGAAGGAAGAAGACAACCAGCGTTACAAGGAGGACGTCGATGGCGCTGAGCCAGTCGAAGCGCTCGATGAAGAAGCTCAGTTCCTCCAAGAAGTTGGTCGTCAATGGATCACCTATTGTTGTCCCTGGATGTTGCGAAGCAGCTCCTGATAGCCCTCCAGATTGGGCGGGTTCAGGCTGATGATGGTTTGAATGGTGCGCACCGCATCTTCAATCTGGCCCGCATCGAGCTGGATTTCACCCAGGGCGTCATATTGGGCGATGGCGTCGGCGGTACGGCCTGCGGCCCGATAGGCTTCCGCTAAGCGGGCATGCAGGACCTGCTTTCCGGGGTAATCTCGAGCCAGATCCTCCAGCAAGGTCAAGGCCTCCTCAGCGCGTCCATCTTCGACCATCTGCTCGAGAAGCACGTCGAGGGAGGCCGCGGCTTGCTTCTCCTGTCCCAAGCGCAGATTCAGATCGATGAGCTGTGAGAGGGCCTTCTCGTTCCTGGGATCCAATTCACAGATCTGTCCGAAGATTTGCAGCGCTTGCCGCCAATCGAGGTGCGAGAGATTGATATCTCCCAACAGGTTCAAGATGCGCAGCGTCCAGGCCTTGTCCACGTTGCCGCGTTGGCAGAGATTCAGCGCCTCCTCGAGCGCTTGGCGCGATTGGTCCATCTCGGCCATCTGTCGGAAGAGCTCCGCAAGCTCGATGTATTGCTTGAGGGCCTCCTCGATGCGGTCTTGCTGGGCAAGCAGTTCAATCAATTGCCTGCGGGCGGCGATGTCGATCGGCGAGTGCTGGATGATGCGGGCATAGATGTTCGCGGCTTGGGCCAGCTCGCCACGGATACGGTGGGTCTTGGCGATGGTCCGCAGTTTGGTCATGCCGCCAGAAGTGTTGCCCTGCTGGATGAGGATCTCTGCCATGCGTTTGTGCAGCCCGAGGTAGCTTGGCACGTAGTCCAGCGCCAGCATCGCCTCCTCGAGCGCGACGGTGTAGAGCTTCTTGGAGGCATAATCATCGATGCGGGATACGGCCTCGAGCACTTTCTCCGTACCACCAACCTTCAGCATTTCGGCGATGGGGACGAGGGTTTGGCCTTCGGCCTGGCCCTCGAGCGAGCGGCGTGCCTGGCGCAGGCGCTCCAGCCATTCGGGTCCGCTGAGGAAGCTGAGAGTATTCTCGACGATCTTATCGAGTGTCTCCTCGTCGCCTTCATTCAGGGAAGCCAGGATGGTGTCGTAAAGTTGGCTCAGTTCGGTGGACTGGCTCTCGTCCACCGAAAGGCTATCGGCTTTTCGCAAGGCCTGAAGCAGGTAGCGGGCCGCCTCGGGCAAATCATCGCGCATGCGCGCTAGGCGTCCCAGCGCGAGATTGGCCCCCAGGTCGAGTTCCGGGTGGCCCAGAGCTTTCACCAGATGCTTAGCGGCCTCCTCACGCTCATCCATGTTCTTGAGCAGGATGCCCAGATTGTAGTGAGCGGCCGGGTGATCGAGGCCTGCCAGGATAGCGCGCTCGAATTCCTTGATCGCCTGGCGGGTGTTTCCGCGGGTTTGCAGATCGATGGCGTTGCCCAGATAGCGGAGCATCTGTGGCTGGGCGGCGCCCTTGCGCTCTCGACTGATGCGACCTTCCGCAAGTTCAGTCATATCGGCGGGCTCAACCTCATCATCTTCGCCGGGAGGTTCTTCGAATACAAGGCCGGCGAGAATGGTAAGGGCCTGTGTCTGCGCTGCGGCCTCCGGATCTGCCTGCTGGCTGTCCTCGGCCGGGATCTCTTCCTGATCCTCAGCCTTCAAGTAATCCTTGACCGCCTCGATCCGCAAGGGTGCGGTGGAGCCGCGTGGCTCGGAGGGGGGCGGTAGGGGCTTCCCCTGCTGAAGCAGTCGCAAATAGCGGGCGGCCTGCTTCTCGCCGGGGATCAGCCGCAGGGCCCGCTGAGCGGCTTCGATCGCCCGGTCCGTCTTGCCGCCAGATTGCAGGATGGAGGCAACGGAGAGGTATTCGTAGAGCGCTTCTTTGCGCCGGCCCAGCCTCTCGAAGGTGACGGCTAGACGGGAGCGTGTGTTCAGGTCACCGGGGAGCAGCCGAGCGATGTGAGACCAATTGTCGATCGCCTTCTCGGCGTCGCGACGCTTCAGATGCAACTCGGCAGCCATGCGCCGGCGGGCGATGGCTTGTTTCGTGTTTCCCATGCGCTCAAAGATCTCGGCTGTCTTCTCCACGGGAATGGGATCTTCAGGCGAGAGTTTGGCGGCGTGTTCATAGACCCTGAGCGCTTCGGGATATTTCTCGGACTCAAGCAAGGCCAGGGCCAGGGCAGTAAGCGCGCCAGGATGCTCGGGCCTGAGTGCCAAGGCCTTTCGGTAATATTCGGCGGCTCGATCCCACTCCAAATCCCACGCTGCGGAGTGACCGAGACGCATCGATTCTTCGAACAGTTCCACGCGGTCGGTCATAGGCCGTATGTGTCGCTCATGGGGTGGCGAGGCGAGTATAGCATAACTTAGATGGGCTGCATGTCGGCCCAATTTGCGCCGGCCTTCGCATCCGTCTTGAGCGGAATACAGAGCTCGTAGGCCTCCTGCATGCGCGTCTGGGTGATCTCAGCCGTGGCGATGAGCTCGTCTTTGGGGCACTCGAAGACCAGCTCATCATGCACCTGGAGCAGCATTCTGGCGCTCAGGCCCCGGCTCTCGAGGGCTTCTGGGAGCTGGAGCATGGCCAGCTTGATGATATCTGCTGCGGAGCCCTGGATCGGCGCATTGATCGCCTCCCGCAGCGCCCGGGCGCGGGCGACTTCAGGAACGGTCGCGTCGCGTAGAAGCTGTGGGAAATAACGCCGCCGGCCGAGGAGCGTGGAGACATAGCCGACCTCGACAACTTCCGCCCGCACGCGTTCCAGGTAGCGTTGGACGCCGGGAAAGCGCTCGAAGTAGGCCTTGACAAAGTTCTCCGCCTCCGCCAAGGTCAGGTCGGTGGTCCGGGTCAGTCCATAGGGACTCATCCCATAGATCAGGCCAAAGTTGATCGCTTTGGCATTGCGCCGCATCTCTGGAGTCACCTGGTCGAGGGGCACGCCTGAGATGGCCGCGGCTGTTGCAGCGTGGATATCCTGGTCTTCGAGAAAGGCCTGAATCATGGCCTGGTCCTGCGCGATGTGCGCCACAATGCGCAATTCGATTTGTGAGTAATCCACGCTCAACAGCAGATTCCCAGGTTCGGCGATGAATGCGCGCCGGATTTCGCGGCCCAGCTCGGTGCGTATGGGGATGTTCTGCAGGTTGGGCTCGGAGGATGCCAGTCTCCCTGTCACAGAGCCGGTCTGATTATAGGATGTGTGGACACGGCCGGTCTCGGGATTCACCTGATCTGGGAAAGCATCTGCGTAGGTCGATTTGAGCTTGGCGATCTCCCGGTGCTCGAGGATCAGGTCCACAATCTCATGCTGATGCCGCAGTTCCTCCAGCACGGAGGCCGCCGTCGAGTAGTGGCCCGAGGCAGTCTTGCGTGTGCGATCGGGTGGTTCTAAGCCCAGCTCATCGAAGAGCACGGAAGAGAGTTGCTGGGTCGAGTTCACGTTGAAGCCGTGCCCGACGATGCCGAAAATGCGGGTCTCGATCTCCTCAAGGCGCTTGGCCATCTTTGCCGAGAGCTCGTCGAGGAAGTCGGTATCGAGGGCGATCCCGGCGCGCTCCATCTCGGCCAGGATCGGCACGAGCGGCATCTCCAGGGTCTCGAATAGATGCCATTGCTCTTTTTGGCGCAGCTCATCCTCCAAGAGGGGGCGAAGGCGCAGGCAGACGGCAGCGTCAGCGGCTGCATAGGGTGCCACCTCGGCGATGGGCACTTCCGCCATCGAACGCTGGTTGCGGCCCCGGCCGATTAATTCCTCGATCTCGGTCATCTCCACGCCCAGGCGGACCCAGGCGAGGCTCTTCAGCCCCAGATTGCGGGAGGCGGGATCGCAGAGCCACTCCGCGATCATGGTGTCAAAGGCCAGAGGTCCGGCGCTGAGGCCATGCCGGCTGAGCACCAGATAATCATATTTCAAGTTGTGCCCAACCTTGGGGATCTCGGTGTTGGTCATGGCAGGCTCCAGAGCCTCCCGGACGGCCTCCCAAGGCAGTTGCTCGCTCCCCGCAAAGGCGGTTTTATGGCCGACCGGGATATAGATGCCCTCCTCGGGCTCGAGCGCCAGCGATATCCCCACAAGCCTTGCTTGCGTAGGGTCGGTGCTAGTCGTCTCCACGTCGAAGGCGATGGCCTCGGCGGTGTTTAAGCGCCTGCGAAGCTTATCCAGAGCTTCCAGATCCTGGATGATCGTGACTCGCTGGGCAGCGGTCTCAGTGGGTTGGCTGGTCGTGAACAGGCTTAGCTGACCGGCTTTCTCACCTGCTCTGGGTATGCGGTCGATCAAGGATCGGAACTCGAGTTCTCGGAACAAGGCTGCGATCGCATCGCGGTTATACCCCGCGGCGTGGCAAGACTCGAGATCGAAGGAAACCGGAACGTCGGTCCTAATCTTGGCTAACTGGCGGCTTAGATAGGCCTGCTCGCGTCCGGCCGCGAGCTTCTTTTGAAATCGCCCGGAAACTTCATCCAGATGCTCATAGATGGAGTCCAGGTTCCCGAATTGCTGGATCAATGCCCGCGAAGTCTTCTCACCGATTCCTGAAACGCCCGGGATGTTATCGCTGGCATCCCCCATGAGCGCCTTCAAGTCGACGATCTGCGGCGGGTCGATTCCGTAGCGCTCCCGCACCTCTTTGGGGCTGTAGTCGATGGCTTCGGAAAGCTTGCGGCCGGCCAGGCGGATGGTGATGCTATCGTCCGCAAGTTGAAGCAGGTCGCGATCCCCGGTGAGTATGATGACTTCCACGCCTTGCTCGGCCGCTTGGCGGGCCACGGTTCCCAGGACGTCGTCGGCCTCGTATCCCTCTACCTCGAGGATAGGTATGCCAAAGGTGGCGACCATCTCGCGCATGCGCTTAAGTTGAAGGCGCAGATCATCGGGCATCTTGTCTCTGGTGGCCTTGTACTCGGGGTAGAGCTTATCCCTGGAGGAGGTGCCGGCGTCAAAGCAGACGGCAAGGTACTCTGGAGCTTCTTGCTCGAGCAGGCGCAAAAGCACGGAAGTGAAGCCGTAGATCCCTGCTGTGGGCTCGCCCGACTTGGTGATCCAGCGATCCCCACCCCCTGCTCCGGTCAGAGCGAAGTAGGCGCGATAGGCGAGGGCGTGTCCATCGATAAGGAACAGACGCGGCTTCGCTGGCATCATTCACTCCTTTGGGGGTCCCAATGCGCATTGATTGTAGCACCGAAGGCTGGTCTCGCACGCCTAGGTATGCAAGCGGCCCCGCGGAATCTTCCCCAGCTCCTTGTGATCGGGCCAGCGACGGAATCTATGCTCCCCCGCCACTTGGCGGGGGAGCGGAGGTTGCGCAGGGAGGGCTTCTCGGGTTCTTCCCGGCGTCTAGGTGTCCCAAGTTTTATGGTCGATCTTGAGGGTCTGTGTCCCGTTGCTTAGGATGTCTTCGATCTCCAGTCGACCGTAATTGCCCTGGTTGGTGATGTAGCAAAGCCAGGATCCTTCCGAGATGTCGTCCAACGAGATGGAGGCGGTGGAGAGGGAAGCCGACATGCAATCGGCCAGGCTTGGCGGCGAGCTTCCCATGTGCTTCACTTGGGCAGAATTTTGAGGAACGAGGTATTTCTCGGACGCGGAGACCGCCCGGAACCAGAGATCTCGCGCCCCGCTGGAGGGTGCAGTTTCTCCTGTGTCCAGATCCACGGAATAGGTCTGCTTCAGATCGAACTTCCCGCTCGAGAGCACAGGGTAAGGGGTGGGCGTGGGTTCGGCCACTTTGATCTCGACGTAGAAGGGCACATCCCCTGAGGTCCCGACGCCAAAGATGACCCCCGAGCTGGAGCGGATCCACCAGAAACCTTTATAGGAGCCCTCGGTGTTCGGGGCAGTCAGGTCGACGCTGATGTCCACCGTTTGGCCCGGTGCGACGGTCCCGGTTGTGAGCTGCTTGGAGGCTGGCCCTCCCATGGCATCCCCCTCTTTGAAGAGCAATTCATACCCCGAGGTCCAGGTGCAGGATCCGGTATTGCGCAGGCGCCAGGTCTTGGTGAAGGATTCGCCGGGAGAAAGGATGGTGCCATCTGGGATGGTCACATCGGCGATGAAGGCCGCCTGGTCGCAGGGGACCTCCGTCTCTGTGGGGATGGGTGTGTTAGTGACGGTTGGCGAGGCCGGCTCTGGCGTTGGGGAGGCCGGCTCCGGGGTGACCGTGGCCGGCGGTGGCAGGGATGGCAGGGGCGTCTGCCCAGCAGCCTCCGTGAGACGTGCCTCCACCGTCTGGGCCGCATAGGTTGGGAAGGGGTCGGGCGTCGCCTGAAGGCCGGGGAAATTGCAGGAAGTCAGGCCGAGAGCGATGACGATCAGGGTGACGTTGAGCAGGCGGGAATGGGCTAAAGTGTGGGACATGGTGTTGCCTCCTGTGAGCGCTCGCGCGCAAAATCACGCAGGCTCTTCTTCTCCTTCACTCTGCATGCTACAGCCGAGCGCACCTTCGGTCAAGGGGGAGCTTGGAACACACAAAGTCCAGGGGATGAAGCCTTGCAGGATCCCGGAAGCAGGCCCGGGAGGCCATGGTTGCGTCTAGATTGCCTCGGCTTGAGTTCTATGGGCGAGGCCGGCTTCCTTGAGGGCCACTTCCCCGATCATGCTCCAGGGGCCGGTCCAGGTGATGCGGACGGGCGCCAAGCGCCCGAGCCACTCGCCTTCGTCTTCGAAGAAGACCAGCTTATTGGTGCGGGTGCGGCCACGCCAGCGCCCGTTTTCCTGCGACTCGACCAGCACCTCGGCGGTCTGATCCAGGTAGCCGGCGTTGATGTCGGCCGCGATTCCGGCTTGCAGCTCCTCTAGCAGACGGAAGCGGCGCATCTTCTCCTCTTCGGGGACGGAGTCCTGCATCCGGCGCGCGGATACGGTTTGTGGGCGAGGGGAATAGCGGGCCAGATGCGCTACGTCGAGCCGCAGTTCCGTGAGCAAGTCGAAGGTGCGTCGGAATTGCTCCTCGGTTTCCCCCGGAAAGCCGACGATGATATCCGTGGCGATGGCGGCACCGGGGATCCACGCTCGGATACGGGCGATCAACCGGCGGTAATCCTCGGCTGTGTAGCCGCGCTTCATGCGGCGAAGAATCTCGTCATCGCCTGCCTGCACTGGCACTTCGATGTGTTCGCAGACCTTGGGCAGCTCGGCCACAGACGCGAGCAGCTCATCGTTCATCCAGTTTGGATGCGAGGTGAGGAAGCGGATGCGCTTCAGGCCATCGATCTCGTGGAGAGCCCGCAATAAGGCGGGCAGGCTGGCGCCACCCCCGAGGTCGAATCCGTAGCGATCGACGATCTGGCCCAGGAGGGTGATCTCGCGCACGCCCTGCGAAACCAGACTTCGGGCCTCAGCCAGGATCTGAGCCATAGGTCGGCTGCGCTCAGGCCCTCGCCGGTAGGGGATCACGCAAAAGGTGCAGGCATGCGAGCACCCATAGACAATTGGAATATAGGCCGATACCAGCTTGCCGCGTTCATGCTTGGGCAAGCGAAGCTCCTCGTCCATGATAGCGAAACGCCGCCGAGTCTCATCCAGCCATTGCTGCTTCCCGGCTTTGGCGAGCAGGTATGTGAGCAGCGGTTCGGGATCCGAGGGCGGAGAGAATACATCCACGTGGGGGTAGACCTGGCGCAGGCGGTCGCTGCCCTTAACTCCCACCATGCAGCCCATCAAGTTGATGACCAGATCGGGCCGCTTTTGCTTGAGGGGACGGAGCGAGCTAAGACGGCCATGCGCCCGGTCCTCCGCACTTTGGCGAACCACGCAGGTATTGAGGACGATGACATCGGCCTGCTCGGCGCGATCGCAGGGCTCGTAGCCCAACGCCTCGAGCGAGGCGGCGACCCGCTGCGAGTCGGCCACATTCATCTGACAGCCGGCGGTCCAGACGTAATAGCGCATGACAGCGATTATAACCTGAAGCGGTCGTAATTGAGCCTGGTTGGCGGTCGGCCACGCTACGCTGGAAAAGCCGGCCGAGTGTGGAGTATGATACGGGCAATCTAGGGGGATGAGGGCGCATGCGAGAGTTTGAGCGTGTGATGCAGGCTGCCTTGGATTCGCTGGCCCGCGGGGAACGAGTGGCCCTGGCAACCGTCGTTTCCGCGCGCGGCTCGGCCCCGCGGCATGCGGGGGCCAGGATGCTGGTGTGGAAGGATGGCCGGATTCTGGGGACGGTCGGAGGCGCCACGCTGGAACTGCGGGTGATCGAGCATGCCCGTGAGGCGCTGGCTCAGCGGCGGAGCCGCTTGGAGCGCTACGTGTTTTCCACCCAAGATGATCCTGAGAGCGTAGGGCTCTGCGGGGGCGCCGTGGAGGTGTTCATCGAAGTGCTGGAACCTGAGGCAACACTCTATATCCTGGGCGCGGGTCATGTTGCCCGCCCGTTGGCGAAGATGGCGGACCTTCTCGGCATGCGCTTGATGGTCGTTGATGATCGGGAGGATTATGCCCAGCCCAATCATTTTCCCACCGCTGCCAGGGTCGAGCGAGTGGAATACGATGAAGCCACGGGCAGCCTGGCTCCGCTCCCGGTGACCGGCGACGGCGCGAGCTATGTCGTCGTGGCCACATGGGGTTGGGATGAACCCGCGCTGGATCAGATCTTGCGCTGGGATCCGCCCCCGGCCTACATCGGCCTGGTGGCTTCAAAGACGAAGGCGCGTGTGATCCGTGAGCGCTTGCTCGAGCGCGGGTTTCCGCAGGAGGCGGTGGCCACGATCCGCGCCCCGGTCGGCCTGGATCTGGGCGCGGAGACTCCGGAGGAGATCGCCCTGGCGATCCTCGCGGAGGTGCTCATGATCCGCAAGGGCGCCTCGGGTGTCCCCCTGCATGATCCCGGGAGCGCGGCATGAAGAGCTTCGTGGGTGCGCTGATGCCGCTTCTCTTGCTCGCAGCGTGTGGGACTGCGCCGGCGCATCGTCGAGTCGAACTGATCCCCAAAGCAACCCAGCCCGCCGCCGGGCGCACTCCGCTCGCCCCTGCGGAGCCCACCTCTGCGCCGACCCAGGGAGCGCCCGCCCCAACTCGGAAGCTCGCTTGTGAGCGGGGCGAGGGGACCCTCGTGGCTACTCATTATCCAGGAGCGGTGGTGGGGATGGAGGTGCCGGTGCAAGTGTACCTTCCACCCTGCTATGCCGAGGAGGTCTCCAAGCGCTATCCTGTGCTTTACCTGCTCCATGGGTACCCGCAAGATGAGCAACATTGGCTCGGTCTAGGATTGAAGGAGCATCTCGACCGGGGTATTGGAGGTGGGGGGTGGCCTCCTTTCGTGGCGGTCATGCCTCTCCAACCGGAACCGCTCTTCACGAAAAGTGATGGTGGTCCAGGCTCCTATGAAGAGGAGTTCCTGGAGGGCGTGATCCCATTCATCGATGCAACCTATCGGACGGTGCCAGAGGCCCGTGCCAGGGCCTTGGCGGGCATCTCGCGGGGAGGTGTTTGGGCGCTGGAAATTGGGCTGCGGCATGCGGATCGCATCGGAACCCTGGCGGTCCTCAGTCCGGCACTCGCATACAACAACCCGCGGCCGGCCTATGACCCCTTCGTCATCGTAGGAGCCCAGCAGGCCTATCCGGCGCACATTTTCCTGAGCGCCGGGGATGGCGAAGCGGCCTTCCGGGGGGAGATCGAGCGTTTCTCAGAGCATCTCCAACGCGAGGGGCTCTCTCATGAGTTCCTGCGTCATCCGGGAGGGCATACCGACGCCTCCTGGATGGGGATCCTCGATCCAGTACTCTCCTTCGTCGTGGCCCCGTGGAAGTAGAATCGAACATGTGTTCTAGAAAGGGAAAAGACCGGGGGCAATTTCGGGTAAAATGAGCGACGCCTATTCGACAGGCCTCTGCCGGCGCCTGAGGAGGGGAGAGTGAGCCATGACTGAGAAAGAAGGAAACGCTTCGGACGTCATCATGGCGTACCGCAGGCGACGTGAACGACTCGCACCGCTGATCTTGGGCGGACTGGCGGTCGTGCTGCTTCTCGTTGGAATCTTCCTGGTGGTGCTCTGGTTTGGCGGAGAAACCCCCCCAGCGTTGCCGGGTTTCCTGGCTTCGGCCACGCCAACCGCAACCGCTACGGTGACGCCACCGCCGCCGACCTCAACCCCCACGGTCACGGACACGCTGGAGCCCAGCCTCACACCTACTCCGGAAGGCCCGCTCACCTACATTGTCGAGCCCGGAGATACGCTCTTCTCGATTGCGGAGAAGTTTGATGTGGATGTTGTGCTGCTCATGGCAGCCAACGAAATCACTGACCCCGATCAGCTCTTTGTGAACGTGGAATTGGTCATTCCGCAACCTGACTTCACGCCGCCTACGAAGACGCCACTTCCTGAGAATCTCCTGCCAGGCCAGGAAATCGAGTACGTCGTCGAGCCCGGCGACACGCTCGAAACCATCGCGGCCCAATTCAACAGCACGGCCGAAGCGATCGCCGAACGAAATGAGATCGATGACCCGAATGCGATTGGCGTGGGCCAGATCCTGATCGTGCCCGTGAACATTGCCACACCCACGCCGACCTTCACGCCGCGCGCGGGTGGGGAAGCCACGGCGACGCCCACGCCGTAGACACCGCCGCACGAGGACCCTGCGCCCCGGCCGAGATCGGGGTGCAGCCCATGGATGGGTTTGCTCGCTGGGCCCGAAGGGCCTCAGCTCCTGCGCGCCAGTGCCAGCCGGATCTCCTCTCGGACTCGATCGTCACCCTCGGCCTCCAGGGCGCTCGATAGTGCCTGCTGCCCATGCCCGATCTCGCCCAACGCCCAGGCGGCATGAGCCCGAACGATCGGCTCCGGGTCGGCTGTGAGCAGGTGGGTCAGTTGGGGGACATGCTTGGGATCGCGCAGATTGCCCGCCGCAATGGCGGCATTGCGGACCAGGCCTCGTCTCCGGGGACGCTCCAAAGGGCTGTTGCGGAGGGGGGCTCTCCAGGAGCCTGCTCGCAGGGCAAGAAAATCCGCAAGGGTGGGAGGGTCCAGAAAGGAGCGCGGCTGCCAGGCAGGATCGGCAGATGGCCTTGCGAACCGCTGGTTCCATGGGCACACTTCCTGACAGATGTCGCAGCCGAAGACCCATTGGCTCACTTTGGCCCTCAGCTCGATAGGAATAGACCCCTTTTCCTCGATCGTAAGGTACGAGATGCAGCGCTTGGCATCGAGCGTCCGGTTGGGCAAGATGCAGGCGGTGGGGCAGGCATCGATGCAGCGGGTGCAGGATCCGCAGCGGTCTGATTCGAAAGGTTGATCGGGAGGGAGCTCCAAGCCGAGCAAGACCTCGGCCAGCAGGTAATAGGATCCGCCCTTGGGATGGATCAGGCAGGTGTTCTTTCCGATCCACCCGAGCCCGGCACGTTGTGCCAATTCGCGCTCCAGGAGCGGGCCTGTATCCGCATAGATCCTATGTGGCACTGGCCGTCCGACCGCCTGCTCGATCCATGTGACTAGGCGCTGCAGGCGGGCCGGGAGGATGTGGTGGTAGTCCTCGCCGTATGCATAGGAGGCCACCCGGGCGTCGCCGGCAACCATGCCGGGTCCGTAGTTAACGGCGACGACGAGGATCGAGCGGACCTCGGGGAGGATTTGGCGAGGGTCGGCGCGGCGTGAGCGCGCTCGCGCAGTTGCGAGATAACCCATCCCGGCGTGATAGCCGGCGGCGAGCCAACGCTGGTAGATCTCGAGGTGGCCAGGCGGATCGGGACTGGTGATTCCCGCCAGGTCGAATCCCAGCCGCCGGGCCTCCTGCTTGATACGGGCGCCCAAGTCGCGGGAATTCCGAGATTTGGGAGGGGCATTCGATCGGCTGGACATGCAGGAATTATAGCCGCCGCAGGCAAGGTGCAACGAAGCGCCCCGCAGGGTATGTGGGGCGCTTCGGATTGGGAGCGTGATCGGGTTATCTACTTGCCGTTGAGATACTCCCCTATGGAGCGAGCGGCGCGCCTTCCAGCGGCCATGGCGCTGACCACGAGGTTGGGTCCCGTGACCGCATCGCCGCCGGCGAAGACGCCCTCACGGGAGGTGGTTCCGGTCTCGGGATCGACCTCGATCAGGCCCCATTTGCGGGTCTTCAGGCCGGGGGTCGTCTCTCCGATGGTGGGATCGGGCCAATAGCCCAGGGCCAGGATGACGGTGTCGGCCTCGACCGTAAAATTCGATCCTTCGATCGGGACCGGCCGCCGCCGGCCGCTCTCATCTGGCTCCCCCAGTTCACATTGCAGGCATTCCACCGCATTCACGCGCCCATCGGGGCCGGCGATGAAACGCACGGGCTGGGTGAGGAAACGGAACTGGGCCCCCTCCTCGCGGGCCAGCTCTCGGTCTTTCTCGCCGCCAGGCATTTCGGCCTCGGTGCGGCGGTAGAGGCACACGACCTCCTTCGCGCCCAGTCGCAGGGCGCTGCGCAGACAATCGGAGGCTGTATCTCCGCCCCCGACCACGGCGACACGCTCCCCGATTTCAGGCTTGCCTTGGAGATCAGGGGGCAGTAGAGCGGGATCGACGTTGGCGCGCACCAGGAACTCGGTCGCCTGGTAGACGCCGGGCAGATCGGCGCCGGGGACGTCCATCTTGGCGTCCACGCCGGTGCCCACACCCACGAAAACGGCATGGAAGCCCTCACCGAAAAGATCGTCGATGGTCTTGTCTTTGCCGATGCGGGTGTTGAGCACGAATTGCACGCCTGCTCGCTCGAGGTCGCCGATCACGGCCCGAACGACGTCTTTGGGCAGCTTGAAGTTGGGGATGCCATATACCAGAAGCCCACCTGGCGCGGGCATGGCCTCGAAGATTGTTACGTCATGCCCCTGGCGCACGAGCTGCTCGGCGCATGCCAGGCCAGAGGGGCCCGAGCCGACGATGGCCACGCGCTTGCCGGTGGCCGGTCCGACGGGGATGCGCACTTCGCCGTGCGCTCGCTGATAATCGGCAACGAAAGCCTCCAGCGCGCCGGTCGTCACGGGCTCGCCACGCTTATTACGCACGCATGCGCCCTGGCACAGCTTCTCATGAGGGCAAACTCGCCCGCATATCTCCGGCATAGTGCTGGTCTGGCGATATATCTCCGCGGCGCCGATGAAATCCCCTTGCTCGATGAGCCAGAGGGCCTCGGGGATGTGGTTGTGGGCCTCGCAGGCCTCCACACAGGGCGAGGGATCCGGGCAGTGGATACAGCGCTCGGCTGCCCGCATGGCCTCCTCCGGCGTGAGTGGGATGAAGGTGGGCTCGAAGTCCTTCACGCGCTCCTCGGGCGGCCTGGCCCGCTGGGGCTCGTAGGGTATCTTCATGCGGGCTTTGCGATCGATTTGGATCTCAGTGTCGGCGGCCATAGAATCGCTCCAAGAATCCCGTCCGGTCGGCTGAGGCGCCTTGATGATACAGACCAAAGTGGTCAGATATTAGTCTCGAAAGTCACACCAGGGCGTGATAGTTGTCACAAACCCCATGGTGAATCCGGCGCATCGGTTACAATGTATGCCGGCTGTAAGAACAACACGCTTCGGATTGTGGTTAACCCTTACCTAATTGGAGGATGACGGAATATGAGGCGTTGGATTTGGATCGGAGTGGCCGCGGCCATCCTCGCGGCAGCGTTTTTCGGGCTGCGGTATCGGGGCGCCGTGAGGGCGGAGAGGGACCTCGAGAACCTGCAGACCTTGCCCGTGACGCGAGGTGCGTTGTCAGCCACTGTGGGCGCCACCGGCACTGTCCGAGCCAACCAATCGGCGCAATTGGTCTTCCAAACCACGGGCATCGTCGAAGATGTCTTTGTGGCTCTCGGCGACCCTGTGGCCAAGGATGCCATTCTGGCGACACTTGAATCGACCTCGCTACCCTCCCAGGTGCTCCTGGCCCGGGCCGATCTGGTGACGGCCGAGAAGGCGCTGGAGGATCTGCAGGATTATGAGAAGGAGAAGGCCGCCGCGCAACTGGAACTGGCGCAGGCCCAGGATGCGCTGGAAGACGCCATCTACAAGCGTAACGTCCGCCAGCAAGGCCGGCGGGCCAGCGAGGATACGATCAATGCCGCCCGTGCCAACCTGGTGCTGGCGGAGAAGAAAGTCGAGGATGCCGATGCGGCCTTCCGGCGTGTGAAGGGGAGACCCGAGGACGATCCGCAACGAGCCGCAGCCTTACTCGCTCTGGCCAATGCACGTAAGGAGCGCGATTCTGCGTTACGGAATTTGAATTGGTATCTGGGGTACCCCTCGGAGACGGAGCAAGCGCTCCTGGACGCGGAGGTGGCGCTGGCAGAGGCCCGGCTCGAAGATGCCAAGAGGGAGTGGGAGCGCATGAAGGACGGCCCAGACGCGGATGAGATCGCCGCTGCACAGGCGCGGGTGGATGCCGCCCGCGCCACGCTGGAGATGGCCCATGTGCGCGCACCATTCAGCGGAACGATCACTGCCGTGCATGTGATGCCCGGTGACCGTGTCTCGGCCGGTTCTCCAGCCTTTGGACTGGCTGACCTCTCCCGGCTGCTGGTGGATGTGGAACTATCCGAAGTCGACGTGAACCGCGTGCGCATGGGGCAGCCCGTCGAGCTTACATTCGACGCCGTCCCGGATAAAGTCTATCAGGGAGAAGTGGTCGAAATCGGCCTGGTCGGGATGGCAGCGCAGGGCGTGGTGAATTTCCCTGTGACGGTGCAAATCCTGGATGCGGATGGGCTTGTGCGGCCTGGGATGACAGCGGCGGTGAATATCGTCGCCGAGGAGGTTGAGGATGCGTTGCAAATCCCCAACCGCGCGGTGAGATTGCGCGATGGGCGACGGGTGGTCTACGTGTTGCGCCAGGGAGAACTCACCCCTGTAACTGTCGAGCTGGGGGTCTCCTCTGAGACCAATAGCCAGGTGCTTGAAGGGGATCTCGAAGTAGGCGATCTGGTGGTCCTGAATCCGCCGATGGAATTCGAGCAGGGCGGTGGCCCACCCTTCTTCAGGGGCGGACAATGACCGATTGGGTCATCGAGGCCCGCGACCTGACGAAGGTCTACAAGATGGGGGAGGTGGAGGTCCACGCTCTGCGGGGCGTGAGCCTGAACGTCGCCCGGGGGGAGGTGATCTCCATCATGGGACCCTCCGGCTCGGGCAAGTCCACCCTGATGAACATCTTGGGCTGCTTGGACCGGCCCACCTCCGGCAGCTACTGTTTGGATGGCGAGCAAGTAGCCGATCTCAAGGATGACCAGCTTGCGGAAATCCGGAACCGCAAGGTAGGGTTCGTCTTTCAAAGTTTCAACCTCCTCGGACGCCAAACGGCGTTGAGCAACGTGGAACTGCCCATGCGCTATGCTGGAATCGCCAATGGGCGGCGCAAGCGCGCCATCGAGGCGCTGGAAGCCGTGGGTTTGGGAGACCGGCTATATCACCGGCCGAATGAACTCTCCGGCGGTCAGCAGCAGAGAGTCGCCATTGCCAGGGCGCTGGTCAATAACCCTGCGATCATTCTGGCGGATGAGCCCACCGGCAACCTGGATTCCAAGTCGGGCGAAGAAGTGATGCGGATCCTTCTGAATCTGAATGAGGAATTTGGCACGACGCTGATCTTCGTCACCCATGATCCTGAAATCGCCGCCATGACGCAGCGGGTTGTGCACTTGCGGGATGGGCTGGTCGTGGCCGAGGATGGGTAGGTATAACGAGGGCGCGGCCATGAGTCCGCCGGCGGGCTATGGGTGTATTGGAGGCTAGGAACAGCCAACATGCAACTCTGGCAAAACTTCATCGAGGCGCTTGATAGCCTCTCAAGCAACAAAGTTCGCTCTGCGCTGACCGTGCTGGGCATCGTGATTGGCGTGGGAGCGGTGATCGCCATGCTCTCCATCGGTCGCGGCGCGCAGGACACCATCACCGGCTCGATCAGCGGCATCGGAACGAATCTGCTCTTTGTCATCCGTGGCGGAAGCGAGGAGGTGCGCAACCCAGAGCCTCTAACTCTGGGGGACGCCGAGGCCATGCGTGATCCCTTTGCCGCACCCTCCGTCATCGGGGTGGCCCCGATCCTGTCGGGTAATGTGGAGCTTTCCTTCTCCGGCGAGAGCCTGATAACACGGGGGATGGGGGTGACGCCGGACTACGAAACAGTGCGCAACGTGGAGGTGATGGAGGGGGAATTCATCAGTGAGGTACACATGCTGGGGCGCTCCGCGGTGGTGGTATTGGGCCCGGATGCGGCCGAGAGCCTCTTCGGACGATCGCAGGGCGTGGTGGGGGAGACCATCCGCGTTGAGGGCCAACCCTTCCGGGTCCTGGGCGTGACCGCCCCGGTGGGTGGCTCAGGGTTCAGCAATCCCGATGAGCAAATCTACGTACCGATGTCCACGGCCCAAGCGCGACTGTTCCGTCGTTCGCGGGACTCCGTGGATATGATCATCGTTCAGGCCATCAGCGCCGAGGCGGTGCCCGCGGCGAGCGAGGAGATCGCCGGCATTCTTCGCACCCGTCATCGTACGCCGATCGGCGAGGACGACTTCACCATCTTCACTCAGCAGGATTTCCTCGATACGGCCAGAACAATCACCAATGTGCTGACAATCTTTCTAGGCGGAATTGCGGCCATCTCCTTGCTCGTGGGCGGCATCGGGATCATGAATATCATGCTAGTCTCCGTGACCGAACGCACCCGCGAGATCGGCCTGCGGAAGGCAGTTGGCGCCCGGAAGAGCGATATCCTGCTCCAGTTCCTGACCGAGTCGGCTTTGCTCAGCCTAATGGGGGGGCTGATTGGTATAGGCCTGGGGTGGGGATTGTCGGAGCTGGTGCGGGTGATCGCGGCCGCTTCTGATGCGGACTTGGTGCCGCGCGTGGGGCTGGACTCCGTGCTCCTGGCCACGCTCTTCTCGGCGGCGGTGGGCCTCTTCTTTGGTCTCTATCCGGCCAAGCGCGCCGCCGATCTGGAGCCAGTGGAGGCTCTGCGCTACGAGTGAAAGCGCCGGCCACAGCTGCCTGGCGTGCGAAGGCTGCCCGTGCTCAGCCCACAATGCTGTATTCGTACTGGCCTCTCACAGGCTTGTCTTCTGCATAGCGACTCAGCCGGAAGAGGCGCCGGTCGAACTCCGGATCTTCCTCGCCAAGCATCATTGCCGCCGCCATCCGGCCGACAGCAGGCCCAAGTTTGAATCCGTGGCCGCTGAATCCCGCGCAAATGAAGAGGCCGCTTCCGGGGACGAGTTCATCCATGATCGGATGCCAGTCCGGAGTGATGGCGTAGAGGCCCGCGAATCCGCCGGTGAAATCGGCCTCGGACATCGCAGGGAAGCGCCGCACGAGCCTTTCGCCTATGTCAGCCGCAAAATCCACATCCACTCGCTCATTGTAGGCATCGGGGTCCACGATGGCATGGGCCTCCTCAGGATCGATCAGGCCCACGAGCGTCTGCTCACCCGTCTCGGTACGCCAATAGACGGCGTTGACGAAGTCGGCCACTACGGGGTGCTCGAGCCCAGGTCGGGGGCGGCGGAATAGCGCCACTTGGACCCGGCAGGGGTTGATAGGCACCTGCACGCCGACCAGGGCAGCGACGCTCGCACCCCATGGTCCGGCACTATTGAGAACGAGGGGAGCGTCGAATGCCCCCCTGGGCGTATCGACGCCGAGCACTTTGCCGGAATCGAGGCGAATGGCCGTCGCCGGAGTATCCTGGAAAAGGCGGACACCCAGGCGGCGGCCAGCCTGGACATAGCTGTTCAAGGTCAGATTGGGGTCGGCGTACCCAGAGAGCGGCTCGTAGGCTGCCGCCACCAGATCCTGCGTCTCGAGGGAGGGCCAGCGCTCGCGAACCTCCTCGACGCTAAGCAGCTCGGTTTCTATGCCCACCCGCCGTTGAAGCGCGATATTGGCCCGCAGCCCTTCGAGATCCTCCTCGCGGGTCAGGACCAGGAAACCCGTATGGACGAAGCTGCACTCGCCGCCCACAAGCTCCTTGAAATTGTGGAAGACTTGCAGGCTGTGATAGGCCATGCAGGCGGTGATTTCGTTCGAGTAGTGCTGGCGAATGATGGCTGAGGATTTACCGGTTGAGCCTGCTCCAATCGAGTCTTTCTCGAGCAGGGCTATGCGCAAACCCCGTTGAGCCAGCTGATAGGCCGTGCTGGCACCCATGATCCCTGCTCCGATGATGATGGCATCGAAGGTCTCTGCCATAGTGTTCTCGCCTGCCGCGACAGGTTGCCATGATATCCCAAACGGTGCAAGGAGAAAAGCTGCGTCAGAGCGGCGGCTTCAGGCTGTGGTCGGTTCACGCTCGCGCGCCAGGTGCGTCTGGAGGAATTGTCCCGTGTAGGATCGAGGGTTCTGGCAGATATCTTCAGGCGTGCCTTCGGCGATGACCTCTCCGCCGAGATCGCCGCCCTCCGGCCCCAGATCGATAATCCAGTCGGCAACCTTGATGATGTCGGGGTGGTGCTCGATGATGAGCACCGTATTATCCTGTTCTACAAGCTTCTGCAGGACGTCGATGAGCTTGTGGACATCGGCGGCGTGCAGTCCGACGGAAGGCTCGTCGAGAACGTAGAGGGTGTGGCCGTTGCCGCGGCGGGAAAGCTCGCGTGAGAGCTTCACGCGCTGCGCCTCTCCCCCTGAAAGAGTGGGGGCCGGCTGCCCGATCTTAAGGTAGCCCAGGCCCACATCCTGGAGGGTCTTCAGCCTCCGCACCATGGCAGGGAAGGCTCCGAAGAATTCGACCGCTTCATCGATGGTGGTATCGAGCACATCCGCAATCGTCTTGCCCTTAAAGCGTACCTGGAGCGTCTCGCGGTTGAAGCGGGCCCCATGGCAGACCTCGCAGGGGACATAGATATCGGGAAGGAATTGCATTTCGATCCGGAGCTGACCCTGCCCCTGGCAGGCTTCGCAGCGCCCGCCGCGCACGTTGAAGGAGAAGCGGCCGGGCTTGTAGCCGCGCACCTTTGATTCGGGCAGTTCGGCATACAGCGCCCGAATATGGTCAAAGAGCCCTGTATAGGTGCCGGGGTTGGAGCGCGGAGTGCGGCCGATGGGGCTCTGGTCGATATTGATGACCTTCTGAATGTGCTCGAGGCCTTCGATCTCGTCATGATCCCCTGGCTGGACGCGCGAGCCATGCAGTTTGCGCGCCAGAGCCTTATAGAGCACCTCCACCATCAGCGTCGACTTCCCGGAGCCGGAGACCCCGGTGATGCACACGAAGCAGCCCAGGGGGATGCGGACATCGATGTTCTTTAGGTTGTTCTCGCGTGCTCCCCGGATGGTCAAGTAGGCGCCGTTGCCTGACCTGCGGATTGCAGGCACGGGGATGTGGAGTTTGCCGGCCAGATATTGGCCGGTAACCGACTCGGAGTCGGCGATGATCTCTTCCACGGTTCCTTGTGCGACGACGCGGCCGCCGGCCTCACCGGCTCCTGGGCCCAGGTCGATCACCCAGTCCGCGGCGCGGATGGTGGCCTCGTCGTGCTCGACGATCAGCACCGTGTTGCCCAGGTCGCGCATGCCCTCGAGCGTGCGGATCAGCCGGGCGTTATCGCGAGGGTGCAGGCCGATGGAAGGCTCATCAAGCACGTAGAGGACGCCCATCAGGCGCGATCCGATCTGAGTCGCCAGGCGGATGCGCTGCGCCTCGCCTCCGGAGAGTGACCCGGCCGAGCGGTCGAGGGTGAGGTAATCCAGTCCAACATTGACCAGGAAGCCAAGGCGATCCTCGACTTCCTTGAGAACGCGGCTGGCGATCATCCGCTGCCTCTCGCTCAAGGGTCCGTCATCGGCCTTCAAGCGGCGGACCCAGGCCAGGCTGCGCTGCACCGGCCAGCGGGTCACCTCGACGATGTTGACACCATCGACCGTCACCGCCAGCGCCTCTGGGCGCAGCCGCTGGCCGTGGCAGGCCGGGCAGGGGCGCTCGGACATGTACTCCTGGATGCGCCCGCGGATATAGTCAGATTGAGTCTCTTGATAGCGCCGCTCGAGGTTGCCGATCACGCCCTCGTAGGCCGTCTTAAAGGTTGAAACCCGGCCCTCACGTGTGGTGTAGCGGATGGAGATCTGCTCATCACCGGTGCCGTACAGGATCAGATTTACCTTCTCCTCGGGGAGCTCCGAGACCGGCGCGTCCAGATCGATGCCGTAGGCCTCGGCGACGGCTTCAATCATCTGCCAGTAGTAGCCAGCCTGGTCACGGATCTGATTGCCCCAGTTCATCACCGCCAGGGCACCCTCGGCGATCGACATGGTGCGGTCGGGGATCACGCGGTCTGGGTCGATCTCAAGCTTGCTCCCCAGTCCCTGGCACTTGGGGCAGGCGCCGTGGGGGGTGTTGAAGGAGAACGTGCGCGGCTCGATCTCTGCTAGAGAAGTGCCATGCTCGGGGCAGGCCAAGTGCTCGGAGAACAGCAAATCCTGGGGTGGGTCGGCACTGAGGTCGTTTGCGATCATCATGCCCTCTCCCCAACGAAGCGCGGTCTCGATCGAATCGGTCAGACGGCTGAGAAAGGCCTCCTGTTCCTCACCCGAAATGCGCTCGATGATCAGGCGGTCCACTACGGCCTCGATGTTGTGTTTCTTGTAGCGGTCAAGTCGGATATCCTCATCCAGCGAGCGGACTTCGCCGTCCACCCGCACCCGCACGAATCCCGACCGGCGGAGCTCCTCGAGCACGGCGCCGTGGGTGCCCTTGCGGCCGCGAACCATGGGTGCCAGTATCATGATGCGGCTGCCCGGCGGCAGCGCTGCCACGGCATCTACGATCTCCTGCGCGCTCTGTCGTATGACCTCACGCCCGCAGATTGGACAGTGTGGCTGGCCGATGCGCGCAAATAGGAGCCGCAGGTAATCATAGATTTCGGTGACGGTGCCGACGGTAGAGCGGGGGTTGTGCGAGACGCCGCGCTGGTCGATGGAGACGGCGGGCGAGAGCCCCTCGATGTAATCGACGTCTGGCTTTTCTAGCTGGCCCAGGAATTGCCGGGCATAGGCCGAAAGCGATTCGACGTAGCGCCGCTGCCCTTCGGCGAAGATGGTGTCAAAAGCCAGGGAGGACTTGCCCGAACCTGAGATGCCCGAGATCACGACCAGGCGGTCGCGGGGGATCTCGACGCTCAGATTCTTGAGATTGTGTTCCCTGGCACCGACAACGATGATCTTATCCTGAGCCACAGGAGGCACCTTCTTTCAAGGGAGTCTACCTGCCTGGGGTAGGCCAAACGAATATTATATCAGGCGCGCACCCCGCTCCCTTCGCGCCGGGGAGCAGGGGATTCCAGGGATCGTAGGATAGGCGCTTGACACGATCCGACTAGGCGAAAGAGGAAACGGCTGTATCATGCGGGCGACAGCCAGAGGCCGAAGTGGCGGATTTTCAGGCCTCCGGAGCCTGCTCCGCCTATGGCAAGTTCTCGGCGGATGGAAGGGGGCTAGTCTTGTAATCCTTCTGCGGGGGGCTCGAGAGCGGCGCGATCCTTCACCGCCGTCACCTTCCCCAGGGCGTTGGCGTAGTTGGCCTCGTAGAATCGGGTGGCATAGCCTTCATTGCGCCACTCGAAGGCCGTCTCCAGACCCTGGGTCTCGCGCGGCACCAACAGGGTGGACTGGACATAGGCCGCATCCGGCGGTGGGGGATAGGATCCCACTCGGTTGAGCAACACCAGGGCGGTGCCGACGTAGCCTACAATAAGCAGGATGGCCATGATGGCGACATCGGCCAGATCGAGCGTGCGGGGATCGATGAGGTCCATCGCCAAGGCGCCCACGACGAGAACCATGCCGACGATGGCCGAGATCAAGTGGCCTTGAAGGCGGGCCGCTTTGGCGTCGCTGCTGAGTTGGGCGGCGCGGCGGTAACAGTCCCCACAAAGCGGAACCTGGAAGGTGGTTGGCTTCCGGTCGCCCATGCCCTGGCTGCGGGGCAGGGTACCATGCACGGCCAGGCGCCCCTTGACAGAGTCGCGGCCGCAATGCGCGCACTCCCCGCTGGGGAAGATCACCCGCTCGCCGCGGATCACCACCCGGTAGCGCTGCCCTGGAGGCGGCTCGACGCCCTCCCTGGGGGCTTCCGCAGGGGCTTCGTCGGCGACAGCTTCGGCCTCGGGCTGGATCCCGGGGGTTTCGGCGATCGCCTCTATCCGCGCCGCAAGCAAGTCCCCATCCTCAGGTTCGGCCTCCAGGCCTTCGACCTCCTCCAACGGGTGTTCTTTGGTTGGCTCCTCGATGCTTGGTGCTTCCAGGGGCTCTGACTCGAGAGGGATGGCGGCTGAGTGACGCAGGCTTGCTAGAAAATCATCCTCAGTCGGCTCGCTCTCCGGGATAGGGGGCGCGGCCTCGATAGGTGGCTCCTGCATCAGCTTCTCATCCCCCGCCGGGGCGGCACCATAGTAGGGCTCCAGTGGTGTGAGCGGCTCTAAGTCGGGTTCGGGCTGCTCGAGTGGTGCGCCGGAATCGAACGCATCCCGAGAGGTCTCGGCTGTGATTTCGGCGGCCTCCGGGGCTGGCAAGGGTTCGTCTTGCAGCCTGGCCCATCCGGCATCGTCTTCGGCTTCGGGCTCGGGTTCCGGGGAGAGAGGCACGCTGGCCTCGGGAGCAGATGTGGGTTCGGGTGCAGGCCGCTCCTCGCGGGCGCGGTTGGCGACCGCTTCCGGCCAGGCCCACTGGCGCAAGGCGAATTGGGCGGTTTTCGGGTATTCCTCGGGGATCTCGCCGTAGAAAACACGCTCGCCGCCTTCTTCGACCAGGAAGACGGCCTTGCAGTGGCTGCAGTTCACGTAGTCAGGCAGGTTGGGCAGGTGAACCACTTGCAGCGCGGACTCGCCGCAGATGGCGCAATCGCGTCCTTCGATGAAGGTGTCATCCAGCTTGGCACGTGGCCTGGTGGCCATGGCATCCTCGGTTCGGGCATGAAACGAATCAAATCTAACACAAGGGTACACGAACCGCAACCAGGCGAAGGTCCTAGAGGCCACAAGGAAGCTCTCGAATCACTTGGTAGCCTGCCGACGA